>JALFFZ010000028.1 GCA_022777585.1 Bacteroidales bacterium | reverse complement strand
GCTCTCATTCTTTTCCGTGGCAAGGTCGAAGTTCCGTCTCTCCCTGTAAATGGTGTGCTGGAAAATCAGCGGTTTGCCGGGATGTGCACCCTGAAGTTTCTCAATGAAGGGAAAGAGGCGTTCCCGGATTTCTTCAATTGTCGGATTGGAGAAAGAGTCGAAAATGAATGCGTCAATGTCAGGGGCATTGACCAGTGCATCGGCAAAGTATGACTGCATTTTGCAGTTGCCGGAACATCCGAGGCTGAGCAGCTGGATGCCGGTATTCCTGCAGAATTGTGCCGGATAAGTCATTCCGGGACGCGAGGTGCTGGTTCCGTGAGTGAAGCTGGAGCCGAAAATTGCCACCCTGTGCCGGAAAGGAACATCACCCTTCTCAATCACAGAGCCTGACTGAACTCCAATCTGCACTGAATACTCCTCGCTGAATAGAGGAAGATAGAGAAGGCACTCCTTCATACTTCCATCCATATTCTTTATCAGTACCGTGTTGTAACCATCCTCCTTGTCAATCGGACCGCATCCTGCTGCCGCCCAAACCCATTCTCCGTCTCTCTTGATGTACAAGTCAAATCCCCTGGACGAGTACCCGCCTATGTGCGAGGCGTATTGCTTATATCCGTAAGTGGCTTTTACAGAGATAGTTGTGGAATTGGTTCTAAAGGCTACAGAGATTCCGGAGGACATCCTTACCTGGCTGTTCTCAGTTTTCGTGAAGCCCTTGAAGCGTACCGTATCAATGCGGTTGTACGGGTTCGGCGTGTCAGGGAAGAGTTTGCCGACCAAAGCAAGATCTGAAGCTTCAGTGAATTCGTACTTCACATTTTTCGGAGTCTGAGCTCCGGCTGCCATAGTGAAGAATAATGCGGATATGACCGCAGCGATTACATTGATTCTTTTCATTTTCCGATATAAATATTCGCAATTCGGGCAGGGTACACAAATACGATTACGAGGACGGTTTCCCGCCCTCGTAATCAATCAATTCATTGTAAATCAATATCCCTCATTCTGATAAAGTCCCGTAGGATTGAGGATATGTTGTGCATGAGGAATTGGAAGATAATAGTCAGTGTTGCTGTATTCAGTAGCACCGTCGGCTGTCATAAGAGACTGAATTTCAGCCTTGGAATAGCCTCGCTTCATATCGCTGAAAGCCTTGAACTCGTATGCGAACTCCCTCTTGCGCTCCTTGTAGATGACGTCCCTGAGGGCTGTTCCAGAGACAGTTACACCTGAAAGACCGGCACGTGCCCTGACGAGATTGACGAACTCCTGTGCCTTGGCCGCGTCTCCGGTGTGATAATAGGCCTCCGCAAGCATAAGAGCCACATCCGCATAGCGGAGCACAACATTGTTGCAACCGTAATATCCGGATGCGTCCAAGTCAGTGTATTTCAGTGTATAATAGGTCTCGTTACCCTTATGGGCACCTTTCGCCATCAAAGTGGTGAAACGCTTGTCTCCAGCCTCATTGTAGATTGAGGTCGTGGTATTGAACGGCATGAAGTGTCCGCCAGATGCAGCTGTCGAATTGACCTCTTTGGCAGGGTCATCGATATCGGTAGGACGGAACTGGGTGTTGAAAGTCGAGTTGGCAGAGTTTGAACCACCTATGTACACGAGCTGGAAAATGCTTTCCTTCGCACTTGCCTGATTCGTAACATCCCAGATTTCATCAACCGGAACAGTGGTGAAGTTTGCGAAAGGAGCCTTGCCCCAGGCATCCTTGAGGTTTGTCAATGCAACATTGCAGAGCTCGGCCTTCCTGTCCTTGAAATCCTCATCGGTAGCCATCTGGAGAGCGGCCTTTGCCCAGAGAGTCTTGGCAGCTACCCTGGATGCCCTGCCGCAATTGGCAGCTGACTGAAGATCAGGGAGTTTGCTCTCTGCCGCGAACTTGCAGTCATCGAAAATAGCCTGATATACAACTTCCTTCGGCTGGCGCACATTGGCAGCATTGACTTCGGCAAGACTGCCAAGTTTCTGGAGAACTACCGGAACAGGACCCCAGTCACACACGAGGGTGTAGTAGCAAAGTGCGCGTACGAACCTGACTTCAGCCTCAAGCTGTGAGCGGAGGTCCTCCGAAGAATATTTGATGTCATCAATATGTTTGAGAACCACATTGACACGGTCAATACATTTGTAGATTGCATTCCAGCGGCTCAGAACCATCTGGTTTCCGGCCTGAACTGTGCAGTTGTCGAACTGGGCGTTCTCACCACCGCCGACTCCGGTATCAGGATAAATCAGAAGCCTTGCCTTATTGTCCTCGAAATAGCAGGCGCTGCTGCCGAGGAAATTGCTCTCCTTCAGGACAGCGTAAGTTCCGTTGACAGAGTTCTGGATATCATCTACGGAAGTGTAGTAGTTTTCCGTAGTAACAGCGTTCGGGTCTGAAAGATTCAGGAAGTCGCTGCAGGATACGGCTGCGAGTGAGATTGCAGCAATTGTTGATATTCTATTGATTTTCATATCCATATTCATTTAGAATGTAAGTTTGATACCACCGGTGATAATGCGGGCAATCGGGTATGAACCCCAGTCGAATCCCGGCATCATATTGGCATTGGACTTGCCCTCCTTGACGGTCTTGCCACCGACAGAATACTGGTCAACCTCAGGGTTGAAACCACGGTAGTTGGTGACAGTGAAGAGGTTGTCTCCATTTACATAAATCCGGAAGCCCTGGATATGGAGTTTTTCGCAGATTGATTTAGGGAAGTTGTAGCCGATGCTTGCAGTTGACATTCGGAGATAGTTCGCATTGTCAATGTAGCGGTCAGAAATCTTCATTCCGGTGTTCTTGTTGCCGTGACGGAATGCTCTCGGTACGAAGCCGTCACCAGGTTCGGCATCACTCTTCCAGCGGTTGCGTACAACACCGTATTGGTTGCCGGAACCCTCCATATTGTAGCAGTAGTAGTCGTTGAAATTGATAACCTTTGCGCCTACGGAGTATGTGAAGCCTACGGCAATGTCGATGCCCTTGAAGGATATTCCGGTATTGAAACCTCCTGTGAAGTCAGGATATGGGCTGCCGACAATCTCGCGGTCGTCCTCGGTAATCTTGTAGTCGCCATTGGTATTGTGGTAAATCACATTTCCCGGAGACAGATACTCGAGAGCATAGTCAGGAACAGCAGGACCCTGGAGCTTGTATCCGGCAGGGAATGATTTTCCGTTGGCCTCGAACACTGCACGGTCCTTCAGGACGTTCTGGTAGTCGGCCTCTGTCATTATGCCGTCAGTCCTGTACGCAAGGAATGAACCAATAGGATAGCCCACCTTAGTAACGTGAGTCTGGGCGGAACGCATGGTCGTGCTGAAGATTTCGTCAACGCCTTCAGCGAGGTAGAGGACCTTGTTGCGGTTGAGGGAGAAGTTGGTTCCCACTGTCCAGGTAACAGGGCCTTCGAGGATACGTGCGTCAATCTGGATGTCGAATCCCTGGTTCTGAATCTTGGAATCACCAAGATTGGTGGTCGTGGATGTAGAACCGGAAATCGCTGGGATTCCGAGCTGATAGAGCACATCGGAAGTATTTGAGAGATAATAGTTTCCGATGAGATTGAGCCTTCCTCCGAAGAATCCGAGGTCAAGACCGATGTTTGTCTGCTTTGTGGTCTCCCAACTGAGGGCTGCATCTACGAATGCCTTCTCATAAGAGGTGGAATTGATACCGTTGCCCATTCCGGTGACGCCAGTGTCAATCGTGGCGATGGATGCATAGTTACCGATATTGTTGTTTCCGCTGATACCCCAGCTTGCACGCAGCCTGATGGTCATATCCTTGAGTGCATCCTTGAGGAACGGCTCATTGGAAAGTGTCCAACCTCCTGATACTGAAGGGAAGTATCCCCACTTGCTCTGGGAACCGAAGCGTGATGAACCGTCAGCACGGAAACTTGCAGTGAGACTGTATCTGTCTCCATAAGAATAGTTCACACGACCGAGATAGGAGAGGAGATTGTACTCGTAACGGCTGACGCCATATTCCTGAACCGCATTAGGGTCAACAGTCGCGCTGACATCCGGGATACGGTTGTTGGTGAACTGGGTCGCCATAATACCGATGCTGTTGTAAGTGTGGTCCTGCACGGTGAAACCGAGGAGTGCGTCGAGTCGATGATTGCCCCATTTGTGGTTGTATGAAGCAGTGAACTCGCCGAGGGAGTCCTGATTCTTCATTGTGCGGGAAATAGCATAGTGGCTGGATGATTCCAGACCAGGTGTATAGGCTATGTTGGAACCGGCACCAATGCTGTTAGGGCGGAACTTGCTGTAGGTCTGGTCGTCCCAGAGTCGTCCGAGCTGAGCCTTGAGCTTCAGCCCGTCAATCGGTTCCCAGGTGGCAGACACCGTAAGATTGTGTCTTACCTTGGTGTTCTTGATGGAAAGCTCATTTGCAAGAACCAGAGGGGACTCGGATGAGTTGATACCCCAGTTCTTTGAGAAGAAGTTCATCCAGGAACGTGCAAGAGAACCCTTTTCGCTGTTGTATGACCCCCAGAGCTCGGCTGTGTTGGCTCCGTTGTTGTTGGCGATAGCCCAGGCTTCGGTTCCTGTAATGCTTCCGTCATTGTATGCCGGGAAGTTAGGCACGGCAACGAGGCAGGCCTGTGTCGCACCATCTGCGCCTTCTACATTCTCTCCGCCGCTGTTGCTTCGTCCGTAGGTCTTTACCTCGTCGGTCTTGGTGTTGGTCATTGCGTAGCTTGCGGCAACGGAAATGCGTTTTGACACCTTTGCGTCAATGTTTACGCGGGCATTGATCTGCTTGTGGCCTGAAGGCCCGATGATGCCGGCCTGGTTAAGATAGCCGACGGAGGCCATATACTTGATGTTCTTGCTTCCTCCGGTCACGCTGACATTGTGACGCTGAATGCCGGCAGCCCTGAAGTACTGGTCCTGCCAGTCGGTATCATACTGGAGTGCGGTGGATGCGAAGTCGTTCTTGCTGAAATCCCAGAAGAATGGGGACAGACCAATGTTGTCAACGCCCTGGTTGATGCCGGCACCCTTGAGCTTTGTGGTACGGGTGGCATTGTCATCGGTAGGATTGTACTCAATCCCGCCCTTCTGGCAATATGCCCAGTAGGAGTTGTTTCGTGCGTCAACATAGAGTTCTGCAAACTCGCGGGCATTGAGAAGGTCAACCTTGCGGCCGAGGGTCTGTACGCCGTATGAGAAGTCATAGGTTACTGTAGCCCTTTCGGAATCACGTCCTCTCTTGGTGGTGATGAGGACTACTCCGGAAGCGCCCCTGGAACCGTAAATAGCGGCTGATGCAGCATCCTTGAGAATTTCAATGCTCTCTATGTCATTAGGGTTGATGAAGTCGTCATCAGCGACGGGATATCCGTCGACAACATAGAGAGGGGCAGTGCTTGCAGTCAGGGAGTTTACTCCACGAACGCGGATGTTAACTCCGGCACCAGGGGCACCGTTGGCCTGACGAATCTCGACACCGGCAACGCGGCCTACGAGAGCCTGTCCTACAGTCGCTGTGGACTTCTGGAGCTCGTCGCTCTTGACTGAGGCGACAGATCCGGTGAAGTCGCTCTTACGCATCGGGGCATAACCCACGACGATTGTCTCATCGAGGAAATTGGTGTCCTCAATCATTACAATGTCAACCCTTGTGGCTCCAGTGAGCTTGACTTCCTGAGAAACGAATCCGAGGCAGTCATAGATGAGGGTCTCGCCTTCTGATGCAGAAATCTGATAGGTACCGTCAGCATTGACGATTGTACCTCTCGTGGTTGAGCCTTTCACGAGGACGCTTGCTCCTACCAATGGCTCACCGGAATCCGACTTGACGGTACCGGACACTACGACCTTACCTGGCTGTGCGCTCAAGGACAAAACCGAGAACAGCATCAAAGCGAAGGTCACAATGATACTCAATTGTCTTTTCATAAATAAAGGATTTGGTGTTATTTATTGTGGTTGGATTTCAGATGGTCATCTCAATGTATGCCTTCCGGCTTTCTCGAGATAGCCGATAAGCAGTTCAGGCCTGTCAGTCTGAATCATAGAGACACCCTTGTCAAGATATCTGCTGTAAACCTTGTCAGGGTCGCCGCTGATGAAGGCCGCGTCGTCATCGTTGCCAATGCCTCCGCATAGAGATGCCCAGATGGTATTGACCCAAATCTTGGAGCCC
>JALFFZ010000010.1 GCA_022777585.1 Bacteroidales bacterium | reverse complement strand
ACCTCTCCGTTGTTGACTGAAATTTCAGGAAATGCGGGCTTCGTGTCTTCATTGTCGCAGGCCGCCAGGCTGACTGCCATTCCGGCCAAAGCCGCACAGAATAATTTCCAATCCATAATATACAGTTGGTTGATTGTTACTGATAGTTTTTTCCGCCACTTCCTTCCGGGATTTGCGCGATGGGAGCCGCACCTGTTTCCGACAGGACTGAATCCACCTTCCATCCTCCGGTTTTCAGAAGGGCAAATAGGTTACAAATATAGTGAAATATCTGATATATTGGAGAATGTTTCAGATTTGAATGGCGACTATTCACTATTCGTACAGGGTTATCAGTTCATTATTCTCCAAAAAATTATCATTGAGATGCAACAAACCCGGAGAAATTCGTATATTTGGAGGTTGCGGGCCACATTATCAGCTCGACCAGTATGGGAAGTATTTAATTATTAGTTGTACATTAACAGGTTATGAAAAGCACGAACTTTTGGGCGAAATTAGCCACGGCTCTTGTAACCCTGTCTCTGGCAGGAGGAGCCATCGCAGTGACAAGTTGCGGGGAAGACAACAAGATTGAAACACCTGATGACGGAGACGAAAAGCCTGGTGAGGGCGACAACAAACCGGGAGAGGGAGAGGACAAGCCGGGAGAGGAGACTACAACCGCCACGGTTACCCTCAGCACTCCGATTATTGACGGGACCACCGTTACCTGGACAGGCAAGCTCGAAGTCAGCGGAAACGGCACAGTGGAGGCCGGAGTATCATATTCAGAATCCAACAAGCCTAACAGGGTGGGAGATCCTGATATCGTGACCGTACAGAAGGCCGGCACGCCTGACGCATCCGGCAATTTCACCATCACCGTATCCGGTCTCGCCAAGGACAAGACATATTACTATTGCTCATACTGCAAGATTGGCGACAAGTACACATTCGGCGACGTGATCGAGTTCAAGACCGGCGGCAACGTATATGAGGAAGAAGCCGACATTGACATGAGCAAGGCTGAGGACCTCTCGGCCGGCGAGTCTGCGAACTGCTACATTGTCACCAAGGCCGGCACCTACAAGTTCCAGGCTGTCAAGGGCAATGACAAGTCCCAGACACTGTCCGGAGCAAAGGCTGAGATCCTCTGGGAGTCTTTCTGTACCGATGAAATGCCTGCAAAGGGCTCGATCGTCAGCGGAGTATGCTGGAAGGACGGTTACGTCGGCTTCACCACACCTGCCACCTACACCAAGGGCAATGCTCTCGTGGCCTTGAAGGACGCTGACGGCAACATTATCTGGTCCTGGCACATCTGGCTTACCGACCAGCCTGCGGAGCACGTTTACAGGAACGATGCGGGTACAATGATGGACCGCAACCTCGGCGCGACCGAGGCGGGTGCGAGAACCACCAAGACCCTCGGCCTCCTCTACCAGTGGGGAAGAAAGGATCCGTTCATGGGCTGCTGCGAGGCTGATGTTTCCAAGCTTTCCGCCTTTACAGGTGAGGAGAAGCTCGTAAGCTGCACCGAGACCACCGGCACCATCGCCTATGCCATTGCCCATCCTCAGACCTTCATCCAGGGCAACTGGGACAATCCTAGTGGTAAAGGGTCCTGCGACTGGCTCTATGACGACAGGAGTTCAGATGCAATCAAGGATATCACCAGATGGCAGAGAACCAAGACTGTCTATGACCCTTGTCCAGCAGGTTGGAGAGTGCCTGACGGAGGAGAAGACGGAATCTGGGCCAAGGCCGGATTCTCGACCTCAGATCTGAACAATACAAACAACAGCTTAGGATTCACCCTCGCTGACGGCAGCAAGACCTGGTATCCTACTCCTGGTTTCCGCGAGTTTACCGGAGAGAACAAGATGAAGGCGGGAATGTATGGAGAATATTGGTCAGCCAATGTACGCTATTACAACGGCAATCCTGGCGGATACGTTTACTGCCTCAGAATCTCATACGACCCTAATGTCGCAGCAAACGCTGTGGATCCGTCAGCCAAGTGGAGCGCCGCATCGGCATTCTCAGTCCGCTGCCAGAAGATTCAGTAACAGCACCCACATTGAAATTTCACCGGGACAAGAAAAGACCTTCACAGGCCTGGCCTGTCCCGGTTCGGTAATTTTGGAAATCCCCGAAGAAACCGGGAATAATCAAACAAACACAGCACAATATGCCAGAAATCAGTCCGAAACCATTTCGGAACATATTGCAGAAAGCGATTGTCAGCCTCGCGGCATTGCTGGGCGGCCTGGCAGCGTCGGCTCAGAGCGGAAGCGTGACCGTCACAGGACAGGTCATCGACCAGGGCAAGGAGCCGCTTCCGGGCGTCACGGTTTACCTGAAGGACAATCTTTCAGGAGGCACAATGACCGATGCCCACGGAGAATACAGCATTGTCATTCCGGCGGACAAGGTTAAGGCCAAGCCGATACTCGTGTTCAGCTGCATCGGAATGGTCAACAAGGAAGTGACCTTCACGGGTACGACCAGGATCAATGTCACCCTCGCCGAGGACGTGTCCGAGATCGAGCAGTCGGTCGTGACCGGATATGCCAACATAAGGAAGGAAAGCTTCACCGGAAACACTGTTTCCATAGGCAAGGAAGAGCTCCTGAAGGCCTCCAAGACCAATGTCATCAAGGCCATCCAGTCATTCGACCCTTCATTCCGAATCAAGGAGAACAACCTCAACGGCTCGGACCCGAACTCCCTCCCGGAGGTCTATATCCGAGGCGAGTCCGGAGTCGGCACCAAGGAACTTGACGTGGAGGATCTCAGCAAGGCCAATCTGGAGAACAATCCGAACCTGCCGATCTTCATTCTGGACGGATTCGAGATTTCCGTGCAGAAGTTCTACGACATGGACCCTGAGCGTATTGAGAACGTGACCATCCTGAAGGATGCCGCCGCCACCGCCATCTACGGTTCCAGGGCATCCAACGGTGTCATTGTCATCACCTCGGTGGCCCCTTCGCCTGGCGAACTGAAGGTGACCTACAAGCTCGTGGGCTCGGTGGACTCGCCGGATCTCAGCGACTACAACCTGATGAATGCCGAGGAAAAGCTTCAGACTGAATTGCTTGCCGGCTGCTATGACCCGGAGAAGGCGGGAGTGCCGTCAGACCTGGTGGAAAGGCTTACCGAATACAATGCCAAGCTCACCAATGTGCGCAGGGGCGTGGATACCTACTGGCTCTCCAAGCCGCTCAAGACGGCGTTCAACCACAAGCACACCCTCTACATTGACGGAGGAAGCAGCTCGTTCCGTTTCGGAGTTGACCTCCAGTATGCGGACCAGGACGGTGTGATGAAGGGCTCGCAGCGTAACAGGACAGGCGCCGGAGTCTATATCCAGTATGTCTATAAACAGCTGTCAATCAAGAACTACACCTCCTTCCTCCAGACTGACTCGAAGGAGTCCCCATACGGTTCATTCTCAGATTATACCAAGGCCCAGCCTTATGACGAATATCTCGACGCAGACGGAAAATACCTTGAATCGCTGCGGGACTGGAGTATCTACACATCCATAAGGAAGAACCCGCTCTACGAGGCAAGCCTGGGCAACTACAGCAAGTCCAAGAACCAGGAGTTCACCAACAACCTTTCCGTCAACTGGTACATCATTGACGGACTCCGCCTGAACGGACAGGTCAGCATTACCAAGGGAATGTCAGCCTCCAGGCGCTTCTTGGACCCGAGGTCGAAGCAGAACTCGCAGATTCTGGACCTCTCGAACCCGTCTTCGGGCACATTGACCAAGACAGACTCCGAAAGGCTCTCCTGGGACTTCAGCACCTACCTTTCCTACAACAGGTCGTTCGGCGACCACAATGTCAACGGACAGGCCGGCGTGAACATCCTCAACAGCAAGAGCAGTTCGGTCAATTCCGCATTCTTCGGCTTCCCTTCCAGCGGCTTCGACTCCATCAACTACGCCCAGGAAATCACCGGAAAGCCTTCATCCTCAGAGAGTCTGTCCCGCACAGTCGGATTCCTCGCGGGAGTCAACTACAGCTACAGGGACATCTATCTCCTCGACGCTTCCTGCAGGCTTGACGGAAACTCGTCATTCGGAAAGGACAACAAGTTCGCCCCGTTCTGGGCTGCCGGAGCCGGTCTGAACATCCACAAATACGACTTCATGAAATCGACCCCGGTCACGATGCTGCGCCTGAGGGCCACCTACGGAAGGACCGGAAAAATCAACTTCCCGGCCTACGCAGCCCTCACAACATACAGCGTGAACACGGAGGAATGGTACAAGACCGGATACGGAGTCTCCCTTATGTCCATGGGCAACACCGCCCTCAAATGGGAGGTTACCGACCAGCTTGACGCCGGTTTCGAACTCGGGCTGTGGAAGAACCGACTCTACACAAAGTTCAGCTACTACAGCAAGCTCACAAAGGATCTTATCAATGACGTGACCCTTCCGAGCTCCAGCGGATTCACCAGCTTCAGGGACAATATCGGAGAGGTGACCAACAAGGGAGTCGAGCTCCAGCTCAGGGCCGAGGTCATCCGCACCAAAGACATGTTCCTCACCCTCCACGCCAACCTGGCCCATAACAAGAACCGGCTCAGGAAGGTGGCGGAGAGCCTCACAAGCTACAACCGCAGGGTTCAGGAGGCGATGGCGGGATTCCGGAACAATTCCGAAGAGGCATCCCAGCCTTTCACCCAGTATGTTGAAGGAGTTTCCCTCAATTCCATCTGGGGAATGAAGTCCCTCGGCATCGACCCGGCCACCGGAGACGAGATTTTCCTGACCAAGGACGGCAAGATCACCAATGAGTGGTCGGCCTCCGAGCAGCAGGTTCTCGGCGTGACCGACCCGAAAGTGCAGGGCTCATTCGGATTCAATTTCCAATGGAAGAATTTCACGGTCTATACATCATTCCTCTACGAGGCCGGCGGAGACCGCTACAATTCCACCCTCGCCACCAAGGTCGAGGGAGTCAGCATCTACCAGTCCAATGTGGACAGGAGGGTCCTGACAGACAGATGGAGCACACCGGGACAGGTGGCCAAGTACAAGAGAATGGAGCCGGGAATCTACGGCTTCACCAGCACGAGGCCTACCTCCAGATTCGTACAGAAGTACAACAACCTCAACTTCTCTTCCATCACCATAGGCTATGATTTCGACCGCAAGATGATAAAGAGATGGAAGATGAGCCTCCTCCGCCTTGAAGCCGGAGTGAATGACATCTTCAACATCTCCTCGGTAAAGAGGGAACGAGGTCTCAGCTATCCTTTCGCAAGGTCGGTCAACTTCTCGGTACAGGTAGGATTCTAAAATTCAGAAGAGTATGAAAATCAGCATATTGAAGAGAGGAATAATCCTCCTGGCATCAGCTTTCCTGGCATTCGGGACCACATCCTGCAAATGGCTGGACATCCAGCCTGCCGACACTATGGGCGAGAACGACCTGTTCTCGAAGGGAGAGGGTTACCGTACTGCATTGAACGGAATCTATCTCAAGCTGTCCTCCACCTCCCTCTACGGACGCGAGCTGTCCTACGGAATGACGGAGGCTCTGGCGCACACGCATGAATGGAATTCCGCATACAAGAACAATCTTGACTACAAGGATGTCGCCAGCTACACCTACACGACGAACGGAGTCAAGAGCATAATTTCCGGAATATGGTCCACCGCCTACAACGCCATCGCCAACTGCAACAACATCCTAGACAAGATCGGGGACGAGCCTGCCGGCAAGTTCAAGGGCGGAGAGACGGAGCGCAATCTCATACAGGGAGAAGCCCTGGCAATCAGGGCATTCTGCCACTATCTCATCCTCGTTTACTTCGCCCCGACTCCGGATCTCTACAAGCCGGACGAGGAGGGAAAACTGCCTGTGGCATTGCCTTATTACGACAAGTTCTCGAAGGACATAGCCGACTACCTCGAGATTCCGGCCTTCATCGACAGAATCATTGCGGACTACATTGCGGCTCAGGAGCTCGTGGCCGGATACGACCTTGCGGACAACCTGAACCAGTACAGGCTCACGACGAAATACCGGTTCTCCGGAAAGACCTACAGCAGCGCCTACCCGCAGACAGATGACATTTTCTTCGCATTCAGGGGCTACAGGATGAACTACTACGCCATCACCGCATTGCTGGCCAGGGTTTACAACTACGCAGGCAACCACGAGGAGGCCGCCAGGGCCGCCCGCATTGTCATCGATGCGACTTCGCCGGGCGGAAAACTCTTCACATTCACATCAACGGAGGATGCCCAGGCCGACTACAAGCTCAGCAGCGACCTCATCTTCGGAGTGAGCAAGTCCACCCTCATAGACGACTACAACCGCTTCCGCTCCACCGGCACCACCCTCCAGCTCAATGCGATGTACAGCATGCTTGTCAGTTCATCCACATCGGATTACAGATGGAGCACCCTTGTGAAGAAGAACACGGCCGGCAACAATGTCTGCGCCCGCTACACCACCCCGTCAATGTCGGGAGACCTGACCACGGCCACACAGGACATCATCCCGGTGATAAGGCTCTCGGAGATGTACTACATCCTGGCGGAAAAGGCTGCCGACGATGCCCTCTGGGACAGGGCCGCCGACTATATCGAGACAGTCCAGGTAGGCAGAAGCGCACCTGAGAACCAGCTTGCAGGGAAAATCGGCAATACGGAGACATTCCGGAGCGAGCTCCTCAACGACGTCAGGCTCGAATTCGTGGAGGAAGGGCAGATTTTCCTCTATTGCAAGAAACTCAATGTCGCCCCGAATGCCTGGGACACCTCTGACAGTTTCAGGGAGACCTGGTGGTACTTCCCGATGCCTGAGAACGAGACAATTTTCTAGAGTATGAGAAATTTCGTAAAATATATGGCCCTGGCGGGAGTTCTCGCCATAGCGGGATGCAGGGAGCAGGAGACTCCGACATTCACGGCCAAAAGCATGCTTTACATCCAGCAGGAGGATTTCGCGGACGGTGAGTCCATCGACCTGGCCCATCTGACCAAGTCGTTCGCCTCCTATGCGGGAGCGTCGGAGATGGAGGTCAGCTTCAAGGTGAACCTCATCGGACACGTCACCGACTACGACAGGCCTTTCGAGGTGGCCGTAGTGGAAGAAGAGACCACGGCAGAGGAGAACGAATATGAAATCGAGGCACCTGTACTGAAAGCGGGAGAAATCTCCACTGACCTGAAAATCAAGCTTTTCAAGACTCCGAGAATGGATGAGGAAAAGGTGACGCTCACGATTCTCCTGCTTGCCGGCAAGCATTTCAATCTCGGATATGAGGACCAGCTCACCGCACAGGTCATCTACGACAACACCCCGCTCAAGCCTGAGTGGTGGACGGAATTCATTGCGCTCTGCTACCTCGGGGAGTACACCCCGGCGAAGTACAATGCCTTCTACAACTATTGCGGACTGACAGACATCTCGGACCTCGAGCCGTCGGAACTCCGCGAACTCGTCCTCGGGTTCAAGGAATACATTGAGGAGAACGGCATCACCGAGGAAGACGGTTCGCCGATGGAGTTACCTATCATCTAATCGAATCTCTATGAATCTCTTTGGAAACATATTGAAAACACTGGCTGCCCTGGCCCTCGTTCTGGGTCTTCAGGGCTGCTACAAGGACAAGGGCAACTATGAGTATCACGATGCCAATGCATTGAGCATCAGCCTGAACTGCGCCAATCCTTACAATATCACGCGCGGGGAGACCATCTCGATCCACCCGAAGCTGAACTTCGTCTCCGGCGAGGGTGATGCTGAACGGCTCGAGTACCGCTGGTATCTCGGCTCTCTCGAAGGGGAGACCAGGGACGAGTGGAATACCCTGGATTTCGAATGGACCCCGGACGAACTCATTGACAAGAAGACATTGCTTCTGGTAGTGACGGACCCTGTGACGGACATACAGACATTCGCCGGGGTCACCGTCAATGTCAAGGCGGTGTACGACGCGTACGGAGTGCTTGTGCTCTCCGAAAAGGAGAACGGCAGGAGCAGCCTCTCCTTCATCAAATGGAAGAGCGAGGACGTGGCCGGAATCGCAGGCCTCGAGGAGGGGAACGAGAATCCGGGAATGGTAATGAAGTCCTATGTGGAATATCCTGACCTGTACTTCAAGGAGAACGGCGAGGATCTCCCTGCCGGGCCGATCGGCATCCACGAGCATTACTGCAACGACAAGACTACCGTAGGCCAGATTCTCGTGATGACAGAGGGCGGAGCTATCGACATCAACGGCAAAACCTTCAGGAAAGACCCTGTGGGCAGCATTGAGGCAGTCTTCCCGGGCGGCTCCTATCCGGAGGGAATGGACCACATCAGCCAGGCAATGATGATGACGAGAGTGGACCTTGTCACGGATCAGGACGGCCATATCTACACCAGGGTAAAGAATTCCAACAAGCTCTTCCACTCCGGAAAATTCCTGAACAATCAGCTCGAATACGACGGAGAGGCAGTATCCGGATGCTCCCTGTACATGCATCCGTTCAGCATAAGTCCGAACGCCTGCGTGGTCTATGATTCCAGGCGCAAAAGGATGTTCCACGTATGCGACTCAGGCGGTTCAGTGGAATGGGACATGCAGGAGGGAGATGTCGGAGCAGGCCACAGTTTCCCGATTCTGAATATCCAGAACGAGTCCGCGGTCAGCTCGGACGACGGCTCACAGTCAATGTACATCAGCCCGGAGGACATGAGCGCGGCCGAAAAGGTATTCACTATCGGCTATTCCACCGGCACCATCTTCGTCAGGGAATACACCTCCACCTTCGTGGTATTCAAGCGGGACGGACGATATTTCCTGCAGGAAATGTGGATCAGCAGGACCAATTTCGGCAGGGGCAACTTCGAGTACAAGGTTACCAATGCCCGCATCGAGGAAATCAAGGGACTTCCGGGAGACCCTGACGCTCTCTATGTATCCCCTTATGTCTATAACACCTACCCTTGCCCTTACGCAATGCTGGCAGTGGGCAGCCAGCTCTACGTCTATGACCTCAGGAACAGAACCCTCCCTGTATCCGCATATTTTGACAAGCCATTGAGGGCCAATATCATAAGCCTCAGCGGCGAGGGCAACTACAATATGTGGTGGACCGCCCTGGGACTCGATGACGGAAGCGTGATCGTGGTGAACATGAAGGATGTGAGATACCAGGCGAACAAATGCGTGGTATATGACTCAAAGAAAATGATGTACAATGCCACCTCCGGAGCCGGAGTTATGCAGGAGACCGACAGGACTCCGATGGAGCTCGGCAAGATAGTGGACGTATGGTTCAAGCGCAGAGGCGACGGCATCTGGAGCGTGGGTGAATTTTAATCAATTGACAATAAGCATATTATGAAACGCATATTCAGATTATTCGTGATTTTGGGCCTGGCGTCGGCAGTGCCCGCCCTGTATTCCTGCTCCGACAAGAACAAGATTGCCGTGGACGATGGGGATGAGAAGCCGGGTGAAGGTGACGAGAAGCCGGGCGAAGGTACAGACAATCCGGGTGAAGGTGGTGAAAATGAGCCGCCTGTGGCCAGCGAGGATGCCATAAGGCAGTTTTTCCTCAATGAACTCGGCAGCCTGAAACGGTACACGGATTCCGGCATGGATACCTATTCGGCAAGCGACCTTGTCGATGTGAATGACATCGAGTCTACGCAAAAACGCGTATGGTCGCTCTGGAAGGCAGCCAACGAGTCTTTCTCCGAGGAGAAGCTCCAGCAAATCATTGCATTCGACAGCGAGAATGACTTCGGCTACTTCAAGCTTCCAGTCGAACTCGAGACGAAATGGGAATACGACGGCACCTACTGGTGGAATACCAATGAGGTAGTCAAGATGAACTATCACTGGGGCTATGGCGGAGGCTCGAAGCCTGAGAACGGCTTCCCTGCATTCGTATATCTCCACGGCTCCGGCGGAGTGTCATCCGAGTGGAACACAGGCTACAGTCTCTGCTCACAGGACTATGTGAAGGCAGGCCCGTCGGCCTATTTCGTGCCACGCATACCGAACGGAATCACCACGGACGAGTTCAGTTTCTACCGCTGGTGGCAGAAGGGCAAGCAGTATGTCTGGGACAAGATTATCCGCCAGATATTCCTCGGGGACAGCGACATTGACCCGAACAGATTCTTCTTCTTCGGCATTTCCGAGGGAGCATACGGCAGCCAGAGACTGGCATCATTCTACGCAGACTATCTCGCAGGTGTCGGCCCGATTGCGGGAGGAGAGCCGCTTGTGAACGCCCCGTCCGAGAACAGCGCCAACATTGCATTCTGCCTGAGGACCGGCTCACTGGACGACAGCTACGGCAGAAATGCCCTCACAGCAGCCGCAAAGGCCGACTTCGAGAGGCTGCAGGCCGCACATCCGGGCTACTATGACCACAAGATCGACGTGGTCGAGGGAGCTTATCACGCAACGGCGAACCTCCTCTATTACGACACGATTCCATGGCTCATAAACAAGACCCGCAAGACCAATCCGAAATACGTCTATTGGGAGCGTCTGGAGCAGGACGGCATCTACAGAAGAGGATTCTACAACCTTTATATCCCTGAGACTGAGAAGCCTACGGAGCGGAGATGCTACGAGATGACCATCACCGGCAACACTGTCGATATCAATGTCAGCAAAGTCAGCTACACCGCCACCGCCTGGGAGGACAAGCACAAGATGCCAATCGCCTACGACAAGACCTACTCCAATGTCAGCGGCGGCAAGCTGGGAATCTTCCTCGGCAGCGAGCTCGTGGACCTGACAAAGGAAGTCACCGTCAACATCAACGGCAAGCAGGCCTGGAAGGGCATTCCGGAGCTCAAGCTCGAGAACCTGGTGAACAGCTGCGCCCTCTACTACGACCCATACAGGCTTTATCCGGCCTACGTGGAGGTGGACCTGTAGAAAATACTCCGCTCAGGCGACATGACAGAAGAAGGGGCTGAACGATTGTGGTCAGCCCCTTCTTGAGTTATTTGAGTTCCTCTTCTTTTACATTGGTCTTGTAAAACGTCCCCGTGGCGGCAAGGAAGTCGGACTTCAGTTCCTCAAGCACTTCCGGGCTGGTGGCCGAGAGGTCATTGAGCTGGCCGCGGTCTTCCTTCAGATTGAAGAGGGACCAATGGTCCAGATTGCCGAGCTCATTCTTGGTGATATTGGCCACAGGGCCCTTGTAAGGCGGTATCAGGGCATAATCGCCGGAGCGGTAGCAGAGACGGCCCTGGGCTTCCAGGACAATGCTTTCGCGGGCCTCACCCTTGTTGCCGAGGAAGGTGTCCAGATGGTCGCGGCTGTCGATGTTCTCAGGGACATTGCCACCGACAAGATGTCCGAGACTGGCGAAAAAGTCCAGCTGGGACACTATATCCTCCGACAATCCCGCCCTTACGTGGCCCTTCCAGTAAACTATGAGCGGAATATGAGTACCGCCGTCATAGAGGCTGTACTTTCCGCCGCGTGTCCCGCATCTCGGATCGTGCGAGCCGAGCCTCTCCTCTGCATCATCGTAATAACCGTCATTGATAACCGGGCCGTTGTCGCTGGTGAAGATCACCAAGGTATTGTCCAGCAGGCCTTTGGCATTGAGATATGACAATACCTCACCTACGCACCAGTCCGCCTCCACGACGGCGTCACCTCTCGGACCGAGGTCGGTGCTGCCCACGAAACGGGAATGCGGAGCGCGGGGAACGTGAGGCTGATGGAGTCCGTAATAGAGGAAGAACGGCTTGTCAGCGCTCTGTCTGTCAATGAAATCCTTCACGTCCCCGACGAAGAAGTCGGCCATATCCTCATCGACCCATCTGGCCTTCTGGCCGCCCCTCATGAAACCGATGCGCGGAATTCCGTTGACAATGGAGTTGTTATGTCCGTGATGCCATCTCATCTTCAGCATTTCAGGATTGGACAATGCGGTTGGCTCCCCGTCGAAATTATGTTCGTAGCTCACCTCTATCGGGTCTTCCGGATCAAGCCCGACTACCTGACCGTCACGCACATAAACGGTAGGGACACGGTCATTGGTGGCTGCAATGAGGCAGGTATAGTCGAAGCCCACGGTATTGGCCGAAGGGGTTATCTGAGTGTTCCAGTCCACATTGCCGTTTCCCATTCCGAGATGCCATTTGCCTATGGCTCCGGTATTGTAACCAGCCTCCTGCATCATTTTCGGCAATGTAGGGATGTCCACGGGGATGAGAAGAGGGGCATCGCCAGGCAGAATCTTGGCATCGGCATTGCGCCATGGATAGAGTCCGGTGAACATTGCATAGCGGCTCGGCGTGGATGTGGCCGAGGTGGCGTATGCATTGCAGAACATCCTTCCCCCGCGTGCAAGAGAATCGATGTTCGGGGTCTGGATGGCGCCGTCGCCGTAAATGCTGATATCGCCCATTCCGAGATCATCAGCCACAATCAGAAGCACATTCGGCCTCTGTGCAGCCTCCTTGCGGCCGCAGGATACCGCCGCCAAGGCTATGGCAGAGAGGTATTTGATCGAGTTTTTCATTGTAGTGGTATGTATTTGGTCTGTATTTGGTCTGTAAATCCGCCAGGGCATCGCAAATGTCAAATATAGGAATAATATTCGGCATTTGCATTATCCCCCGCAAAGCAGTAACTTTGGGAAAATGAAAATGACCATGAAAAAATATCTGAGCATATTCTTGGCACTGGCGGTATTGGCGGCCTGCCAGAAGGAGGATCCGCTGCTGACAGGACCTGTCGACGGAGACGGACAGGAGGAAAATGGGAATAATGGGAACGAGTCCGGAAACGGGAATGAAGGTGACAATCAGGAAGATGTTGTCCCACCGGCCACTGCCGGCTACGCCTGGTTTGAACTCCCGGCAATCGTTGACGCCGACAAGGACGGGAAACTCGACAGCGGGGAGAGCCTCTACTACGCCCATCATCTCTGCGCAGGTGGCGAGAGAAGCGGCGGAAAGACCGCGAGGAACTACACTGTCTGCTACAGCGGAGTCCATCATTGCCCTATGTGGGTAGCGGCGCCAAGGCACGAGATGTATGTAGGTGGCTCGGGCAGGACTGATGCATATCAATGCGACCCTTCAATCCCTGCCGACATCCAGTACTCGTCCAAATCGACGGGCGGCGGGTGCAACAAGGGCCATATGCTTGGCTCCGCGGAGAGGACATCCAGCAAGCCGACGAACCAGCAGGTATTCTACTACACGAACATCGCCCCTCAGTTCAGCGACACGTTCAATAACGGAGGAGCCGCCTGGAACTCATTGGAAGACCACGTGGACAATCTCGTCTGCGCAGACACCCTCTACGAGGTAGTAGGCTGCTATTTCGAGAAATATACTGACGCTTACGGCAAGTCCTGTGAACCGCAGACCATTTCTTTCGGCGGCAGGAGCGATGTCTCCTGTCCGACAATGTTCTACTACGAACTGCTCAGGACCAAGTCCGGCGCAAGCGGCAAATCGGTACGCAACTGCTCCGCAAGCGAACTGCAATGCGCAGCATTCGTGCTCAGGCACAATGTCGAGAAGAGCCACAAGCCTCAGGCAGAGGATATCATCTCCATCGCCGATCTGGAGAAAATCACCGGGTTCACGTACTTCCGGAACGTTCCGAATGCGCCGAAGACCACTGTCAATAAAAACGAATGGCTATAATCTTTTCTGACAATGATGATAGATGCCAAAGGTATAGAGAAATCCTTCGGGACGCTTAAAGTTCTGAAAGGCATTGACTTGCAGGTTGAAAAATCCGAAGTCACATCCATAATGGGAGCCTCCGGGGCGGGCAAGTCCACATTGCTCCAGATTCTGGGGACCCTATCCACTCCTGATGCCGGGTCCCTGATCATCGACGGGACTGACGTCACGGGGCTGGGACGCAGGGAAATCAGCCGCTTCCGCAATCTGAAACTCGGATTCGTCTTCCAGTTCCACCATCTTCTTCCGGAATTCACTTCTCTGGAGAATGTGATGATACCGGCACTGATTGCGGGAAAAAGCGAAAAGACCGCCAAGGATGAAGCATTGAAACTGCTTGATACAATGGGACTTGCGGAAAGAACCAGCCACAAGCCTTCCGAACTTTCAGGCGGAGAGCAGCAGAGGGTCGCCATAGCCAGGGCTCTCGTGAACCGCCCCTCTGTCCTGTTTGCGGACGAACCCTCGGGCAATCTCGACAGCGTGACGAAGAGCGAAATCCACAATCTCTTCTTCCGTCTCAGGGACGAGCTCGGCCAGACCATCGTAATCGTGACTCACGACCCGGAACTCGCAAAGATGTGCGACAGGTCCCTGTTCATGAAAGACGGCCAATTCATCGCTGCGGAATGAGCATTTTCCATTTCAAGAAATTCGATGTGAAGAACGAGCGGTCGGCAATGAAGGTCAATACCGACGGCGTTCTACTGGGCATCTGTGCACCGATACAACCTTCTGACAGACAGATACTTGACATTGGAACAGGGACAGGCACCGTCGCATTGGTCCTGGCCCAGAGACTGAGCGGTACGCCGATAGGGGAAGGAACGGTGATAACCGGAATTGACATCGATAAAGATGCCGCCGGGGAGGCGGACGAGAATTTCCGGGAATCCCCCTGGAGCGGCATTCTGACGGCATTGCACACTCCCCTCTCGGAATATAATCCGGACTGCGGGTTCGACCTCATTGTCTCGAATCCACCATATTACGATGACTCGTTGACCAATCCGGACGCACGCAAGGCAACTGCCAGACATACCGGAGACGGACTCTCCTACAGGGAAATACTGGCCTTCGCAGAAACAAGGCTCAATACAGGCGGCCGGCTATGCATCATCCTTCCTGCCGACCAGGAAAAGGAATTGCTGAGATATGGCAGAATGCACGGATTGCATCCATCCAACATCCTGAGAATCAAGACAGTCCAAAGAAAAGCCCCATCCCGGACCATCGTCACGTTCAAGTCTGGCGAGAGGGCTGTTCCCGTTGAGGACTGCCTCGTAATAATGGAAAAAGGGAGCTATACCCGGCAGTATCTCTCCCTTGTCAAAGATTATTATCTATTTGCCTGAACACTAGTTTTTCTTCTCGTTCCATCGTCCTATCTGCATCCTGCGGAATTCCTCCTCTCCGATCAAAAGTTTCGCTACCTTCTCCACGGATACAATACGGGTCAATTGCGGAGTAAACCTCGCCTCAACATCCCTGGAAGTCCTCATGGCCTCGACATAACGGTTCAGGAGAGTGGAAATCTCCTTCTCGGACTTGCCCTCCGAGAGACCCTTCTTAAGTGCATCGTAGGCTACCATCACTTTACGGAAAGCCTCCTTGCGAGCCTTTTCCATATCATTGTACACCGGCCAGAATTTCTCGGCCTCGGCAGGAGTCAGATCCATTGCGGCAGTAAGATATGCAACTTTCTCGGCCCTCATCCTGTCGTTAGAATCCCTGTAGTGGGCACTGCCAGCCGAAGATGGCTGCGCAAACATAAATAGGACGGCAAGCGTAACCGCCAGATGTTCAATTATTCCCTTCATAATAGTATTCCAATTGTTCGAGAGTGGTTCCGCTCTCGATAAGATATTGTTCCAACTCGTCATATTCGGTATCCTCCCCGTCCTGAAGGTAAAGGAGACCAGGGTCAGTTACCGGCACAAGGTCTGCAAGTCTGATTCTCTCCAGATACGTGAGATCCTCCTCAGGAGTCCCGGATGCAAGTTTCAGGACCATTGTCCCGACGGCGAAAATAAACAGGAATGAGGCTGCCAGCGAAAGATAGGGCTTCATCCCGGAAAAGGTCCCGCGCCCCCTGTCGGAAGACATTGAAGGAATGCGGACCAGCCTCTCCTCCAGACGGTCAAAATACCCGTCCGGCACAGAATAAAATTCTTTCAAGTGTTTCTCCTTCATATTATTCCAGATGCCTATGTTAGACACCGTATCATGGGGAAAGTAAAATCATTGCCCCGAATTTTTCAGCAACTCATCCTTCAGCTTCGTGCTGGCAATGTGGTAGGACGCCTTCAGGGCTCCCACGGACGTTCCTGTCACCTCGGAGATCTCCTCATAGCTCATATCCTCGAAATACCTCATCGAGAAGACCACGCGCTGCTTGAGCGGGAGTTTCTGCAATGCCTTCATAAGCGTTCTCTCCGCCTCGTCCCCATTGAACCAGGGGTCCTCGTCCACACGCCTCTCCATTTCCGCATCAATGGGTCTGAAGCTCAATGCCGCACGCACTTTCTGCCTTCTGACATAGTTGAGAGCCTCATTGGTGGCAATCCTGTACAGCCAAGTGAAAAGCTGCGACTCCCCCCTGAATGAGGGAAGCGCAGCCCAAACCTTGACGAATATGTCCTGGACAATATCATCAGCATCCTCATGGGAGGAAACGTAACGGCGAACATACCAGAAAAGCCTTTCGCTATAAGCCTTGACAATCTCCGTGAATGCCCTCTCCCTGTCCCCCGCCAGGAACAGCCTGATGATATCATTGTCCCGCATAGACCTGCCTATTTCCTGTCGATGACAGTCTTGGCAGCCTCTGCAATATGTTCAGCATCAATACCGTATGCAGCCATAAGCTCTGCAGGCTTACCTGTCTGGCCGAACTTGTCCCCGCCATTTACGTAAGCCATCGGCGAAGGTCTGCGGGCAGCGAGAACGCCTGCGATGAGCTCTCCTAGTCCGCCAGGCATATTGTGCTCCTCAGCCACGACAGCTGCCCCTGTCTTCATTACTGACTCCACTACTGCCTGCTCGTCGAGAGGCTTGATGGTGGCAATGTCAATGACCTCGGCGCAGATGCCCTCAGCCTCAAGCATATCGGCAGCCTTCAACGCCTCCCATACCGTATGCCCGGTAGCAAAGATGGTTACATCCTTGCCCTCGTTCATCACGTAGGCCTTTCCGATTTCAAAATCCTGGTCCTCAGGGGTGAAGTTTGGCACGGACGGACGGCCGAACCTAAGATATACAGGGCCGTCGTACTTGGCAGCAGCTATTGTGGCGGCCTTTGTCTGGTTGTAGTCGCAAGGATTGATGACAACCATTCCGGGGAGAGCGCGCATCAGGGCGATATCCTCCATTGTCTGGTGTGTCGCACCATCCTCACCGAGAGTGATTCCTGCGTGGGATGCGGCTATCTTGACATTGGTCTCACCATAGCATACTTCCTGGCGGATCTGGTCATAGACGCGGCCAGTCACGAACTCCGCGAACGAACCTGCAAACGGAATCTTGCCGGTGATGGCAAGACCTGCAGCCACGCCGATCATATTGGCCTCGGCGATTCCGCACTGGACGAATCTCTCCGGGAATTCATCGGCGAACTTGTCCATCTTGAGGGAGCCCTTGAGGTCGGCCGTGAGGGCCACTACTCTTGAATCCTGCTTTCCGGCCTCGTAGAGTCCTGCTCCAAAGCCGCTTCTGGTATCTTTCTTACCGGTATCTGTGTATTTCATTGTCTTTCGTTTTTGCGTTAACTAAAAACTGGATCAATAGTCTCCGAGAGTCTCCTCAATCTGGGCGAGGGCCTGCTCGCACTGCTCTGCTGAAGGAGCCTTGCCGTGCCACTTGCAAGTGCCTGACATAAAGTCGATTCCGTGACCCATATCGGTCTTGAAGAGAATCATTGTCGGAAGTTCCCCGCTCTCCTTCGCCTTGTCAAATGCGTCAAGGATAGACTCGAAATCGTGTCCATCTGCTACAATGACATTCCAGCCGAAGGCCTTCCACTTGGACTCGAGGTCTCCCTGACCCGAAACGGCGTCCACTGTTCCGTCAATCTGCTGTCCGTTCCAGTCAGTAATGGCGATGAGATTGTTCAGTTTGTGATGGGACGCGAACATCGCAGCCTCCCAGATCTGGCCTTCCTCGCTCTCTCCGTCACCGCAGAGAACATATACCCTGGAAGCATCACCGTCCAGTTTCTTGCCCAGAGCCACGCCGGCAGCCGCCGAGAGGCCCTGTCCGAGGGAACCGGAAGCCTGCGTTATGCCTGGAAGTCCCTTTTCCACCGAAGGATGGCCCTGAAGCCTGGCCCCGAACTTGCGGAAGGTGGCGAGTTCCTCCACCGGGAAGAAACCGCGCCTGGAAAGAATGGAGTAGTACACCGGAGTTATGTGCCCGGCTGAAAGAACAAATATATCCTGACCCTTGCTCTCCCTTGACCAGTTGGAAGGGTCAATATTCATCACATTGAAATACAATGCGGTAAGCACATCCGCACTGCTTAAAGATCCTCCCGGATGCCCGGACTGGGCAGCGGAGACCATACGGACAATGTCCCTTCTTACCTGGGACGAAATCCTTTTCAGTTCTTCGATATTTGCCATATTGCGTGTAGTTATTTTTCCAATCTTCAAAATTAGTAATTTCCCATTGAAAAAGAAAATGCAGACAGCGTAACAGGACGCCTTGGACAACAGAAAAGGGATGACTGAAAGCCCGAAGACTTTGCGGTCATCCCTCCCCTCTTTACTTATTCATTTCAATAATTAGTCTTCACCCTCCTGAGCTGCGTAATCTGCGAGGAGCTTAGTCTGAACATCACCTGGAACAGGCTGATAATCAGCAAACTGCATCGTAAATGTAGCACTTCCGGAAGTGAGTGAGCTCAATGCCGTAGAGTAGCGGTAGAGCTCTGCGAGCGGAACGCGGGCCTTGATGACCTCGAATCCCTTCTCGCTTCCCATTCCCTCTATGATGGCCCTTCTGTTCTGGAGGTCTGACATGCAGGCTCCCATATAGTCACTCGGGGTCAGTACTTCGAGATTGTAAATAGGCTCCATAATCTTCGGACCGGCATTGCGGAAGGCCTCCTTGAAGGCATTTCTGGCAGCAAGGACGAAGGAGATTTCATTGGAGTCAACCGGGTGCATCTTTCCGTCATATACGAATACCCTGATATCGCGGGCGTATGAACCGGTGAGAGGTCCCTCGGTCATCTTGTCCATGATACCCTTGAGAATGGCAGGCATGAAACGCGCGTCAATCGCACCGCCGACGATACAGTTGTAGAACTCAAGTTTTCCACCCCAGTCGAGGTTGTAGGACTCCTGGCTCTTCACATTGAGGACAACGTCCTTGCCGTCAATCTTGAACTTGTTGGTGAAAGGAACACCCTCGACAATCGGACATACGAGGAGGTGAACCTCGCCGAACTGGCCTGCTCCACCGGACTGTTTCTTGTGACGGTACTCGGCATTGGCGGTCTTGGTAATGGTCTCGCGGTAAGGAATCTTCGGAGCGAAGAGCTCGATTTCGATCTTGAACTCGTTCTGAAGTCTCCACTTGACCACATTGATATGCTGCTCGCCCTGTCCGCTGAGGATGGTCTGCTTCAATTCCTTGGAGTAATCCACAATGATGGTAGGGTCCTGAGCCGTAATCTTGTTGAGCGCCTCTCCGAGCTTGGTCTCATCCGCCTGAACCTTGGCCTTGATGGCTGTGCGGTACTTGGATGCCGGGAATTTGATATCCTCGTATGAGATGCCCGTTCCAGGCTGCGAGAGGGTGACATTGGTCTTGCCGGCGCGGAGCTTGACTGTACATCCGATATCACCGGCATTGAGGCCGCTGACCTTCTCCTTCTTGGTTCCGGCAACCGCATAGATGGCGGAAATCCTCTCCCTGTTGCCTGTCTCGGCATCCTCGAGATCCATTCCCTCATCAAGCTCACCGCTCATCACCTTGAAGTATGACACCTCTCCAAGATGCTGCTCGACGTCTGTCTTGTATATGAACAAAGAGGTAGGAGCATTCTGCTTGCACTCGACCTCACCGCCGTCTCTGGTCACCGACCTGGTGATTTCAGGAGATGCGGAGGTGCGGATTGTGAACTCCATAAGCCTCTTCACACCTATGTCCTTCTTTGCTGAAAGGCAGAATACCGGGAGCACTTCGCCCTGACGGATACCGATGCCGAGACCCTTTCTGATCTCATCCTCGGTGAGGGCTCCTGACTCGAAGAACTTCTCCATAAGAGTGTCGTCGTACTCCGCTGCCTTCTCGATGAGAGCCTGACGGAGGAGCTCAGCCTCGTCCTGAAGTTCCGCAGGAATCTCGAGATCCTCGCGGGTTCCGTTCTCATCCTTGAAATGATAATATTTCATCTTGAGTACGTCCACGAAACCGTCGAATGAAGCGCCCGGGTTTACAGGGAACTGAACGACGATCGGTTTCGGTCCGAAAGCTTCCTTCATACTGGCCAGGACTGTATCCCAGTCAGCCTTCTCGCTGTCGAGCTGGTTGACAGCGATTATTACAGGGACCTTGTACTGCTCGGCGTAGCGGGCGAAAATCTCGGTCCCGACCTCGACACCCTGCTGTGCATTGATGACGAGTATTCCGTTCTCACACACCTTGAAGGCCGATACGGCTCCTCCAACGAAGTCGTCTGCACCTGGAGTGTCAATGATATTGAACTTGGTGTCCATAAACTCCGCATACAATGGTGTGGAGAAGATGGAACGCTGGTTCATCTGTTCAATCTCGGTGTTGTCTGATACTGTGTTCTTGGACTCGACGGTACCACGTCTGTCGATTACTTTACCCTCGTAAAGCATCGCCTCCGCCAATGTGGTCTTACCTGACTTGGTGCTGCCAAGCAAGACCACATTCCGGATATCCTTTGTTGAGTAGGATTTCATAACTTCTGGTGTTATTAATACTGTCAAAAAAATGCACACGCCGCCCGTTAAAACG
The DNA here is from genome assembly GCA_022777585.1 of Bacteroidales bacterium. GTDB lineage: Bacteria > Bacteroidota > Bacteroidia > Bacteroidales > UBA932 > Cryptobacteroides. The sequence continues at coordinate 40,331 of JALFFZ010000010.1, read as the reverse complement.
GCGCATCCTTGCAAATCTATAAAATTCCTGATGCAATAACAATAAAATGAGGCTATAATTTAAAACATTTTATCGCATACTTGTTCCTGAGGCGTCTCTCCGCATCATCCCTGTACTTCCGGATAAGTTCCTGCCCGGTCATCCCGAGCTCGCTCTTGACAATAGAGTTCAGGTCCCGGGGTGACACCTCCAGCCATCTGCAAATACGGCGGAAGGTAATCTTGCGGTCGAGATAAAGCAGATCCCCGGTCATCATCTGCCCGAAAATCCCATAAGCATCAATTGTATCCATAACTTGACTATTTTTTGTGTTCATCCTTGCGCAAATCTCGGCTATTTGCATCAAAACGGAAAGGAAAGGTGGTGTGATTTCGCAAATACCACCTCTTAAATGTTGAAATTTTAAATTTCCGGGGTGTTATTTTAACCCTTTGACTACTTTTCAGCACCATTGAACCCTGTATGTTGTCATTGATTCACATTCCTACGGAATATTTTTGCGAAGAAACAATTTCGAAGATTATGGACAACGCTAGCATAAAGGAGAATATTTTCCGCAGACGGACCGAGAGAGGGCTCTCCCAGGATGAAATGGCCCGGCAGCTCGGCGTTGTGAGAAACACTTACAGAAAAATCGAGAAAGGTGACATCCGGCTGATAAGTGAGCATATTCCGAAGATTGCGCGGATTTTCGGTGTTTCAGAGGAGGAGATTGTCCTTGGCTACAAACCGGTGGAAAGTTCCTGCGAACTGGAAGACATGAGAACCGATTATAATACCCGCATTGCAAGGCTGACATCCACTTATGAGAATACAATCAGCTCCCTCAGGAACGAAATCGGAAAGAAGGATGCTGAAATCAGGGATCTGAGAAGCATGATTGAGGACAAGAACGAAATTATCTCCCTGCTGAAGAGGAACGGCGCCCTCTGAACGGCATTTTCCTTCTTTTTGCTATCTTTGCAATGATGAAGGAAATATCTCTCAGAAATTATCTCAATGAAGATGTGCTTGAAGCTGGCTGCGACGAGGCCGGACGGGGTCCGCTTGCCGGGCCTGTTTTCGCGGCTGCAGTCATTCTGCCCGCTGACTTCCACCATCCCCTGCTCAACGATTCCAAGAAAATGACGGCCGCACACAGGGACAAAGTGAGGGAAGTCATTGAGCGAGAGGCTGTTTCATGGGCAGTTGAGGCTGTCAGTCCTGCAGAGATTGACGAACTGAACATTCTCTGGGCATCGGTGACAGGGATGCAGAGAGCCGTCCTCCGCCTGGACCCGAAACCCGAATTCCTTCTGATTGATGGCAACAAGTTCCGCCCCTTTGACCAATACGGAAGAGCTGATTACCGGACTGTCGTAAAAGGAGATGCGACTTTTGCGTCCATAGCCGCAGCCTCAGTTCTGGCCAAGACATGGCGGGATGAGTATATGAAGAAGATTGCATCGGAGTACCCGATGTACGGCTGGGAGCGCAATATGGGATATCCGACCCCTGAGCATATTGCAGCCATCCGGGAATATGGCTATACTCCTTATCACCGCATGAGTTTCCATCCCCGCGAACTGGAGCCGACATTGTTCCGGGATCTCTGAAAATAATCCCCGGCCATTGGCAGGAAATTCACAATTATTATGTAATTTTGTGAGAACGGCGGCCAATGCTGGCTGACGACAAGACCGGAAACAGATGCTGATGCTGCTGGACATATTCGGATTCCTGAAATTTTCCTTTACCGACGTGCTGGACATCCTGCTTGTCGCGTTGATTATATATCTGGTATTCAGATGGATACAGGATTCTTCCGTAGTCAATATCTTCATTGCAATCATTGCCATATTCATATTGAAAGTCGCGGCGGACGCATTGAAGATGAAGCTGATGAGTGCCCTGCTGGCAACCTTCATTGACGTAGGTGTCATCGCATTGATTGTGATTTTCCAGCCTGAAATCAGGCATTTTCTGATGAGACTGGGCAACGGGACCAGCCTTGGCCGGAAGGGGCGTGCGATAATGAACAAGTTTCTCGGCCGCGAGGAGCATCAGGTGGACAGCAGCGACGTCAATGAAATCACGGAGGCCTGCAGGACTATGTCTGAGCAGAAGACCGGAGCCCTCATAGTGCTCACTCATTCCAACAACCTGAATTCAGTGGTAGAGACGGGAGACAGAATCGACGCCAACATAAACAGAAGGCTGATAATGAATCTGTTCTTCAAGAATTCCCCTCTCCACGACGGGGCGATGATTATATCCGGCAGGCGGATTGAGGCGGCCAGGTGCACCCTTCCGATTACTTCGAGACAGGATATCCCGGCAAGTTACGGAATGAGGCACAAGGCTGCAATCGGAATCACCGAAGAGACAGACGCGGACGTCATTGTAGTATCGGAGGAAACTGGTGACATTTCCTTTGGAAGGAACGGCAACTTACAGAGTATCAGCAACATAAACGAATTGAAGCTGCTTCTGGGCTCATCCCTGTCCGGGAATGAGTAATGGAATGCAGCCGGGACAAGAAAGAAAAAGCAGAGAGAGAATTGAGCATAATGATGGATACGGCGAAGTTAGAATCACAACTCGGGTTTGACAGGATCAGGAAAATGATATCCGACCGCTGCAGCACCGAATATGCGGCGGAGAAGGCGGCAATGGAGGAATTTTCCACCGATGTCAAGGAAATCCGCCGCCGTCTCGTGCTCACGGACGAGATGAGGCTCATCGTGATGTTCGAGGAATCCTTCCCGGCAAACGGGTATATTGACTGCATCGGATTTCTGGAAATGCTGGAGAATCCCGGAGCCAACATTGACCTCGTCTCCATAGGCAAGCTCAGGACAATGCTGGAGACTCTCCGCAAGGTGACAGCATTCTTCTTCAGCATCAAGGACGGCGTCTATCCGAATCTTAAGAGAATGGTTTCAGGCATCGGGCTCTTCCCCGAAGTGCAGCGGGAAATAGACAGAATCCTGGACAAGTTCGGCAACGTGAAGGACACGGCATCCGATGAACTATACGATATCCGCAAGAAACTCAAGGAGAAGGAGGGAGCGGTATCCAGGCGCATCAGCATACTCCTCAAGAAAGCCCAGAGCGAGGGAATCGTGGACAACGATGCCTCAATCGTAATGAGGGACGGGAAAATGCTCATACCGGTGAGCACGGCCAACAAGAGAAAAATCCAGGGCTTTGTCTATGACGAATCGGCATCCGGTAAGACCACATTCATAGAACCCGCTGAAATAGTGGAGATTACCAATGAAATCAGCGAGCTTCATTTCGCAGAGGGAAGGGAGATTGCGCGCATTCTCTATGACTTCAGCGACTGGCTCAGACCATTCGTGCCAGGTCTTCTGGAAGGGGCTGTATGCATAGGAGAGCTGGACTTTCTCATTTCCAAGGCGCAGACCGCATTGGACTTTGTGGCCGGTATGCCGATAATCTCAGACAATGGGGAGATGAGTCTCAGGAAGGCAAGGCATCCGCTTCTGGAGCGCTCCCTGAAACGGGAAAAGAAGGAAATCGTGCCGCTCACGGCGACATTGACCCCACAGAAGCATATTCTCCTGATATCGGGTCCTAACGCCGGAGGCAAGTCCGTGTGCCTGAAGACTGTAGGTCTGCTCCAGTACATGTTCCAATGGGGAATGCTCATCCCGACCTCGGAGACATCCGAACTGGTGGTATTCGACAGAATCATGGCGGATATTGGAGACGGCCAGTCCATTGACAATGATCTCAGCACCTACAGTTCTTTCCTCGACTCGATGAAGGATATGCTGTCCTGCGCCGATAAAAAGACATTGGTCCTGATCGATGAGTTCGGCTCCGGCACTGAGCCGGCTGCCGGCGGAGCCATTGCGGAAGCCATTCTCAGTGAGTTCGACAAAAGGGGTGTCTATGGCATTATTACCACGCATTATACCAATCTCAAGCTATATGCGTCCAATGGAGACACCGGTGTCATCAACGGAGCCATGCAGTTCGATGTCAAGAACATAGCCCCATTGTTCAAGTTGGAGATGGGCCTGCCGGGCAATTCCTTCGCATTCGAGCTGGCGAGGAAGATGGGCCTGCCGGAAGATATTGTGAAGGATGCGGAGAACAGGGCCGGCGAGGAATTCGTGGGCATTGAGAGAAACCTCAGGAAGATTGCGAGGAACAGGAAGGCCCTGGAGGAGAAACTCCAGCGGATAAAGAATACGGACAAGGCCCTCGAGAACATCACGGGCAAATATGAAAAGGAACTTCAGGACATAAAGAAATTGCGTCAGGAGATTCTGGACAAGGCGAAGGAGGAGGCCGAGGATATTGTCCGGGAGGCCAACAGGAAGGTGGAGAACACGATTCGCGCCATCAAGGAGGCCCAGGCCGGGAAGGATGAGACCAGGAAGGCAAGGAGCGGACTGCAGGATTTTGTCAATGCCCTCGCGATGAAGAAGGAGCAGGACGAGCAGGACAGGGAGGCCTACATTGAGAAGAAACTGCGTCAGGTGGAGGACAGAAAGCAGCGTCAGAGATTGCGCAGAAAGGGCAAGATGACGGAAGAGGAGGTGAAGAAGGCCCAGGAGCAGGAGGAGAAGGAGAGAAAAATCGCAGAGTTCCGCAACGGCCCGCTCAAGGTCGGAGAGAAGGTCAGAATCAAGGCCAACGGTATGGTCGGAGAGGTTGCCATCGTATCGGACAAGGCTGTCACGGTAATTGTGGGCAATATCAAGAGCAAGATGCCCCTGGACAAAGTGGAGAGAATCACTTCCAATGAATACAAGGCGGCCGTCAAGTCCGAGGTCAAGGTAACTGCCACTCCGGTCCGTACGGATTCCATATCGGAGAGGAAACTGAACTTCAGGATGGAACTGGACGTGAGGGGGCAGAGGGTCAATGAGGCTTTGGAGAATGTGATGCATTATGTTGATGACGCGATAATGCTCGACGTCCCTTCGGTTAGAATTATTCACGGAAAGGGCACAGGAGCCCTCAGGGAAGAGATTCAGAAGTATATCAGGACTGTGCCGGGCGTGCTGACAGCAAAGGATGAGAGCATCCAGCTGGGAGGATCTGGAGTGACTGTGGTTACATTTGACAGATGAGTCGCACAACAGAGGAAGAAACCGAAATAACACATAGCTGATGAACAGTAACCAATATTGCATAATAATGGCCGGAGGTCATCTGAACAGATTCTGGCCAATCAGCCGGGAAGACATGCCCGGACATTTTCTCGACATTTCCGGAAGCGGGAAGTCCCTGGTGAGGATGGCTTACGACAGATGTGTCGGAGTCGTGCCGCATGAGAACATCATAGTGGTCACATTGTCCAAGTTCAAGGATATGGTGCTCAAGCAGATACCGGAACTCAGCGAGGACAATCTCCTGCTGGAGCCTCAAGCCAGGAGGACCGGCCCCTGTGTGGCATATTCCACCTACACCCTGCTGAAAAGGAATCCGGATGCAGTGATGGCCGTCACTCCTTCTGACCTGATTATCAAGGACGAGGCCATGTTCAGGAAGGCATTGTCGGACGCATTGGACTATGCCTCAGCCAACCCTGTCCTGATGACTCTCGGAGTCAAGCCGTCAAGGCCTGACACTGAGTTCGGCTACATACAGGCCGTCGGAGGACGCGAGGCCTGCAGCAAGAACGAGCCGGTGAAGGTGAAGACGTTCACGGAGAAGCCTGACAAGGAAATTGCGGAAGTGTTCTACAGCAGCGGTGAATTTTTCTGGAACTCAGGTATTTTCGTATGGCAGGCCATTGTCATCAAGGAGGAGATGGAGAAGCACGTCCCGGAGATCACCCGTCTTTTCGACGGATGGGAAGGGGCTCTCGGGAGCAAGGCCGAGGAGGTTTTCATTGAGAGGGCCTACTCCGACTGCCTGAAGATTTCGATTGACTACGGAGTGATGGAGAAGACTGACAGGGCCTGGGTATATCCCGTCAATTTCGGATGGTCTGACATTGACAGCTGGGAGGCCCTATATGCCAATATGCCGGACAAGGACAAGGACGGCAATCTATCCAATACCCGCAGCCGCATTCTCCAGAAAGACAGGCGCAACATCATTCTCTCGTCCAACAAAGACAAGCTGGTGGCCATCAGGGGGCTTGAGGACTGCATTGTCATTGACACAGACGATGTACTGCTTATCTGTCCGAGAGACGACAGGCAGTACAAGGAACTGATAACCGGCACCGGAATGCCAGGTTTTGACGAATACAGATAGACTGAGACTCCGTCCGAAACAAAAACTTAAGAAGATCATGAATGCGAAGGGGAAACTCGGGAAGGCTGGGGAGGATGAGGTTTGCAGCTATCTGATTTCCCGGGGGCATACTATTCTGAAACGGAACTGGAGAAGCGGGAGACAGGAAATTGACATCATTTCCCTGGCCTGCGACGGAATCCATTTTGTAGAAGTGAAGAGTCGGACGACTCCCGTTCAGGGAGAGCCGGAAGAAGCTGTCAATGCCCTGAAACAAAGGAATATAGTCAAGGCAGCAAGAAGGTATATGGCAATGAGGGAGGACGAACTTTCCGACAGTCTGGAAAGCTGGTTTGACGTAGCTGCCGTAACTTTCGATGGCGGGGATATAAGAATCAATTATTTCCCGGGAGCCTTTATCCCGATTTTCGTCTGAATTCAATATCGCCTGCCGGCACGAAAATATCAATGTGGGAACAAGCCGAACAGCTCGGAGTCAATCTTGTCTGTGATCAGGGCAAAATCCTCCGGGCGGTTCTGGAAGTCCAGCCCATCCGCGTCAATCACCAGAACTCTGCCGGGATATTCTGAAATCCATTGCTCATACCGGTTGTTCAGTCCCTCGAGATAGTCCAGCTCTATACTTTTCTCGTACTCGCGTCCACGCTTCTGAATCTGGGATACGAGATGCGGTACTGAGCTGCGGAGATAAATCAGAAGGTCAGGAGCCTTGACCAGCGACATCATCAGCTTGAAAAGATCCATATAGGTCTCATAGTCGCGGTCGGAAAGATTGCCCATTGACTTGTTGTTGGCCACGAATATGTAAACGCCCTCAAAAATCGTCCTGTCCTGTATTATCACATCGTCAGAGCTGGCAATTTCCAGCACATCCTTGAAGCGCTGCTGGAGAAAATACACCTCCAGATTGAAGGACCATCGCTTGATGTCCTTGTAGTAATCCTCAAGATACGGATTATATGTCACCGCCTCATATTTCGGTGTCCAGCCGTAATGCTCCGAGAGCATACGGGTAAGTGTAGTCTTTCCGCTACCGATATTTCCAGCTATTCCAATGTGCATTTCAGAAGATTTGTACAAAATTAACACTTTTTCCGCCACAAATACGGCATTCGCGCCACATTTATGTAAATCTTAAATGAAATAAGTGCTGAAGATTCTTCCTTAGGGCAAAAAGGCATATTATGATTGAGGAGTTGAAAAGTACAGCGGGGACGGTGGGAGACCTTCTCATTCCGAGGGAATGCACCGTATGCGGAAGAAATCTTCTGCGCGGGGAGCGGCATCTCTGCATTTTCTGCGAGGCAGATCTCCCTCTCACCTATTTTTGGGACAATCCGCTGAACCCGATGTCCGATAAACTGAACGCATTGATTCAGAAAGATTTAGTGAAGCATATCAAAGATGGGGAGCTGCCTCCGGCAAGGATTGGCAGAGCACGGGCGGCAGCATTGTTCTACTATATATCCGAGGCAGGATACAAGAGAATTCCGCAAAAAGTAAAGTACAGGGGAGATCGACCGGTCGGAAGATTCTATGGCAGGCTGCTGGGAGAGTTCCTGGCCGGTTCGGGCAATTTCAAGGACATTGACACAGTCATCCCTGTCCCCCTGCATTGGTCCAGGATGTGGAGCAGGGGCTACAACCAGGCGGAAGTCATAGCATCTGACATTGCCGGGAGTCTCGGCGCGGAATTGAGGACCGACATCCTCTTCCGGGCCAGGAGAACGGGCACTCAGACCAGGATGCACGACAGCGAGAAGGACAGGAATGTCTCCGGGGCATTCCGCATCAGGGAAAGATATCTCAATGAGAATGGGCCGAAGTATGGCCGGGAGAGGCATTTCCTCATTGTGGACGACGTATTCACAACCGGGGCGACCATTGCATCCTGCTGCGCCTCTCTATACTCCCAGTTCGGAGGCGGAATCTCAATCAGCGCCGCCACATTGGGTTTTGTAGAGCATAGTTGAATGAAAATGTATTGAATATTCAGGAATTTTTCGTATATTGACGGGGTTTAACGGAATAATATGATGAAAAGTGAGATAAGAAATCCCGAACTATGGAAAGACGGGGAGCTGAAGATTGAATGGGTCAGGAGGCATATGCCCCTGCTCGACGGGCTCGAGGCGGAGTTCCGCAAGGATAAGCCGTTCACAGGCAAGAAAATAGCATTGTCCGTACATCTTGAAGCCAAGACGGCACATCTCTGTGAGGTGCTCGCCGCAGGCGGAGCCGAGATGTACATCACGGGCAGCAATCCTCTCTCGACTCAGGATGACATAGCAGCGGCTCTTGTGCACGAAGGACTGAATGTTTTCGCAGTCCACGGAGCCAGCGCTGAAGAATATATGGACGGAATCCGCAAGGTCATCTCTGCCGGTCCTGACATCATCATTGACGATGGCGGCGACCTTGTGAATATGATTCATACTGAGTACAGGGAGTTGATTTCCAATGTAATAGGCGGATGCGAAGAGACCACTACAGGCATCCTCAGGCTTGAGGCGATGGACAAGGCAGGCAAGCTGGAATTCCCGATGATGCTGGTCAACAACGCTGACTGCAAGCATCTATTCGACAACCGTTACGGTACAGGACAGTCCGTATGGGACGGCATCAACAGGACCACCAATCTCATTGTGGCAGGAAAGAATGTCGTAGTTGCGGGATACGGATGGTGCGGCAAGGGTGTGGCAATGAGGGCCAAGGGCCTCGGAGCCGATGTCATTGTAACAGAAATAGACCCGGTCAGGGCAATGGAGGCCGTTATGGACGGCTTCAAGGTCATGAGCATGGATGAGGCGGCCGGGCAGGGAGACATCTTCGTGACCGTGACAGGCTGCAATGATGTAATCTGCGAAAGGCATTTCCTGAAAATGAAGGATGGTGCCATCTGCTGCAACGCAGGACATTTCGATGTCGAGGTGGCAGTTGCAAGACTGGCGGAGATCGCCGTTTCGCATTCACCTGCAAGACAGAACATCGAAGCATACAGGCTTGGGAACGGCAGGACAATATACATTCTCGCGGAGGGCAGGCTCGTGAACCTCGCTGCAGGAGACGGACACCCGGCGGAAATAATGGATATGTCGTTCGCAATACAGGCGCTGAGCGCAAGATATCTCGCGGAGAATGCCTCCCGCATCCCGAGAGAGCACGGAAAAATGCTGAACGCCGTACCTGAAAGCATTGACAAAGAAGTGGCCCGCAGAAAACTGGCCGACTGGGGGATCAGGATAGACGTCCTCTCCGAAGCCCAACAGGAATATCTATATGGAGGACATGAACATTAGGATGCATTGATATGTTCAGCAAAAACATCTACATCAGCAGGCGCAGGACATTGATGGAGAAAATGTCCGCCACGGCGCCGGAAGGCCAGAGGGGCATCGCGGTATTCATCGGCAATGCCGAGGCTCCGGCCCAGTACAGGGACAACTGCTACAAATACCGTCAGGACAGCACCTGGCTCTACTACTTCGGCATTGACCAGCCGCTGTATGCCGCTGTTCTGGATTTTGACGAAGGCAGGGAGACAATCTATGCCGACGACTTCGAAATCGGAGACATCATCTGGATGGGTCCCCAGCCAAGCGTACAGTCTGTAGCGGAGAGCGTAGGAGTCGCTGAATCAGCACCTTACGGAGCGTTGAATGCCGTTATTGCCAAGGCGATTGCCTCCGGCAGGAAGGTTCACTACATCCGTCCTTCACGATATTACAACAAAATCAAGCTCGCAGAGCTCACTGACCGCAAGCCTTGTGAGGTTGACGACAACTTCTCCGAGACGCTTACGAGGGCCATCATCTCAATGCGCCTTGTAAAAGAACAATGCGAGATTGAGCAGATCGACGACGCCTGCGCTCTCGGGTTCGAGATGCACACAACCGGCCGCAGAGGCATTGTGCCGGGCATCGTCGAGCAGGAAATCGTCGGCAGAATGGAAGGCGTGACAATGAGCAAGGGCTGGGGTCCATCCTTCCCTACCATTCTCACCCAGCACGGCGAGACATTGCACAACCATACTCACGACAAGATAATTGAGCCGGGCAAGCTTATGGTAATCGATGCCGGAGCGGAGAACAATATGCACTACGCTTCCGACTTCACCAGGACTTATCCGACATCGGGCAAGTTCACCCGGAAGCAGAGGGAAATATACCAGATTGTCTGCGACTGCAACAATCTCGCTTTCGAACTCACCCGTCCGGGCATCACCTACCGTGAGGTCCATCTCAGGACTGTGCGCCTGATGCTGGAGGAACTCCGTGCACTGGATATCGTCAGGGGCAATATCGACAATATGGTCGAAGCCGGAATCGCCGGACTCTTCATGCCTCACGGACTCGGTCACAACATGGGTTTGGATGTCCACGACATGGAGGACCTCAACGAGAATCTCGTAGGATACGACGATGACCAGACCCGCTCGACCCAGCTCGGTCTCGGAAGCCTCAGGATGGCCAGGAGACTGGTTCCGGGCAATGTGGTCACAGACGAGCCCGGCATCTACTTCATCCCTGCCCTCATTGACCAGTGGAAGGCAGAGAAGACTGACCACGGCTTCGTGAACTACGACAGGCTTGAGAGCTACCGCGACTTCGGCGGAATCAGGCTTGAGGATGATGTGCTCGTGACTGAGGACGGAGCCAGAAGGACTGGACCGGCAAGGCTTCCGATTACCCCGGACGAGGTGGAGGCCGCAATGGAGGAGGACAGGAAATAATGGACGTTTTCATCTGCATTCTTGCTGTCCTGGCAGGCATCATAGGAATAATAGGCAGCGTGGTCCCGGCACTCCCGGGGCCGCCTCTTGCCTGGATCGGTGTGCTCCTGATGTATCTCTGGGGCGGGACCAACGGTGCGGGAGAGCCAATGAGCACAGCTACATTGCTGATATGGCTGGGGATTACCACGGCTGTCACCGTGCTTGACTATGTGGTGCCTCTATGGTTCACCAAGCTCACCGGAGGCAGCAAATATGCCGGCTGGGGAGCCGCCGTCGGACTTGTCGTAGGAATGTTCGTTCCGCCTGTCGGACTGATAGTGGGGACATTGCTCGGAGCATTCGTGGCCGAACTGGTTTTTGCGGACAAGGATCTGTGGTCATCCACCAAATCGGCGCTCGGAGCTTTTGCAGGATTCATCTGCGGTACCGGAGCCAAGCTGCTTTGCTGCGGGCTTATGCTCTGGCAAATCATCGTTTACATGTAGCTTGCAGAATCGCCCATCGACCGGAGCGACTCGGCCTTGACCAAGAAGAAATTGTTTGAACCCCGCTGGAGAGGACGGTATTCCCCGTGATTACCCCACCCAGCGGGAAATTTTTATCGAAAATTTTAAGAAAATCATTGTTTTTCGTAAAAATATCCCTATCTTTCGGAAAATAATAAAACCAATATAAAATATGATCGCAGAATGGTGGTCAGCACTTGACCTTTTCATGAAAATCCTATGGGGAATTGCCATAGCTACCTCTCTCATTTTCCTGGTGGAGACAGTATTGACATTCATCGGAATCGACCACGAGATGGATACGGATTTCGACATGCCGGACGGCTCGTTCGAGACTGACGCCTCAATGAACCTCTACACCTTCCGCAACCTTGTCAATTTCCTCCTCGGTATGAGCTGGACGGCAATATTGCTGAAGGACAGCATTACCTCAACGGCATTGCTGATGATTATCGCAGTCATTGCGGGTGCCCTGCTCGTATTCGCGGTGATGTGGCTTTTCAAATGGCTTAGCCAGATGCAGCAGAGCGGCAATATTGACGTGTTCAGGCAGGCTGTGGGCTGCCAGGGCAAAGTATATCTCACCATCCCGGCCGCAAGGTCAGGAGCCGGCAAAGTCCAGATAACCATCAATGAGTCAGTGCGCGAATATGACGCCGTGACAGATTCCGACTCAGCGATCAAGACCGGCACACCTGTCAAGGTGGTGGAGGCAATAGACGGTTCGACCCTCCTCGTGGAGGAACTGGATTCACTGATAGTATGATGATTCCCGGCCAGTCCGGCCGGGATGACAAAGACAAGTATAACATCTAAAAAATAATCGAAAATGGAAGCAATCTACATCATCGTAATCGGCGTTTTCGTGCTTATTGTCACACTCGCCGCCATCCTCAGAAGATACAAAAGATGCCCTTCCGACAAGATTCTCGTAATCTACGGAAAGACCGGCAAGAACAAGAACGGCGGAACATCGTCTGCACGTTGCATCCACGGTGGGGCCGCATTCATCTGGCCTGTATTCCAGAGCTATGCATTCCTTGACCTGAAACCGATTTCCATCGAGTGCAACCTCACCAACGCCCTCAGCAAGCAGAACATCCGCGTGGACGTGCCTTGCCGCTTCACCGTCGGCATTTCCACCGAACCTGAGAATATGACCAATGCTGCCGAGCGTCTCCTCGGCCTCAGCATTGACAATATCCAGAACATCGCCACCGACATTCTCTTCGGCCAGCTCCGTCTCGTGATTGCGACTATGGACATCGAGGAGATCAACTCCGACCGCGACAAGTTCCTGGCCAATGTCAGCACCAACGTCGAGGCCGAGCTCCGCAAAATCGGTCTGAAACTCATAAATGTGAACGTGACAGATATCCGTGACGAGTCCGGCTACATCGAGGCTCTCGGTAAGGAGGCTGCCGCCAAGGCCATCAACGATGCCAAGAAGAGCGTTGCAGAGCAGAACCGTTTCGGTGAAATCGGAAAGGCCGAGGCTGACAGGGACAAGGATATCAGAATCGCCGAGACCCTGAGGGATACACGTATCTGCACTGCTGACGCCAATGCCAAGGCGGTTGAAGGAGAGAACAATTCCAAGATTGCCATTGCCAATTCCGATGCAATCCGCAGGGAGAAGGAGGCCGAGGCTGCAAGAATTGCCGTAGCAGCGGAGAAAGTCCAGGCAGCGAAGGCATTGGAGGAGGCCTACAAGTCCGAGAGAGACGCTGAGGCAGCCCGTGCCGAGAGGGAGAAGGCAACCCAGACTGCCAATGTTGTGGTTCCTGCCGAGATTGAGAAGGAGAAGGCCATCATCGATGCCGAGGCAGAGGCCGAGAAAATCCGCAGAATGGCCAAGGGTGAGGCAGACGCCATCTATGCCAAGATGGATGCACAGGCGAGAGGTATGCTGGAGATTCTGTCCAAGCAGGCCCAGGGTTTCAACCAGCTTGTTTCCGCTGCCGCAGGAGACCCTCAGAAGGCCGTGCTCATGCTCATTGCCGACAAGCTTCCTGAACTCGTCAAGACCCAGGTGGAGGCTGTAAAGGGCATAAAGATCGACAAGGTGACCGTGTGGGACGGGAACGGAACCGACGGCAAGACCGCCACTTCCAACTTCATTTCCAATATGATGAAGTCAGTTCCGCCGCTTGAGGATCTTTTCAACATGGCCGGAATGAGCCTTCCGGGATATCTCAAGGGCAATGAAGCCGCACCGGAGGCCGCCGAAAGTGAAACTCCAACTGAACATTGATGCCTATAATAGTTAATGTAGATGTGATGCTCGCCCGTCGCAAGATGTCATCGGGCGAGCTTGCCGAGAGAATCGGAATCTCCCCCACCAACCTTTCCATACTGAAGACCGGAAAGGCCAAGGCGGTGAGATTCACGACTCTCGATGCAATTTGCAAGGCTCTTGACTGCCAGCCTGGCGATGTTCTCGAATACAGGCCTGATGATGCCTGATAGATTCTACGGCGCATCGTGCAAGATTTCCGCATTGCCGCATTTATCATTATGCCGGCAAGATGTGACCGGCTTATAGAAAGCAATGATTATTATGAAAGCGAGAAGAACAGCACTTTGGATTGCAGCCATTTCCTGCATTATGACAATGATTTCCTGCGGAACGGGCAAGAAGGCCCTGACATCAGCCGATATTGACGGACAGTGGACTATAGTCGAGGCAATGGGTCAGGCCGTGACCGGAAACGAGGGCAATGTCCCTTCCATCAACTTCAATGTTGCCGAGAAGAGTGTGAGCGGCACCACCGGATGCAACCGCTTCATGGGCGGTTTCACATTGGGCGAGAACAATGAGGTATCCTTCTCCCCTCTCGCCGCAACGAAGATGATGTGCCGGGACATGAAAGCGGAAATGCTTATTTTCCAGGCCACAGAGGCTGCCAGAACAGCAAGGAAAGACAATGAGGATCTGGTCTTCTGCTCGGAAGACGGCAATGTCGTCCTGAAAATGACCAGATAATCTCAGATACTGACCAGGCAAATCTGGTTTTTCACAAAAATTAATTTCTCACAGCCGCGGAATCCTGACCGGTTTCCGCGGTTTTCTTTACTGCGTCAATGAGCTCTGCCCTGCTCTTTGCACGGTCTATTCAATACACAAACATGTAAAACACAATGTTGTGTAACACAAGTTTGTGTATTCGCAAAAATGTTCTATATTTGCGAAAAACAATGAGAAATGAACAGACCTTTCGTATTTGGAGTCCCAGTGGACGATGCCCATTTCATTGGCAGGGAGAAAGAAATTTCACGACTGTCGAATAATTTCAATTTCGGAGTCAACACCATTATTCTTGCTCCAAGGAGATGGGGAAAGACATCATTGGTGAACAAAGTCGCCGGATTGTGTTCGAATGAGAAGACCATCGTCGTCCGTATGGATATCTTCGCCTGCCGTTCGGAATATGAGTTTCTCAACCTGTTCTCCAGCGAGTTGCTCAGACAGACCTCATCACGGATTGACGAACTGAAAGAATTGGCGAAAGGATTCATTGAAAGACTGACACCGAAGATATCATTGTCACCAGACGCTGTGTCTGAATATTCAATATCGCTTGGCATTACACCTAAAACTCATTCCCCGGAAGAAGTCCTCAGGCTCCCGCAAATCATTGCGGAAAGGAAGCGCTGTGAGATAATAATCTGCATCGACGAGTTTCAGCAAATCGGGGAATTTCCCGACTCCCTCAATGTACAGAAAAGGCTGAGGACTTTCTGGCAAAACCAGAAAAACGTTCACTACTGCCTTTATGGGAGCCGGATGCATATGATGAGCAATCTCTTCCAAAAGAAAAGTTATCCATTTTACAAATTCGGAGATATCCTGAATATTGCTCCTATTCCATTGGAAGAATGGGTCCCTTTCATTCGGGATAGGTTCAAAGCCAATGGCTTGACAATAGAAGAACCCGAAATGAAGCAGATATGCGAATCAGTTGAGTATCACGCATCTTATGTTCAGCAACTTTCTTATTCAGTAATGCTCCTCTCGACAGGAAAAGTCAGCAGCGAAGACATTGACAATGGAATAGAAGACCTGATTTCACAGAACTCGATAGCATTTATTGAACAGACGAAGTCATTGTCCGGTTACCAGATGAATTTCCTTCGCGCTGTTGTGGACGGAATTCATTCCGGTTTCGGAGAGGCGAAGGTCAGGGAAAAATACAACTTAGGATCTCCTTCCAACATACCACGCCTGAAAAATGCGCTCATAGGAAAAGAATTGATTGAACTCAGCGGAAAAGGGATAATAATCGGCGACCCTGTCCTCCGTCTCTGGCTCAAAAAAATAATGGTCTTTTGACAGCCGCCGGCCCGCCAAGACCTTTCACCGCCTCTATGAGCTCTGCCCTGCTGCCCGGAATCTCATCCAGGGCGAAGTATGCGTGGTAGAGATTGCCCTTCTCGCACACGAAGACCCTTACGCCTGAAGGTGCCGCCCCGAGAGGCTTTCCCGTAGCGCTGGTGGTTATGTAGGGAATTTCCCCATCGGCAGTCACGTAATTGTCGTGCTTGTGACCGCAGATGACGGCTTTGACTCCTGCCTTCCTGAACAGATCCGTGTAATATGACCTGGTTTCAGGCTTGATATTGAAATATTCCTCCGGTTCATCCGCTGATTTCAGGAAGAAAGGATGATGGGCAAGGACAAGTGTCATCTCCCCCTTCTTTCCCTTCGCAAGTTCTCCCTCAAGCCAGGCCTTCTGTTCCAGATCCGCCTCGGAGCCCTCTACATATTTGTAAAGATTGCTGTCAATGCCTATGAGACGGACATTGCCGATTTTCTCGCTGAACCTGTCCGCTCCGATATATTTTTCCCAATAAGTCAGGTCCACCCTGCCTTCCTTTCCGTACACATCGTGGTTTCCAGGCAGACTCAACTGCCTGATTTCCGGATTGATAGTGGAGGCAATGCCGAAAAAGCCCTCCCACTGGAGGCTGTCCTTATGGTCGTGCACGATATCGCCGGTATAGATGACGGCATCCGGGCTGGTGGCATTGATGGCCTCGGCAGCCTTGGTGAACGTTCCTGTCTCATAGACGAAGTCGGCATTCTTCGCATAGAATCCGAACTGAGGGTCTGAAACCTGGTAGAGAACGATGGTATTGTCATTGCCGCAGGCTGTGAGGAAAAGAAATGCTCCGGCGGCAAGTTTTATCAGGTGATTCATATCTGTATTATTGTTTCTGCAAATATATTCAATAATTTGGGAAATATCGGCTCTTTCTCCATGATTTGAATAAGGGCCTTTGGTACTCCACCCTTCTAAAGAATGAATACTGGTACCCGAACGTATCCTGAAATATGAGGACATCCTGACGCATCAATCTGAATCAAATGTCTTGATGAACTGCGGCGATTTGCTGCTCAAATAAAAATTACTAATTTTGCACAACAACGCATGACAAGAGCACGCACGGGTCTTATCAAAAAAGCATTGAGGATTGTTCGAATGACATCAAATATTGTCAGTGAAGCAGATTTGAAGAATCGTCTGTCGAAGGGTGACTTCGATGCCTTCCACATGCTTTTTGATGACTATTATCCTAAATCAAAGGCTTTCATCTCAGCTCTCATAAAGGATGAGAAGGCAGCCGAGGATTTGTGTCAGGACATTTTCATGAAGATTTGGAATCTTCGGGAAACCTTGCCGGAAATCCGCAGTGTCAAGTCCTGGATTTACAGGATGTCGAGGAACTCTGCGCTAAACTACCTGAGAGACAGAAAAAGGCTGTTCCAGATTACCGACTTGTCCATAGCCGGGTCGGATGACGTTGAGGGAAACTATGCGGAGAAAGAAAAAGAGCTGATCATCAGGATGTATGTGGATTCAATGCCCGCTCAGAGGAGAAGGGTGTTTTCAATGAGCCGGTACCAGGGTATTTCCAATGCCAAAATCGCCGAAAAACTGGGCATATCCAAGAAAACGGTAGAGAACCATCTCAACCTGGCATTGAAGGGTATCAGGGAACTCGCCCTGACTTTGACATTTTTCTTATAAATTTCTTGGGTGCAGAGCACCTCTTGTGTGTCTGTTATGCAAACACCATAATATGACACCAAGACAAATCATCAACAAATACCTGTCCTCCAATGCGGGAAGGGCGACATCTGGCCTGTTCCACGATTGGTTTGCAAACTCAAGGGACAGGCAGGCCAAGGATGAGGCACTGCAAGATTTCTGGGAGCAGGTTGAGGGCGACCGGTCAAACGCTGAAGCCTCATTCAATGTCCTCAAGAAGAGGATAATGTCAAACCGGAGAAAATCATTCTTCAGAATAATACTTGCCACTGCGGCAGCAGCCGTCATACTGATTGTCCCTGCCGTTTCAGTCCATTTTCTCAGGAACGCGGAACCAGCTGTGCCTCAGAATGTTGAAATACAGGAATGCTTCGCCGCCAACGGAAGCACGTCAACAGTATTTCTCCCTGATTCCACTAAGGTCATTCTCAATTCAGGCAGTATTCTCCTCTACCCGGAGCGTTTTGCAGCCGGAGAAAGGAAAGTCTACCTCAATGGCGAGGCTATCTTCAAGGTTACAAAAGACAGGGACAAACCCTTCAAGGTCAAGACAGACAGAGTTGAAGTACGGGTTATTGGCACCGAATTCAACCTCAAAGCCTACCCTGAAGACAAGAAAATTGAGATTGTCGTAAAGGAAGGCTCAGTAGGGGCATCCGTAAAAGGCTTCGATGAATGCGTACTCATCCCTGGCGAGAAAATGACCTATGATAGCGGAAAGGGTAATCTGATCAAGGAAACCGTTGTCCCTGATGCTTATTTCGCCTGGAGCGACGGAAAGCTGTATTTCTCGAGCGAAACATTCCACGACATTATTCCAGTCATAGAGAGACGCTTCGGGGTGGAGGTGAACTTAGCCACAAACAAGTATGACAACGAAAGAATTACCGCAAAGTTCATCAGCGGAGAATCCATCGATGACCTTCTGGCAACATTCTGCGCTCTCATCCCGGGTATGAAGTACAAGAAAACTGAAAACGGGATAATCGTCTACTAATCTTGACATAACTAAAACACTGATAATATGGGAAGAAAACTATTTTCACTCTTCCTGCTTCTGCTTCCTTTTACGGTCAACGCCCAGACCATAAGGTTCGGAAGTCGGGTAACCAACCTTTCGCAGGTCTTTCAAATTATTGAGAAGCAGACAGACCTGACAGTCGCTTACAATGACAATATCGTGGATGCCACCACCCCGATAACTGTTGCTACCGGCACGATGGACTTGAAAGAAGCACTGTCCCGTACTCTTGCCGGCACAGGATACACTTTCAAGTTCCTGAAGAATATCATCCTCATCGTCAAGGAGGATGTCAAACCGGTTATTTTCACATACTCCGGAGTCGTAACAGACGATAAGAACATTCCTCTGCCCGGAACTGTAATTTCATTGGAGGACTCTAATCAATCCGCAACAACGGATGAGAACGGCATGTTTGCAATCAAGGGCAAAGAGGGCGACCTTCTGCGGATATCCATACTGGGATATGCCGAGCGGATAGCTGTACTGGGAGACCCATCCAAGCAGGTTAAAATCATATTGCCGGAAGATATGAACATCCTTGATGAAGTCGTAGTTGTCGGCTACGGTTCACAGAAGAAGGTCAATCTTACAGGCGCGGTATCCGCCACGACAGGGGATGTCCTTGAAGACAGGCCTATCGGCAACATCGCACAGGGTCTCCAGGGTGTAATTCCAAACCTGAACATTACATTCAACAGCGGAAAGCCTGACACAAAGGCAGCTATCAACATCAGGGGTAACACCTCACTGAATGGCGGAAATGCCCTGATTCTTCTCGATGGTGTAGAAATCTCCGACCTGTCAATGGTAAACCCTCAGGATATTGAAAGCATTTCTGTCCTGAAGGATGCATCAGCAGCTGCGGTATATGGAGCAAGAGCCGCATTCGGAGTAATGCTCCTGACAACCAAGAAGGGTGCGCGAAGCAGCAGGACAACTGTGTCCTACAGCAATAACTTCTCCTGGAATACACCTGCCCGGCTTCCTGAAATGGCCAGGTCTGACGTATGGTGCAGAATGTGGAATATGGCATCTGACTACGACAATCCGGGAACCTATTATTTCTCCGACCGTTTTCTGGAACTTCTCGATGCCCATCTCGCAGATCCCGCCAACAATCCCGGAGTCATAGTGGATACCGAGGGCATTCAGGATTACCGTCATACTCCGAACAACCCAGGCTGGGCCTACGTTTCTAATACCGACTGGCTCAAGGCATTCTACCGGAACAGCGGACTCATGCACCAGCACAATGTCAGCGCATCCGGCGGAAATGATGTACTATCCTATTACGCATCAATCGGTTACAAAAACCAGCAAGGTATTTTCAGATACGGCAATGACAATTACAAGAGATTCAACGGAACCCTGAATCTGGACGCAAAAATCGCCAAGTGGCTCGATGTAGGATTCTCGGTGAGAATGAACAAGACCTCCACGGACGACCCGAACGTGGACTTTCAGAACAACGGAGGCTACACTCTCTATTACGAGGTTTACCGAATGTTCCCGACTGTCCCTGTATTCCTGCCAAACGGCGATTGGGCCGGACTGGACGGTTTCCACATGAACTACAACATAGTCGGAAGAATGGCTCTCGCCGGCAGGGCCGTCACTACCACCTGGGACAACTGGTATGTAGGCAGATTTGACCTGCACCCGGTAAAGGGCCTCTCCATCAAGGGAGACTACTCCTACAATACCTTCTTCAACAAGCAGAAGAAACACGGCAAGACATACTCTCAGACCTATCCGGAAGGAAGAGAGCCTGTATTGTCAGGTTCTCCGAACAATGTCACGAACTATTATGCAAACAATGTTTATCAGGCGCTGAATGTATGGGCCGAATATACAAGGACCTTCGGAAAGGCCCACAACATGAAAGTGATGGCCGGATACAATCAGGAGGAGAAGACCTATACCTCCAACTCATTGAAGATGACCGGGCTATATGACAACAATCTCCCGATGACCGACATGGCTTCCGATTATCTTTCAAATTCCGAGACCAGCACTCTCTGGAGAGTCCAGGGCGCATTCTTCCGGCTCAACTATGATTACGACGGAAGATACCTTCTCGAAGTGAACGGAAGATATGACGGTTCTTCGAAATATGCCAGAAAAGACAGATGGGCGTTCTTCCCATCCGCATCAGCGGGCTGGAACCTGGCCCAGGAACCTTGGCTGAAAAAATACTCAGACAAGGTGGACCTCCTCAAAATCAGGGCCTCTGTAGGAGCCCTCGGCAATCAGGTCACGAACGGATACCACGATTACATGTCCATAATCACATCCAGCACCATCAACAACTATGTATTTGACGGGGCACTGAGCAACGGTCTCTCAACGCCTTCCGTGCCAAGTTATGTTACTTGGGAAAAGGTCCTGACCTATGATGCCGGACTCGACTGGGGGCTTTTGAACAACAGACTTACAGGTTCGTTCGACTATTACATACGCCAAACCAAGGATATGGTGCGAAGCGTTACCCTCCCTGATGTATTCGGCACATCCACAGGTAAGGAAAATATCGCCGATATGAGAACAAACGGCTGGGAGCTCGAGGTGAAATGGAGAGACCGCGTCAACAATGTCGCAGGCAGTCCATTCGACTACAACATTGGTATCGGAGTATCAGACTATCAGGCAGTAATAACCAAATATGACAATCCTACGGGATCCCTTGCCAGCGGAATGTACTACACGGGGCAGAAACTCGGAGAAATCTGGGGCTATGTCACAGAAGGATTCATCCAGTCAGGCGAAGAGGCTCTGGAGATGGATAAAGTCCAGAAATATCTCAGCACTAAGTGGTTCCCGGGAGATATCCGGTATAAAGATTTGAATGGTGACGGGGTTATAGACGAGGGAAAGAAGACTCTCGACGACCCTGGTGACAAGAAGGTCATTGGAAACAATACTCCAAGATACCGTTTCAATATCACCGGAGGTATCAATTGGAAAGGAATCGGACTCGACATACTGTTCGAGGGCGTGGCCAAAAGGGATTTGTGGACAGGAAGTGATTTATTCTGGGGCTTCAGCCGCGGAATCTACAACAGTAGCGTAACCACTTACCACGTCAAGAACACCTGGACTTTTGACAATACCGATGCCTATTATCCGCGTCTCAGTATGGGAGGAAATGCCAAGAGCAAGCAAATCCAGACAAAATATCTTCTCAATGCAGCTTATCTCAGGCTCAAGAATGTGACCCTCAGCTACACATTCCCGGAAAAGTTAACCCGCAGAATCGGTATTTCCAGACTCCGCCTGTATGCAACAGGCATGAATCTGTGGGAAGTTACAGGGTTGCCGGAATTCATGACACCTGACATTGCCGACAATATCATCGAGAGCAACCTCAACTCCGGAAATGCCGGAAAGGAATATGCTTTCATGAGAAATTATTCGTTTGGAATGAACATTACATTCTAGGGAGGATTGAAAATGAAAAAGATATCAACTATAATTCTGACATTCGCCTGCATTCTCACAGGCTGCAACTATCTGGACACTGTTCCTGGAGACTCAATGACCGGTGATACATTCTGGAGCACGGCAGACGCTGTCGCATTAAGGCAGTACTGCAATACCTACTATCCACGCCTCATTGTCGGTCACGGTGATCCGAACGGCTGGACCTGTGGAGACATGATTGTCGGAGAGTACCAGTCCGACAACCTCCTCAGTACGGGACAGAATGCATTAACCTATGGACAGAACACCATCAACAACTCCGACAGCAGATGGAACTGGTCAACAGTAAGGGGGTGCAATGCCTTTATCAACAATTATGAGAAATCTCCGGCTCCCCTTGCGGAGAAACAGAAATACGCCGGTGAAATATACTTCTTCAAAGCCTGGGATTACTTCAACAAGGTACGGACTTTCGGTGATGTGCCCTGGTATGACAAGGAGCTGGGCAAGAATGACCCGGATTTGTACAAGGGCCGTGATTCGAGAATAGTCGTGATGGACAAGATTGTGGAGACAATCGACAAGGCCATTGAGCTTCTCCCGAAGAAAACATCGGTAAGCAGGGTCAGCAAGGATGCCGCAATCTGCCTGAAAGCAAGAATCTGCCTTTTTGAAGGGACCTACAGACGATACAGGGACATTGAGGGCGGTGATGAATTCCTGAAACTAGCCTATGATGCGGCAGGGATGCTGATGGACCCGGGCTTCGGCTATTCTCTCTATACGGAAGGCGGTCCTGACCAGTGCTACTTCAATCTGTTTATTCAGCCTTCATACAAGGACAATCCTGAAATCATTCTCTCAAGAGAATATGATCCGGAGATAAACATGGGGAATGATGTTACGCGCTTGAATGGTTCCCACGGCATGAGCAGAGATTGCTTCGAAGAGTATCTCTGCAGCAAGACCGGCAAACCTGTTTCAATATGCGGATGTCATAACCCGTCAATGGGAATGGTAGCCGAGATGAAGAACAGGGACGGGAGACTTGTCCAGTCCGTATGTGTTCCTGAAGCCGGCAACCCTCACTCAAATCAGCTGTTCCGGACCATCAACGGAAAAATACAGGGCGGCGCTCCCAATATTCAGGGGATGCTTACAGCCTCCGCTACAAGACCTTTTTATGCAGAATCCAGTACCGGATACTCCATCAGCAAATTCTTCAGTATGAAAGACTTCGAAGACCAGGCCCTCCATCACGGAACAATTGATGCCCCTGTTATGCGATACGCCGAAATCCTCCTGATCCGGGCGGAAGCGGGAGCCGAGCTTGGTCTGGACCCGGAACTTGACAAGACAGTCAATGCATTGAGAGAAAGAGTCGGCTTCCCGTTCAAATTGGCTCCAAACCCGGAAGAAGATCCGGACCTCGTCTCCAAGTATCCTGTCATCAAGGGCCCTGATGCCAATCTTATCCGGGAAATCCGCAGGGAGAGGAGAGTCGAACTGTTCTGTGAGAACTTCAGATGGGATGACATTGTACGTTGGAAAGTGGGGAACGAGGTGTTCAATCTCCGCGAGAGAAGAGGAGCTCCTCTTGACCCGACACTGTATTCCGAGTCTGAAATCGAGATTATCAAGTCAAAGGTAGGTGTTGACGATGACGGGTTCATATTGCCTTACAAGGTCAGCGGACGCCTTACTCCGAACTTTACAGACAAGAACTATCTCTTCAATGTTCCTTTGAACCAGATTTCCCTTAATCCTAACCTTCTGCCGCAGAACCCGGGATGGGAGGAGTAATTGACAAATAAAAATCGATAATATGAGACATTTTGATATGATTTTGAGTAGTATTTTTGCCGCAGTCTTCGCATTGGCAGGCTGCTCTGACGACAACGCAGCATCTGATGTCAAGGACTACAGCAAGTTCGGTTCGCTTGTACAGAATATTGTAAGCAACACACCGGGCATAACTGACATTGACGAAGTGACAGACCACACTCTTCCAGGCGGCATCAAGATGACAGAGATAGCCTTCAAGGCAAGATTCTGGAATCAGCACATGTACATTGTCGAAGTCAATCTTGACGGCAAACTGACAATTGTATCCTCAACTCCTGACGATCTTCCTCCTACAGGTGGTCACCAGACACTTGACCTTCACGCAGCGGCTGCGGAGAACCACGGAAAGACGGTTTACCTAGCCGTAAACGGTGATGTCTGCGGAGGATACAGCGTGCCTGATAATGAATACCAGGGATGGAAGGGCGGACTTGTGTCAGCAGGCCCGTTCGTGAAGGATGGCGTAATTTACAGGAGCACATTTGCGCCAAGTACCACTTCAGCATTCTTCCTTCTCGGAGACGGAAGGGCATATCTCGAGAAAGAAGCCGAGTACCGCAAGGTTGAGAGCAATGTTAAAGACGCAATCGGAGGCTGGCATCTCCTGGTATGGGACAATGAAATCCAGGAAATCCAGAAAATTGACAGGGCAAAGTATGAGCCAAGAACCTGTCTCGGTATATCAGAGGATGGCAAGACTGTATATTTCTTCATACTTGACGGAAGACAACCGCCATACTCATACGGACTATATCTCGAGGATATGGCCGGCATCGCCAAGGGAACAGGATGCTACAGGGCAGTTAACCTGGACGGCGGAGGCTCTACCACTCTCGTTGTCCGTGAAGAATCCGGCGAGAATGTCGCATTCCAGATTTTGAACAAAACCTGTGCGACAGAAGAATCTGCAGTTGACGGTGTAAGGCCGATTCCTAACGGCTTGCTTGTAATACAAGAATAATTAAAGGCTTCAAGAGTATGAAAAGAATAATATGCAATATCTTAGGACTCACAGCAATCGCTTCAGTGACCATATTGAATCAAGGATGCGATAACTTTGAAAGAACCGTCGTCGCTCCGAAGATTGACATAACGGAAGAAGTTGAGATTGACGCCCTTGCCGATCGTCAGAATCTCTTCCTCACATCATCCTACCCCTGGTTTGCCGAGGCCAACGACAGTTGGATTACACTTCACAAATACAGAGGACAGGCCTTACTCAGAGACTCTATAGTATTCGAAGTCGCTCATAATCCCTCACTTGACAGCCGCACCGGCACAATAGATATCAGGCTGATGGACCAGATGACAAAGAGGATTACCATTATCCAGAATGGAATGGGCGAATACATCACTTTGACAAATAACATGCTGCTGTTCAACAAGAACAAGGCAGAATACACAATCGCTGTCAATACCAGAGTCGAGTGGAGTCTCGACAAGACTTCCGAGAACGGATTCTCCTTCTCACCTGTCGACAAGAACAATCTCAAGATTGCTGTTGAAAGGAATGAAACTGGTGGAGACAGACAGGCAAGTGTCACTCTCATTTCAAAGAAAGATCCGGAAAAGAAAGCCACTCTCACCGTGATCCAGAAAGATGTTGAAAGCTTGATTTCAATATCTTTGTCCGATGACCAGAAGAAAGCCATAGTCAAGAAAACCGGCGAAGAACTCAGCTTCCCGATAGGTGTGGACTCAAGATACAACTGTACAGTGTCAGATTCCTGGATCAAGATATTGTCAGCTCCGGAAATGAAAGGCAGTACAATTGTTGAGAATTTCAACATAGATTTTTCTGTCGAACCAAACACTACCGGAGAGGAAAGAACCGGCTGGGTAAAGATTGAAGATGCCGCACACCCTGAATGTTGCGACTATTTCTACATCTATCAAAGAGGCGTCAGCAGGATTATTTATTGCAAACCTGGCGGAACGGGCGACGGTTCAAGTTGGGAATACGCAATGGGCGATTTTGCAAAGGCAATGGCAGCTTGCGACAATCTAGGTGATATGGAAATATGGGTAGCCGAGGGAGAATACCAGCTTTCCGGTGCCTTTACCAAGAAGACCGTCAATGCCTATGGCGGATTCAGGGGTGACGAAGAAGCTCTTGCACAGAGAGATATGAGCAGAAAATCCACTCTCAGGGGAGGTAATCATCAACTGTTATACGGTTGGAATTCAACTGGACCTGCAGGCGTCTATTACTATCTTGACGGTTTTATCCTCACAGGAACCAATTCCACTGCCGGAGACACCGGAAACATACAGCTATGGAAGGGTCACGGCCTGAGAAACTGCATCATTTGCGACAACTATTACGGCAAAAACGCCGGAGGTTATTTCGACAATGCCAGAATTGTCAACTGCATCTTCTACAACAACTGTTGCGACTGGTCCGCACCTGTCCATGTCAACAACTCCGAGTTGATCAATGTCCTGATTGTCAACAATACCCTCAAGTCTACAGCTGCCGCTACAGCATTGAGATGCGCAGGCAATTCAACGGTTATCAATTGTGTATTCTGGGGTAATGGGGGAAACAGCAGCGGTCTTCAGATGTACCTCGACGCCAATGGAAAAGGTACATTCCGGAATTGCGCCGTATCGGGGAAATTTTCCTTCAATGGAAGCAATATGCCTGCAGCCTATTCCGACATAATGATTCTATCCTCGGACAATCCGGGATTTGCTGATCCAGCTTCCCATAATTATGCTCTGGTAGAAGGCTCTCCTTTAATTGATGCAGGATTCAATGACCTTGTCCTTTCGGCAAATATCCTGAGGGATATTGTCGGCGAAGACAGGATTGTGAATGACAGAGTTGACATCGGCGCCTACGAGTACAGCCCGCTGTAATAGCTATTTGTAGCCTCGAAACATGTCAGTTTGCACTAAATGCAAGTGAAAAGCCTTCCCTATCCACAAAGAGGTCTCTTCTAGCTGAGAATAATTTCAAAATTATTCGTGAAAACATTTGCTTTTGCAATTTCAACTGCATGACTTAGCGAAACGTGATTGATATCATTATGACATTATTCAATTCAAGCAACTGGTGGTGGTGCGATCTCATGACTTGACTGTTGTGGGCGTTACCCTCTTGCGCATTGAATCGAGCTTGATACGGGCCTGTAAGACACACAACAGTCTTGCAGGCTTTTTTTCGCCATGGCGGCAAACTGAAACGGACTGAAAATCGGACAAATATGGAACAAAGAACTTACAATGTCGACGAAAATGGCTTTTACGGTCGGTTCGGAGGAACTTATCAAATATGATGAATTATACCCAAATATTTGATTTTACTAATCATATATGTATATTTGCGTATCATGAATAATCTGGATTTGACAGAACTCTACGGAAGGTCCAATAATGACATTATCGTAGAACTCGGAAGGCGTTTCCGTGCTTACAGGATCGCATTGCGGATGACGCAGAAAGACATTGCCGAAAAGACTGGTGTATCAGTGATGACCATTGTCCGTTTTGAAAATGGGAATGGCTGCTCCATCAGAATTGACAACTTTGTAGCATTGATGCGCTCCATCCAGAGGCTGGAAAGCATTGCCGAAATCATCCCGGATATTCCTGCGAGCCTGTACGACATCCAGACCGCGGACAACAGAGTCAAAAGAAGAGTTAAACGGCGCCGCGATGAAAAATAACATTGTTACAGTATATCTGTATGGGAAGGAAATCTGCAAGCTGAATTGGCAGGGCGGTTATCACCTGGGATTCGGGAAGGTGGAAGCAATGAAGAAGACGGCATCTGGAGGCTGTCCCCGGCATATGACATTACGTTTGCAGTGAATTATAAGAACTCATTCATTGGAGACAGGCACGCAATGTCATTTATGGATCTCCTTCCAACATACCACGTCTGAAAAATGCACTCATAGGAAAAGAATTGATTGAACTCAACGGAAAAGGGATAATAATCGGCGACCCTGTCCTCCGTCTCTGGCTCAAAAAGATAATGGTCTTTTGATCCCTACTCAATAATCTTTGCCGATATCGGCAAAAACGTATATTTGCAGGAGATGTCGACGAAAAGTGGCCGACAAGCCCATTATGAATTATATCTCAGTTACAGAATTCGCTTCAAGACACGGGATTCCGGAAAGGACTGCAAGGAATGGAACAATGCTCCCGGTTATCTAATCGACACCTGCCTCACAGCCCAGGACAATTACAAGGCCCGGCTGGAGTACTTCAGAATCAAGCAATAGGCTTTGCAATCAGGCCTTTCTTTTCGAGCCAGAGGACAAAGAACTTGTCATATAGAGAATACACGCCTTTGTCCTCTGTCAGGAAATCCTTGTCGAGAAGGCCCTTGAGGGCTGCGCTTACGCTGCTGGCAGATAGGAGTGAATATTTCTTTACGAACTTTCCGCCCTTGATCTGCTTGGCTTTACGTTCAGAAGCAATTGCAAGAAGCAAATCTCTTTGTTTTACCGGCATTTGATACAACAAAGACTCATAGCTGTCCGATGACAGCCTCACTATGAAATCCACAGCTCCCTCAATCATACAGACACCGCATCTGCCACCTTCATCCGTTTTGGAGAACAAGATATTGAGTACCCGGTGAATGTAACTCGTCACCCCGTCGAACTGTTCATATAGGGCAGCAACCACTTCAGGGTCCAGTTCTTTTCCATTCTGGTTGAACTTTTCCACGGCGAATTCAGTGTACTTGTCAAGCGGGAGAGGCTGGAGATTGATTATTGTCACACTTTGGTAGAATGGTCTTGACGGAGAGGTGAAGATCCCGTTCATCAAGTGCCGCTGACTTCCCGAGAAGATGAAATGAGCATTGGTGGTTTTCTGAACGTATGTTCGAATAGTAGCCTCGACCGTTGACTCAGGATATTTGGCAATCTGCTGAAACTCATCAATAGCCACAATGCAGGGCTTGTCCGCATTCTGGAGGTAAGTAAAAATCTCGTCCAATGTAGCCGCCGGGTTTCTAATCTCACCAAGGCCTACACTCCAGCTCGGCTGACCGTTAATATCGAAGGATATTTCAGCACGCAGAGAATTGACCGCAGAGAGGAATACCTCCCATACCGCCTTCCCTTTTGGCTTCAATGTATCCAGAACGGCTTTCCCCAACAGATTGACAAAATCGCTTAAAGATTTGGAAGCATAAACATCCACCAGAAAACAATAATAGTCGTTCCTGAATTCATCACAATCGAAGACGTGGTTAATCAACTCAGTCTTGCCGAGTCTCCTCGGTGATATTAATGCTAAATTGTTTTCATTCCAAAGCAAGCTCCTCAGATCTGCCGTCTCAGTCACCCTGTCGCAGAAATAATCCGCACCGGCATAACCATTTGTCACAAAAGGATTTCTCATTGTCTTGATATCTTTTGTGCAAATATAATCAAAAAAATAGATATTATTATTTTATAGTAGTCATAAAATGACAATCATAAAATAGTAGTGGCCAGACGTAGGGGGAAATGGCAGTAGTGGGCCGGCACCGCACCGGCTAAAGGCTAAAGGATAATATCCTCCAGCACCAGCTTAGGGACATAGTGCACCCCGTCCTTGTCGTAGTAGGCCAGGAAGCCGGGAGCGGGATGGCCGGATTCGTCGAGAGGGGCGTCGGCCAATGAGACCGGCTTGAGAAAGGTGCTCTGGTCCGCCTTGCCCACTGCCAGAAAGACCAGGGGATGAAGGCCGGCAATGGAGGCGGCGCGGGCCGGGTCGCCGGCGGAATAGGCCTCGGCAAGTTCCTCGGGAGTGTTGCGGCCTATCATAAGGCAGTTGTAGCCCAGTTCCACGGCCTTCAGGGACATGCTCTGGAGAGATATGCCGAGGTCAATGTCAATGAACCGGCCTTCCGGCAAGGTGCTGAAAACCACAATGAAGGAGGACGGCGGGATGCGCCAGTCCTGGCCGTGGACATAGAGGTCACGGAGACGTCCGTATGCTGCCGGGTCATCCTCTTTTCTGACAATGCCGAAGCGCAGGGTCTGCCTGTTCAACGCGGAGGCAATGCGGGTATTCACCTCGACAATTGTCCTGAGATGTTCAATGCTGACCTCGGCATCGGTACGGAAACGCCTGGTACTGCGGTTCCTGACAAGCAAAGTATTCAGGGACGGACCTCCGCGCTTCCGGGAGTGGCCTGCTGCACCGGCCACGAACACTTCCTCGTAACGTTTTTCCAGATAATTGTCAGCCATGACTATTCAGCCGGCAGGAAACCCTTCTGGAGAAGGACCTCAGCAATCTGGACTGCATTGGTGGCAGCACCCTTGCGGATGTTGTCGGAAACGCACCAGAAGTTGAGTCCTGACTTGACGGAAAAATCCCTGCGGAGACGGCCGACGAACACGTCATCATGTCCGAGAGCGTAGAGAGGCATAGGGTAAACCTTCTCTGCAGTATTGTCCTGAACAGTCACACCCGGAGTGTTCTCCCAGATGCGGCGGACGTCCTCAAGCTTGAAATCCTTCTCGAATTCGAGATTGACGGACTCTGAATGGCCTCCGATTACAGGCACGCGGGCAGTTGTAGCTGAAACGCCGATAGTGTCGTCGCCGAGTATCTTGTGGGTCTCATTGACCATCTTCATCTCCTCCTTGGTATAGCCGTTCTCGGTGAAGTCATCAATATGAGGAATGATGTTCTGGTCGATCGGATAAGGGAACTTGGCTGCATACTCACCCCACTTGGCTCCGCCGCGCTCGGCTTCCATCTGGGCCACGGCCCTGTTGCCGGCTCCGGTCACGCTCTGGTATGTGGAAACCACGATTCTCTTGATGCGGTACGCCTTGTGGAGAGGTGCGAGCGGAAGAAGCATCTGAATGGTGGAGCAGTTCGGATTGGCAATGATATAGTCGTCAGCGGTCAGTACATCCGCATTGACCTCAGGGACAACGAGTTTCTTGGTAGGATCCATTCTCCAGCAGGAGGAATTGTCCACCACGCGGCAGCCGACAGCCGCAAATTTCGGAGCGAGTTCCTTTGAAGGACCGCCACCGGCTGAAAATATTGCAAGGTCCGGTTTTGCAGCGATTGCATCATCAGCGCTGATCACCGTGTATTCTTTTCCGGCAAATGTCACCTTGCGGCCCACGGAGCGCTCAGATGCTACCGGGAGGAATTCTGTTACAGGGAAATGCCTCTCTTCGAGGACCTCCATCATTCTGGTGCCAACCAAGCCGGTTACACCTACTACTGCGACTTTCATAATGTTCGTTTGTTATTTTGTTTCAACTGTTTTCCTTTTCAAATACCCACTCCTACATCAAGATATCATTGAGAGTACCCGAGGCGGTCTGGTAAGCACCGGCGCCGGCACCCTGGATGACAAGCGGAGACGGGTAGAACTCAGTCTTTATGAGGGCGGCATTGTCAGTGCCGCAGAGAGAATACAGCGGACTGTCCGGGCCCACGGCCTTCAGACCCATCGAAGCCTTGTAGACCACATTGCCCTGAGCATCCTTCTCAGCCACGAGCGAAGCCACGAAACGCTGCCTCAGACCCTTGTCCGCCGCAGCCTTGTAAGAAGCGGCGAACTGAGCCTCATTGGCTGCCAGCTTCTCGAAGAACTCAGGGACCTTGCCCTCGAAGAACTCCGGACCGAGCACCGGATCAATATGGACATCAGCCTCGTCAATAGGTGCACCGGCCTCGCGGGAAAGAATCAGGAGCTTTCTCAGCACATCCCTGCCGCTGAGGTCGAGCCTCGGGTCCGGCTCCGAATAACCGGCCTCCTTGGCATATTTGACGACATCGTAGAATGTCTTTCCGTCCTCTCCTCCCTTGTATGTGCTGAAGATATAGTTCATGGTACCTGAAAGCACGGCCTCGATGCTGATAATGGCATCGCCGCTGTTCACACTCCTCGAAATCGACTCGAGAATAGGCAGGGCAGCACCGACCGTGGTCTCGTAACGGAGCGAAACCCTGTTCTCCACAGCACTGGTCTTCAATGCTTTATACTGCTTGTACGGAGCGGCGAAAGTGATCTTGTTGCTCGCCACGACGGAATATCCGCGCTCGAAAAGATTGAGATACTTGTAGGAAATGTCAGAGGATGCCGTGCAGTCCACGAAAATGGAATTCTGCAGGGAAACCTTGGCCATGGCCTCGAAGAATGCGTCATTGGCAGCGGACTTGCCCTCCGCCAGCTGGGCCTCGATATTGTCCAGCTTCAATCCCTGCTTGTCAAGAATGAACTTGCGGCTGTTGGAAAGGCCCGCGAGATGCAGGCGCTTGCCGGTACGCTCCGCTATCTTGTCCTTGTTCTTCGCAATGATGTCGATCAGGGCCTTGCCCACAGTGCCGTATCCGGCCACGAAAAGATTGATATCCTTGTACCTGGACTCCTCGAAGAACTCCTTGTGGATGTACTTGATAGCCGGCTTGGCATCCTCCGAAGCCAGGATCACGGAAATGTTCCTCTCCGAAGAACCCTGTGCCACGGCCCTGACGCCGATGCTCCTGCGGCCAAGGGCGGCCAGCATCCTGCCGGTCGTGCCGCGCTGATTGATAATGTCGTCACCCACCAGGCAGACAATGGAGTAACCTTTCTCCACCTTCAGAGGATTGAGTTTTCCGAGCGAAATCTCATATGCGAAGCAGGCATCCGCAGCCTCCTTTGCCAGGGCAGCATCCTTCTCGGCGACGGCCACGCACATCGTATTGACCGAGGAAGCCTGAGTGATGAGGATGATGCTGATATTGTGCTCGCTGAGCGTCTGGAAAAGCCTGTAGGAGAATCCCGGCACACCTACCATTCCGCTTCCCTCGAGGGAAAGCAGGGCAATGTTGTCCGAATTGGAAATGCCGATGATCTTGTTCCTGCTGTTGCCCCTCGGCGGATTCTGCTCGATGAGTGTACCCTCCCCGTCCGGGTCGAAGGTACATTTGACGTATATCGGAATGCGCTCGGCCACAACAGGCTGGATTGTAGGAGGATAGATGACCTTGGCCCCGAAATGCGAAAGCTCGAGGGCGGCCCTGTACGAAATATTCCTTATCAATGATGCCTGAGGCACGATTTTCGGGTCCGCCGTCATCATTCCCGGTACATCCTTCCAGGTCTCGAGGGCCCTGGCCTTGCTGCCGACGGCATAGATGGAAGCGGAATAGTCCGAGCCTCCCCTGCCGAGAGTGACCATCCTGCCCTTCTCATCCGAGGCAATGAAGCCCGGCACGATGAAGAGGGAGACAATCGGATTGGTGTCTATCATCGACTGGACATTGGCATAGGTCGTCTCGATATCGACCACATTGCGTCCGGCCTCGCCGTGAGTCCTGATGATGTCCATCGAGTTCACCCATTTGGTCGAAATGCCCACAGAGGCCATCTTGGTGGCGAGAATCCGGCTGGAAAGCAGTTCTCCGCAGCCCTGGATGGCATCCAGGCTGGCAGGGCTCAGTTCTCCGAGAAGGTAAACTCCCTGGGCGATGCCCCTGAGCGAGGCAAACAGGGAGTCGCAGCTCTCCAGAGACTCCTCGTGCTTCTCCACAGGCAGAAGTTCCCTGATGATGGTGTGGTGTCTGGTCTGGAGCTCGTCCAGGAGAGCGGTATAGGAGCCGTCCCGGGCGGCGGCCATGTTGCCTATGTCAATCAGTGTGTCCGTGCATCCGAAAATGGCTGAGGCAATGACAATCGTCCTGTCCCTGTCGACTGCCCTTGAGATGATGTCAGCCGCCTTGAGCATATTGGCAGCATCTGCCAGCGAACTGCCTCCGAATTTGAGTACCTGCATAAAAATGTCGACTATTATATACTTTCAACAAAAGGTCCGAGTATCTTCTCTATCTGATCATATTCGAGAAGGAAGCCGTCATGACCGAAATGGGATTTTATCATATGGTATTCAGCTCCCGGAATCAATGCCGCCATCTTTTCAATCTCGCATGGAGGGAAGATGAGGTCGGTGTCGATGGAAATCACCATTGTCCTGGCCCTTATTCCCGCAAGTGCTGCCGGAACTCCCCCTCTGCCGCGTCCGACATTCTCGCTGTCAACGCTGTACGAGAGATAATAATAAGAATACGCATCGAATCGGGATGAGAACTTCCTGCCCTGATAACGCTGATATGAGCAGGCCCGTTCAGGAAACATTGTATCCTCGGACTCCTCCCATTGCTTCAGGTCATAACCCTCCTCGCATCTGTAGGATATCAATGCAATGGTCCTGGCGCATTCCATACCCTTCTTTCCGCCTTCCAGACTCTCACAGGCGCGGAAGGTCGGATCTGCGTCGAGAGCCATCCTCTGGGATTCCAGGAAGGCCGTGAGCCAGGGACGCACCCTCTCGAGCGTTGCCATATATACGGCATTCTCAATGACATCCGGATACATTATTGACCACTCGAGGGCCTGGAAACCTCCGATGCTCGCACCGATGAGGAGGTCGATTTTCTCAATGCCGATATGCCTGCGGACAAGGTCCAGTCCGTTCACTATATCCCTTACCGTAACCCTGGGGAAAGTCAGGTAATAAGGCTTGCCCGTGGAAGGGTCAATGCTGGAAGGGCCCGAGCTGCCGTAGCAGGAGCCTATCATATTGGCGCAGACAATGAAATATCTGTCAGGGTCGAAGAACTTTCCGGGACCCACCAGGCCCGGCCACCAGTCCTGGACATCAGAGTCGGCAGTGAGCGCGTGGCATATCCACACCACCTTCATGCCCTTCCTGTATGGATACGGGGATGTATGATAGGCCAGCTGCAGTCCGTCAATGCTTCCGCCGGCTTCAAATTCGAATTTGCCTTTATGTCTATAGATAATTTTCTGCATATATATACGTAAGCCGAATTGCAAAAGTAAAAAATCCGGCCGTCATTTCAAATAGTTCAAGTTACTTATAGGTCTTCGGATTTATTCAGTAATCCAAGTTGTTGTTTGAAGATTACTCAGGGCACAGGGTCATAGCCGGACCCTCCCCAGGGATGGCATCTCAGTATTCGCCTGATCGCCAGCCAGGAGCCCTTGAAAAGACCGTGCTTTCGGAGAGCCTCCAGAGCGTAAGCCGAGCAGGTAGGGGTGAAACGGCAGGTCGGCGGCTTCAGAGGGGATATGCAGACTTGATAGAAACGGATGAGGACTATGAAAGGGAAGATGGCAACTTTCCTGACAATTCTGAGATAACTCTGCAGCTTTTCATTCATGGCTACCTACCGACTTGAGAGCCGAGACCATCATTGAGACGATTTCAGACTGCGTTGACAATTCCTTGCTCCTGTAAATGAACAGGATATCGGTTCCTCCAGTCTCCCCGGGAACAATCAGTCCCTTGTTAAGCCTGTAAGCCTCCCTGACACGCCTCTTGAGCAGGTTTCTCTTGACCGCCCTGCGGAACAGCTTTTTCGGAACAGACACCATCATTCTGCTGTAAGGCAGGCCGTTATCCTTTCTATAGACATATTTGAGCACTCCCGACGCTCCATATCTGCCGGTTTTGAGCAGAGATTCAACGGCTCCCTTGGAAGAGAGTCTCTCACGCTTCTTCAATGTGCTCCTGACTTCCATCGGGAAATCAGTTGTGGCTACCCAGATACAGCTCCAGCGCCCTTGCCACGGACGGGGCTTCCGGAGTCGGGGCCTGGATCTCCACAGGAAGACCAGCCTCCTCCATTGCCTTGACAATCTGCTTTCCGAATGTCACGAACCTGGCATTCCCCGGCTTAAACTCAGGGAAATTGGCATAGAGTGACTTCAGGTCGGCCGGATTGTAGAACACCACAAGGTCGTATGACTCCAAATCCACATCCTTCAGATCCTGCGGAACGGACTTCACGAATACGGATGTGGTATAATCCAGACCCTGAGCCTGGAAAAGACGTGTGAGAGTATCGACATTGCTGGAATCCGAGGTTGCAATGAGAAATTTCTCTCCCTTGTGCTTCGGCCCGATCAGGTCAATGACAGAAGACGGGGTGCCGTTGCCGTAGAAAATCTTTCTCTTTCTGAACACAATATGCTTCTGGAGATACATTGCCACGGCCTCAGTGGTGCAGAAATATTTCATTGTCTCAGGAACCTTGACCCTCAACTCCTCGCAGATGCGGAAGAATGCGTCGATGGTGTGCCTTGCCGAGAAAACTATTGCCGTAAAGTCCAGAATATTCAGTCTCTGTGTACGGAACTCCCTCGAAGTCAAGGGCTCTATGAGAAAAAATGGTTTGAAGTCTATCTGTACTCCGAACTTTTCAACAAGCGAATCATACGGCGCCTTGTTCATCGGAGTCTCCTGTGAAATCAGAATCTTCTTGATTGCCATATCAAATCTACAAAATCAACATTGAAACCACCAGCATCGCTGCCGGAGGAATTTCCACGCTGCAAAGATACAAAAATGCTCGTAAAAGTCCCGCATCTGCGGACAGAATCTGCATTTTACGGAGAATAAAAAACGCCCAGAAGAATATTATGACATAAAGGACAATGTCTCCGAGCAGCATTTCCCAGCGCTGAAGAAATGTCGCCGCAAAGAGAATCACCGTTAGAATCATGGTCAGCATGATTAAGAAATCACGGCCGGCTCCATTGGCTGTCACCAGCGAATCCCTGTTGATTTTCATCTTCCCTGAAGGGACTATCATGAACAGCAATCTCCGGATTATCAGCACCGAAGATACAAGTGCAAACACGGACAGAGTCTTCATTTCCGGTGCTAAAGCCTCAACAGGAGGGGGAATGAGGACTGAAAACCTTGAAATGATGGTGCAGAAAATGATGATGGCCGGTAAAACCAGCGAGTCCCTCTCCCGCGCCAACCTCATATTCCGTTCAAGTTCGGCGAGCACCTTCCACCTGAACATTCCTCCTGCAAAATAAGGGAGAAGTCTGAGGAACTTGCTCACACACAACAACATCAGCAGTATTGAAACCGTCATCAGGCCGGTATTGACCGGAGAATCCGACCACCTTGGTGTCCAGGGTTCCCCGACTTCAGTGCCGGTCCGGCTTGCACCGTCTGCCATAAAAATATCCTCCGGAGACGGCACATACTCCTCAAGAAGCATCTGCCCTGAGACAAATGCTTCAACCCCTGGCAATACCTGAAGGGTGTCAACCGATGTTGTTCCGGAAGGAAGTGGCATTGTCAGTTCCCGCGTTTAGCATTGTAACCCATAGAAACAAGGAGTTCAGTAACCTTGTCCCTGAAATCTCCCTGAATCGTGATTTCCCCGTCCTTGGCCGTGCCGCCCACTCCGCACTTGACCTTCAGAGTCCTGCCGAGTTCCTTCAGATCGTCCTCGCTGCCCTTGAAGCCTGTGACCAGGGTGACCTGCTTTCCGGCCCTGCATCTGCGGTCAATGGTGACCCTGAGATGCTGGCGGGACGGTGGAAGTGTCTCCTCGACAGCCTCCTCCGCCTGCTCGTATCTGAAATCCGGATTGGTCGAATAAACCACTCCGAGACGCTGCTTCCAATCGTTCTCAGCCATATAGATGCCTAATTTTTTTGCAAAGATAAGGAAATCTATTCGTATATTTGTGGGTTATTGCACTATTCTGAAATCTATATAGAAATGACAGATAAGAATTACAGACTGTGGAAAACGGTGACCGGAATCGTGGTGACGCTCATAGCCGGATTCACCTACCTGTCCACCATCGAGCCGTCCGCATCGTTCTGGGATTGCGGAGAATTCATCGCCTCATCATACAAACTCGAAGTGGGCCACCCTCCTGGAAACCCTGTGTTCCAGCTGATTGCAAGATTCTTCACAATGTTCACCGACGGCAGTCACGCCGCCATTGCGGTCAATGTGATGAGTGCCCTGTGCTCAGCATTGACCATACTGCTCCTCTACCTGACCATCATCTTCTTCGCAAAGAGGATGGCAGGCCGCCCGGAAGACGGGGAATACTCTGCAGGCCAGGCGATTGCAATATTGGGCAGTGCCGCCGTGGGAGCATTGGCATACTGCTTCTCCGACACATTCTGGTTCTCAGC
Source organism: Bacteroidales bacterium (assembly GCA_022777585.1). Lineage (GTDB taxonomy): Bacteria > Bacteroidota > Bacteroidia > Bacteroidales > UBA932 > Cryptobacteroides. The sequence continues at coordinate 2,578 of JALFFZ010000010.1, read as the reverse complement.
CGTGGAGGGAGAAGTCTATGCAATGTCTTCATTGTTCACGGCACTCGTCGTATGGGCAATGACAAAGTGGTACGAGCAGGCTGACCAGCCGTATGCAAACCGCTGGATCATACTGATTTCCTTCCTGATGGGTCTCTCCATCGGAGTGCATCTTCTTAACCTCCTCGCCATACCTGTACTGGTGTTCCTGTTCTACTACAGGAAGAGGGAGGACGGACATTACACCTTCGCGGAGTATCTCAAGATAATGCTGATCGCCGTCGCCATTCTCGGCGCATTGGTATTCATCATCATACCTTACCTTCCGAAGGTTGCGGCATATGTTGACCTGTTCTTCGTCAACTCACTCGGCCTGCCATACAACAGCGGAGCCGCATTCTTCATGCTGGCCCTCATCGGCATACTCTTCTACGGGGCATTCTGGACATACAGAAAGGGGAAAGAAGTGCTGAACGCCATCATTCTCAGCCTCACCACCATCGTCATCGGATTCTCGGTATTCGCCGTGGTCATCATCCGCTCCAATGTGATGCCTCCTACCAACGAGTACCAGCCGGACAATGCCTTTACCCTCGTGAGATATCTCTCCCGCGAGCAGTACGGCTCGACCCCGCTCCTATACGGACAGTATTACGGAGCACCTTACTCATTGAAAAACAGCAAGTACTGGGCTCCGATCGGCGGCAGGTACAAGCACGTGGACTCCCCTGCCGACCCTGAATACTATTCTTCCGGCAAGATGCTCTTCCCGAGAATGTGGAACGGCGGAGACCAGAAATACATCCGCTTCTACGAGTCCTACACAGGCGGAAAGGGTCGCGTGATTCCTGATGCCGACTACAGGAAGCCTTCATTCTGGGCCAACATGAAATTCTTCTTCGACTTCCAGATGAACTGGATGTACTGGAGATATTTCATGTGGAACTTCGCCGGAAGGCAGAATGACATACACAGCCCGAGCCCGGGAGAAATATTCTACGGCAACTGGGAATGCGGAATCAAGTTCATTGACAACATCCGCCTCGGCGACCAGAGCAATGCTCCGGCTGTCCTTTCCGAAAACAAGGGAAAGAACCATTATTATCTCCTTCCTCTTCTTCTCGGAGTGATGGGCATCTTCTTCCAATTCGAGAGAGACAAGAGGGGCTGCTGGCTGACCTTCCTGCTGTTCTTCATGACGGGAATCGCCATTGTGCTCTACCTCAACCAGCCTCCTTATCAGGTCAGGGAAAGGGATTACGCCTATGCAGGCTCTTTCTATGCATTCTGCATCTGGATCGGCCTGGCCGTGATGGCTCTGTATGAATGGATTGGCGGGAAGCTCAAGGACAAATATCCTGCAGCCACCGCGGGGGTATTCACCGCAGCCTGCCTGTTCGTACCGGGGCTTATGGCACAGCAGAACTGGGATGACCACGACAGGAGCAACCGCCGCACAGCCGTGGAAATGGCCAGGAACTATCTCAATTCCGTAGGCGAACAGGGTATCCTCGTGACCCACGGAGACAATGATACCTTCCCTCTTTGGTATGCCCAGGAGGTAGAGGATGTCCGCACCGACGTGAGAATCTGCAACACTTCCCTTCTCGGAACCGACTGGCATATCGGCCAGATGAAATGGGCCTGCAACAAGTCCAGGCCGCTGGATCTCAGCGTGGGCGAGGAGCAGTATCTCTACGGCACCAATGACGCCGTATATATCTATGACACAAGGGACCAGGTGATTCCTATCAAGGCAGTGATGGATGTGTTCAAACACCCTGACGCCAAGCTTATGCTCGAGAGCGGAAAGTCCGTGGACTACATCGTCTCCCGCAAAATCAGCATCCCTGTGAACAAGGAGAACGCATTGAAGTCAGGCATTGTGCCGGCGGAGTTCGCCGACCTCATCCAGGACGAGATCATCCTTGAGATTCCTGCCAAGAAGTCCTATATCACCAAGCCGGAGCTCTTCATGCTCGACCTGCTCTCCAACTATCAGTGGGACAGGCCAATACATCTGCTCAGCCAGGGCGGGGACATCAATATCGGACTCCGCGACTACCTGATGTACGAGGGATTCTCAAGCAAGCTGGTGCCGTTCAAGAACAAGATCGGAAACATCAATCCGGGCATTGTCTCGGTTGACAGCCTGTATGACAAGATGATGAACGTCTATTGCTGGGATGCATTGAAGAGGGACGATTATGACGTTGATTATCAGAACTATTACACCTTCCTCGGAGTGCTTCCGCAGAGGGAGCTCTTCGTGACCGCCGCCTCCGCACTCCTAAAGGCCGGAGACAAGGAAAGGGCAATTGCAATACTGGACAAATGCCAGGAATGCCTGCCTGCGAATGTATGGCCGATAGAGTCGATTCCGCTCGGCTTCACCACCAATGACTACATGGTGGTCAATATGGTGAAATGCTACTACGAGGCAGGGTGTCCGGAGAAAGCCACCGCACTGGGCGGACAGCTCGGGAACGAACTGCTCAAGTCAGCAGCATTCTACCTGGATTTCTTCGACTATGCCGACGGAGAATTCGACACGGTCTGCCAGTTCATGTCCTACCTCATCGAAGAGATGGAGAATGGC
>JALFFZ010000067.1 GCA_022777585.1 Bacteroidales bacterium | reverse complement strand
CACATTGCCATAAAGATGGCCCGGACACTGGCGGGGAAGCCGCAGGATTGTGAATGCCATGCCGTTGCATCCAGAAGTCTGGAAAAGGCGCAGGCCTTCGCCTCGGAGCACGGGATTCCGAAGGCCTATGGCTCCTACAGGGAGCTGGTGGAGGATCCGGAGGTGGACCTTGTCTATATCGCCACCCCGCATTCCCATCATTTCGAGCATTCCCGGATGGCCCTCGAATGCGGCAAACCCTGCCTGGTCGAGAAGTCTTTCACTATGAATGCCCGCGAGGCTGAGGAACTGGTCTCCATTTCCGAGTCCAAAGGCGTTTTCCTCGCCGAGGCCATCTGGACCAGATATCTGCCTATGTCACATAAGATCTCCGATCTCCTGTCTGATGGAGTGATCGGCGAGCCGAAGCTTCTTCGAGCCTCGCTCTGCTATCCAGTCAGCTACAAGGAGAGGATTCAGCGTCCTGAACTTGGCGGCGGGGCCCTGCTCGACCTCGGGGTCTATGTGCTGAATTTCGCCAGGATGTATTTCGGCTCCGACATTGTCCGGACCGTGAGCAGCTGCGTCACCGGACCGACCGGCGTTGACCTGCAGGAAAACATTTCCCTGACCTACGGGGACGGCCGCATGGCCAATCTCCAGGCCAGCGCTCTCTGCATCAATGACCGCCAGGGCATAATCAGCGGAACTGAGGGCTCAATCATAGTGGACAATGTCAACTGCCCGTCCCGCATCGACGTCTACCGCGGCTATGACCTTGTCCAGACAATCGGCCTCCCTTCCGACTTCATCACCGGTTTCGAATATCAGGTGTTCGAATGCCGCCGCTGCCTCTCCGAAGGCCTTGTGGAATCCCCTATGATGCCTCACGCCGAGATTGTCGCAGTAATGCACCAGATGGATGAACTCCGGAAAGAGTGGGGGCTGACGCGCTGACAATCATTTGCAGAGCAGGGCTCTTTTTCTTATTTTTGCATTCCCTGACGGAAAGGCACGGCAATTGCACGCCAAGCGGCAGCCAGGTGCCTTTCTGTGCTTGTGAATTATTGAAATAAATCGGAAATGAAGAAATATCTGCTCGCGGCATTCGCCGTATTCGCATTCTCCCCGGCCTTTGCGCAGTCAGCCGGTTTCAGACTCGGGAAATGGACCGAGATCCAGAATGCCATCATCAAGGAACTGAACAGGTCTTATGTGGATTCCCTGCCTGTGGACAGAATCCAGCGTGCGGGAATCGATGCAATGCTGGAGTCCCTCGACCCATATACGATGTATGTGCCGGAGGAGGACAATGAGGACTTCGAGTTCATGATCGGCAAGACATACGGAGGCATCGGCGCAATCATCTACAAGCCTGATACTGAGAGCAATGTCATTATCAATGAGCCTTATGCCGATTCTCCTGCCGCCAATGCGGGGCTCCGCTGCGGGGACGAGATCGTGTCCATCGACGGAAAGACCGTGAAGGGACTCAAGGCCGACGAGGCGACATCCAGGATGAAGGGCAATCCGGGCACGACGGTGGTTTTCGGTGTGAAGAAGGCCTTCGGCGGGGACGGATGGAAACAGGGTGATACAGTCGAGGTCAGGATTGTCAGACAGAGGATTCATCTCCCGGACGTGGAATATGCCGGGATGCTCAATGACACCACTGGCTACATCCTCCAGACCGGCTTCACAGAGAGGGTTTCCGAGGATGTCCGCAATGCATACTTGAAATTGAAGGCTCAGGGAATGAAGAAACTCGTCCTGGACCTTCGCGGCAATGGCGGCGGCCTTCTCCAGGAGGCTGTCAATATTGTATCACTCTTCGTGCCCAAGGGTTCGGTCGTGGTTTCCTCCAGAGGCAATGAGAACCATCCGGAGGAGGTATTCAGGACAATGCGGGAGCCGGTGGACACCGAGATTCCGATTGTAGTCCTGGTAGATTCGGGCACGGCATCCTCTTCGGAAATTGTCTCCGGCGCCTTCCAGGACCTCGACAGGGCCACGATTCTCGGATCCAGGACTTATGGCAAGGGTCTGGTGCAGAGCGTGAGGCCACTTCCGTACAATGGCCAGCTCAAGGTCACCACGGCCAAGTATTACACGCCGAGCGGAAGATGCATCCAGGCAATCGACTACAGCCACAGGAATGAGGACGGCAGTGTAGGACATATTCCGGATTCATTGACAAAGGAGTTCAGGACAGCCCACGGCAGGCCGGTCCGCGACGGAGGCGGCATCACCCCTGACGATACATTGACGTTCAGGAGTTACAGCCGGCTGGTTTATTCGCTGGTGCTTGGCGGCATTGTCGATCAGTATGCACTGGACTATGGCCGCAGGCACGAAAGCATTGCCGCACTGGATGATTTCCATTTTTCCGATGCTGATTATGAGGACTTTATCCAGTTTGCGATGGGCAAGAAGTTCGACTATCGTTCCGGAGCCAGGGCATTGTACGACCAGATGAAGAGGGAGCTCGACAGAGACGGAATGTCTGACTCGATGAAGGATGAGATAGAGGCCCTTGGGAAGAAACTCGAGATAGAGAAGAGGGATTTCCTGCTGCTGAAGAAGGATGAGATCATACCTTTCATAGAGGAGGAAATCGCAGTGAGGTATTATTTCCAGGAGGCCGGGGTCAAGGTCAGGCTGCGTTATGACACGGCACTGAAGGAGGC
>JALFFZ010000147.1 GCA_022777585.1 Bacteroidales bacterium | reverse complement strand
AATATCGCTGATTATCCCGATTTTCGGATCTTCCTATCCTGTCATGCTGGTCAGCTTCTCGCTCCTCGGAATCGGAAATGCGATTATGCAGACATCCTTGAACCCGTTGGTTTCCAATGTAGTAGATGAGAAAAGGCTGGCCTCGACACTCACATTCGGCCAGTTCGTCAAGGCGATTGCCTCCTTCATGGCTCCATACATTGCGATGTGGGGCGCCACTGCGGCAATTCCGACTGCCGGCCTGGACTGGAGAGTCCTGTTCCCGATTTATGCAGCTGTAGCAATATTGGCTTCATTCCTTATCGGATATTCCCGCATTACCGAGGCACCGGCCGACACGAAGGCCACCGGCATACTGGGATGCCTGAAACTTCTGGGCAATCCTTTCGTCCTGCTCTGTTTCCTCGGCATAATGTGCCACGTGGGAATCGATGTCGGAACCAACACGACGGCTCCTAAACTTCTTATGGAGCGTCTCGGATTCACCCTCGACCAGGCCGCCTTCGCTACATCCCTGTACTTCATTTTCCGTACAATCGGCTGTTTTACAGGTTCTTACATTCTCAATCACGTGAAGCCAAAGATCTTCTTCGGTATCTCCGCACTGATGATTCTCGTAGCCATGGTCGGACTCCTTGCCACCGGTTCCATCGCATCGCCGGCCATAATCTACTCAATGATCGCTCTCATCGGCTATGGCAATTCGAATATCTTCCCGATTATCTTCTCGCAGGCTCTCACCCACGTGCCTGAAAGCCAGAATGAGGTCAGCGGACTTATGATAATGGGACTTTTCGGAGGCACCGTGTTCCCGCTCCTCATGGGATTCGCATCAGACCTCGCCGGTACCTCCGGAGCGGTCGCCGTGATGGCAGTTGGAGCCGCATATCTTGTATATTTTACGTCCAGAATCAATAAATAACTCAGAACAATGAAAGATTATATTGTCGGTCTCGGGGAGATATTGTTCGACTGTCTCCCTGATGGAAAGAAACTCGGCGGAGCTCCCGCGAATTTCGCCTACCACGTCAGCAATTTCGGCCTTAACGGCATAGCAGTTTCCGCCGTTGGCAATGACGAGAACGGAGAACTTATCAGGAAGGAGCTTGAGCCGACCGGATTGAAGTATCATCTTGAGACTGTGGATTTCCCGACCGGCACTGTCCAGGTCAGCCTTTCAGGCAAGGGTATCCCTCAGTACGACATCTGCCAGGGCGTCGCTTATGACAACATCCCATGGACTCCGGAGATCGAGGAGATTGCCAGGAATTCCCGTGGAGTCTGCTTCGGCTCCCTCGCACAGCGCAATGCGGTTTCCCGTGCGACCATCCACAAGTTCCTCGACACCATGGCACCGATAGGCACGATGAAGGTTTTCGACATCAACCTCAGGCAGCAGTGGTATTCGAAGGAGGTGGTGGAGGAATCCCTCAAGAGATGCAATGTTCTGAAACTCAATGATGACGAGATTTCCATCCTCTCCGGTCTCCTGGAACTTGGAAAAGTGAGAATGCCGTCAGATTCAAGTCCGCTCCAGCTTGTCGACTTCGAAGACCAGTGCAGGAGAATGATGCAGCGTTACGATCTCCAGATGCTCATTCTGACCTGCGGAACGAGAGGCTCATACGTACTTTGCGAGGATGGCAAGGTGTCATTCCAGCCAACGCCTCTTGTTGAAGTAGCCGACACAGTTGGAGCTGGAGATTCGTTCACCGGAACCTTCGTTGCATGTTTGCTGAAGGGTCTGAGTGTGGAGGCAGCCCACGAAAGGGCAGTGAAAGTCTCCGCTTTCGTATGTACTCAGAAAGGTGCGATGCCTAAGGTCCCGGGAGAACTACTTGTCTGATTTTTTCCATATCTTTGCGGTATGGAAAATGCAGTTGACGAAATAAGGTCCGAAGAAGTTCTCAGACTTGCCTCTGAAGCGGGCAGAATCCTGCTTCAGAATGGGGCGGAAATTTCCCGCGTAGAGGATACGATGGAAAGAATCGCTACCCATTATGGAGTGCAGGGTGAGAACTTTTTCGTGCTCAGCAATGGAATATTCACTACAGGGCGTTCCTATGCCAACGCCCAGTTCATCCCGATCAAGGGGGCCAGCCTCGACAAAGTGGCTGCTGTCAATCAGTTCTCCCGTGACATTCAGGCATACGACCTTTCCCTGGAGGAAGCATGCGCCAGGCTGGAGGAAATCAAGAATCTTCCATCCAAGCCTCTCTGGGAACAATACGTGGCCGCAGGGATAGGATGCGCCGCATTCTGCATCATCTTCGGCGGCGGTCTGGCTGATGCTGCAGCCTCCCTGGCAGCCGCGCTTCTCCTGAATTTCTTCGTCGCAAGGATAGGGATGCCTTATCTTTCGAAGACTCTCGCCAATGTGGCGGCGGGTTTCATCGGAACCCTCCTCTGCATATTGTTCTACAGCCTCGGCTTCGGGTCCAATCTCGGCAATATGGTTGTGGGCACGATGATATTGCTTATCCCCGGGGTCGCCTTCACCAACGGCCTCAGGGATATTGCGAATGAGGATTATCTCGCCGGAATGACCAGGCTCACTGATGCCCTGATGATGTTCATCGCCATAGCTGTGGGAGTATGCTCCGGATTCGTGGCCCACAGCTGGTTCCACGGAAGCGTGATACATCTTTCCGGAACCACGACTGATACATATACCTCGATGATTCCTATCCAGATGCTGGCGGCCTTCCTCGGCACGGCATCTTTCTCCGTGCTCTTCGGACTTCCCAGAAAGCATTATCTTCCCGCCGGACTCATCGGCATGGCAGGTTGGATGGCATATCTCCTTCTGAACCGCTATACTGCGGCAGGACCTTTTGCCAGCACCCTGCTCGCATCGGGAATTGTGGCTCTGCTGTCACGTTTCGGGGCAGTGCGTCTGAAATGCCCCGGAACATTGTTCCTGATACCCGGCGAGTTCCCCTTGATCCCTGGAGGCGGGGTTTTCTGGACTTCTTATTACATTGCCTCCGAGCAGTTCCCTCTGGCTGTTGATGCGGGTTTGACTGCCATAAAGGTCACCCTTGCCATCGTGCTGGGAATCATTATCGCAGCCAATGCCCTCGGGCGGCGCGACTGAACACATTACTGAAAAGAAAAAGCCGGTCATCTCCAGACCGGCCTTATTGTCATCGGACATTCAGTTTACTTCACGAAGAGCGAAGCGAAACCGAACATGTCAGGGTCGAATTCAGGATCCCACCACATCTCTCCGAACGGAGGAGTGTCATAGTCGCGGAACTCTACCTGGAGACCGCCTTCAACCAATGTGAAGATCACAACTGCCTCTCCGAGGGTTTCAACTTCAGAACTGAAGGCCCTGTTGGCTTCGGAAAGCCTGTAATATGAACAGGTATGGAAGTCGTAGTCCTCCATTGCCATGAACATATTGATTTCCGATACGGTGTTCATTCCCGTCACTTCACCCTCTGAAGAGTAGTTGATCGGCTCAGTAGGGGTGACTGTGGCCGTTCTGAAGAACTTCGCGAAGTCTCCCTTGTCATTAGGAGTGACCGTGATAATTCCTGCATCGTCCTTTTCGAATGTAAGAGTGAAGCCCTCGTTGTGGGTCGGAAGAAGGGTAATGTCATCTTCCATCTCACTGAAGAATTCCTCAACTTCCTCAATGTCAAATACATGGTCGAATGTCCATGTGCCGAGCAATGCCTCCGGAATTTCCGCACCATAGAGTTTCAATGTGATTGTTTCATTGTTGCCGATCAGGATTCTGTCTTCACCCTCCTTGATGCTGAGCTTGACCTCGGCACCTTCCTCGAATCCCGGGTTCAGGGAGAACTCAGCGATGGCGACCTTGTCACCTGCCTTGAGCCGGGCGTGAGGCTCACCGCCGAAATTGAGATAGGATGCGGCAGCTCCGCTTGCTGTAAGAGGAATGACAACATCCTCGTTCAATGAAAGGTCCTTGCCTGATACGGCTCCGCTCACGTCAATGCGGGCCCTGTAGGAGCCGATTGCATTGTCGGAAGTGGTGGCGAAAGAGCAGACGAGAAGTTCCTCGGCGTCCACTGTGACAATAGTGACGCTTTTTGCTCCCGGAGTATATCCTGAAGGGCAGCTTACAATGCCTACCACAATCTGCTCCTCCTGGGAAATCCTGATGTCGGAGATGGTTACTGTCCCGGTAGTTTCACCTGCCGGAATTGTGACAGTGTCAAAGCTGGCAGCATACTTGTCGGCGGACGCTGAGCCGGAGAAGAGCAGACCGATGCTGATGTCAGATGCGGCCGGCTCGCTTACATTCACTGCAATATCCACGCTTCCACCGCCGTGAACGGTGTAGAGCGTTTTCTCGAATTCTACTGCAATCTTGCCGTCTTCAGAGCAGGCGACTGAGAACAAGGCCAATGTCAATATGGCCATCAATTTTGATAAATACTTCATAATTAGGTTTTTATGTAATTAATTCGATATTGCTGCCTCATATTCGGCTTTGGCCGCCTTCACGACCTCCCTCTCCTCCTGGGTAGGGATCTCCCCTGAAGGCTTGATGTATTCCTTGGCGGCATCGTCCGTCTTTGGCGGATATTTGTCAAAACCGCAGCCGCTGACTGCGCAAAGGCCCAGCGACAATGCAAATATAATCAATCTTTTATGTTTCATTGTACGAAAGCATTTAATCAGTAAACATAACCCGGGTTCTGCTCCAGACCAGGGTTCAGGTCAATGTCATCCTTGGAAATGGGAGCAGTGTAGAGGTACTTCCTGGTAGTATATTTCAGACCGTTGCTGATGACCCACCATTCAGGACGGCCGTTTCTCTTGAGTTCGAACCAGCGGTCACCCTCCATGAACATCTCCTTCCTCCTCTCGTCGAATATTGCCTGGAGCAGTGGGGTGACAGGGTTTCCGAGGGCGTCCACCACTATCCTGTCTCCTTTCCTTACCGCCGGCAAAGTCGCTGCAGCCAGGTCTTCGGCCCCCTCTATCCTGTTGCGTCTCAATTCATTGAGCCATCTGAGCGCCCCCTCTTCATCACCAAGGTGATACAGTGACTCCGAGAGCATCAGGACAATTTCAGAGAGTCTGACCTTGCATTCTGGAGTCTTTACATTCATTCTCTTCCTGTCGAAGCAGGCGGCATATCTCACGTCCGCCTCCGGATTATCTCCGTATAGACGGATTAATGATGCGCAGGCCGGTCTGGAGGAAAGGTATCCCTTCATGTAGGAGAAGTACCAGTCCAGCTCGCTGGAGTTGTTGATATGCGAGCGCAGCAAGACCTCTCCTGACGCGTCATACTTGGAGTTTATCATTGCCTCATACCCTGAAATGGGGGTGAGCGAATAGCCGCTGTTTTCAATGATGTCCCGGCAGATTTCCTCCGCCCTGTCCCAGTCGCAGCACCAGAATGCCAGCCTGGCCCTGTAGGCCTTGATTATCCATTCCGTGAAAATGTATGTCTTGTCGGAAGGATTGAGGGCCAGGGCGTTGCGGAACTGTTCGTCCGTGTATTCGTATGTCTGTCTCAATGTCCCCCTGAGCGGTTTTGCCGTAATGTCAAACACATCCACGACAGGGATGCCCGGAAGCTCGTCCGCCAGGTCATTGTCCCAGGGCTGGCACCAGCTTCTGAGGAGGTTGAAGTAGCATATTCCCTTGATTGAAAAAGCCGCCGCCAATGTCCCTGCCGCCACTTCGGAATTCCTGCCCTTGAGGTTCTCTATCACGATGTTGCAGTCTCTTACAGTTTCCCAGATGCTCTCATAGCGGAGCTGCATTGTATTGATGAGCTCTCCGGCGTAGAGGTCAAGATCTCCCGGCTTTATATTGGCATCCAGATCATCCGCGCACCCCTCCAGCCTGGCGATAGTCTCCATATTTCCGATAATGTCCTCGTCTCCACCGCCCTCGATATCCCTCAGCCTGGTATGTATGAGGGAGGCGAACTCCTCGTCAGTCTTCGGGATGATCTCCCCCTGCGGCTGCACGTCCAGAAAACGCCCGCATCCCGTCAGTATTATGGCCGATACAATGATTATGTGCTTTCTCATATCGTCAGAAGTCGATGTTCATGCCCGCAGAAACGCTGCGTGTCGTCGGATAGGTGGCTCCAGGGACCTCCGGGTCCATTCCGTCATATCCGGTAATGGTGAAGAAATTGTTCAGGGCAACATTGAAACTGATGCCCCTGAGCCTGATTTTCCGCATTGCCTTTTCAGGCAGGGAATAGGTGAGAATGATGGACTTGATTCTCAGGTAGGAATTGTTCTTCAGATAGATTGCGTCAAT
>JALFFZ010000085.1 GCA_022777585.1 Bacteroidales bacterium | reverse complement strand
AAGATTGAGCCGTCCGGCATAAACCTGATCGGGACCAACAATCTCAGAATCGCCGACATCGGAGCAAAAAGCACCTTCCTCTACACTCATCACGAGATTTTCCGCCTGGACAATGCCGAACGGACTGCCGAGAAGATTTACAGCAACTTTCAGGGAGACATCGCCTGCGTCCGGATGGTCGGGAGCACTCTCTATGTAATAAAATCCTACAATCTGGAAATTCTGGACACTGAGACCGGGGAAATGAAGATGACGGACTTCCGCTACAACGGCAACCTCCTCCCGATTCTGGAGAAGGACAATTCCGGCAATATCTGGCTATCCACGAGGGACAACATCATCAAGGTGGAAGGCTCCAGGTTGGAAAACTACATAAAGTTCGGGGATCTTGAAACCGGTGTAACGAATGACTTCTTCGAGGACGTCTCCCTCCTTTCTGCCAACGGAGACCTCTTCTTCGGCGGCAATTCAAGTTTCTGCGCCGTACAGACCGCCAAGTCCGACATATTCAGGGGCAAAAAGAATGTTCACCTGCTGAGGGTCAATGTCAACGGACGGAACGTGGACTACAACATGAACGGCAGCATACCGAAAATCCAGGTCAAATGGAACTACAACTCGATGTTCATAGACGTCAGCACCGATTCGGACAATGTATTCAAGTCCAACAGTTTCCGCTATACTGTAAGCAACAGGGACAAGAATACAGTAATCTATTCCGACAGCCGTCTTTCCCTGCCGGTCCTTTCATCCGGACGATACGGCATTTCCATTGCCTACAAGGATGACACAGACAGGTGGATAGAGAGCGGGAACAGGATTCAGGTCCATGTCAGCCAGCACTGGGGCAGGAACATCGCATACATAGTCGGAGCCATCCTGCTGCTTGCGGCATTGATAGCAGGCATTCTTCTTGTCTACCACAGAATCGAGAAGAACAAGGCTGAGGAGCAGTACCGCAAGAGGAAGGAGAAACTCTCGGACAACAAGCTGAAGTTCCTCACCAATATCTCACACGAGCTCCGCACCCCTCTGACCCTCATATACTCCCCTCTCAAGAGGCTTCTGGACAAGAATGAGTTCGAGCCGTCCGTCAAGAAGGAACTGAGCGGTATCCTGTCCCAGTCCCAGTATATGAACCAGCTTATCAACATGGTCCTTGACTCCCGCAGACTTGAGGAGGGCTTCGGAACCGTCAACATTGCACCGCACAGGCTCAACGAATGGATTGAAACTGTCACCGAGGAGTTCCGCGCGGAATTCGAGAACAAGTCCATCACCCTGATCTGCGACAGGGACCCCGCCATCGGATGGGTGAACTTCGACGAGAGCAAGTTCCGCATCATCATCGGCAACCTGCTTATGAATGCCTGGAAGTACAGCGGACCGGAAACGACGGTCACCATCAGGACGAGCGCAATTGACGGATATGTAAGGATTTCCGTGATAGACAGGGGAATAGGCATAAGCGGAATAGATGCGGATGAACTCTTCAACCGCTTCAGGCAGGGCAGCAGCCAGTCAAAGGGCTTCGGTCTCGGTCTGGCCTACACCAAACTTCTTGTGGAAACACATCAGGGAGGAAGAATAGGAGCGTTCCCGAATCCTGACAAGGGTTCCACCTTCTGGTTTGAAATCCCTATGGCGATTGAGTGCACCACGAATCTGGCAATCAAGGCCGAGGACATTGAAAATGATGCCAATGACAGCCCGGAGCAGTTCAAAGAAGGCGGCAGCGTCATCTCCGCTAACGATTTCAATACTGGAGACTGCTCCGTGCTGATAGCTGAGGATGAGCCTGACCTTCTGGAATTCATAGCAAAGGAGCTAAGTCCGTATTTCAAGTCCGTTCTCAAGGCAACTGACGGAAAGGAGGCTCTGGAACTGGCCTCCAGAGAGTCTCCGAACATCATTGTCAGCGATGTGATGATGCCTCTGATGAACGGTTATGAGCTTTGCCGGACCATAAAGAACACCATTGAAATCAGCCACATACCAGTGATTCTGCTGACGGCTCAGGCTGACAGCCTGCACAGGGAGGAGGGATACAAGTCCGGAGCCGACATATTCCTGACCAAGCCGTTCGACATTCCTGTTCTTCTGGCAGCCATCAGGAACACTCTGCAGGCACGGAGCCTGATTCACGAGAAATACAGGAATCTCCTCAAGCCTGTCTCCCCTGTCGATGCCACATTCAGCAATGCTGACGAGCAGTTCATAGTGAAACTGGACAAATTCATAGAGTCCAACATTGCAAACGACTCCCTGAATGCCCAGATGATTATCGAGCATCTCTGCATGGGCCGCGCGACATTCTACAAGAAGATGAAGGAGGTCGTGGGCCTCGGCATCATGGAGTACGTGACAGGAAAGAGAATGGCCCTGGCGGCAGACCTCCTGACCAGAAGCAGCCTGACCGTTTCTGAAATCTCCCAGCGCTGCGGCTACGTGGACAGCCAGTATTTCACCAAGGTCTTCAAGCAGCATCTCGGGCAGTCCCCGAGTCTCTACCGCAAGAGCCGGTAAGCCGGCTGCAATTCCTAACTTCTCTTCCTCCAGGACAATGCTGCCGCAATATTGAAGAGCAGGGCGAAGATACTCAGTGCCAGGTAGTTGAGCGAAAGATCAGCGAAAGTGGAGGCTTTCAGATAGACCGAGCGCATTATGTCCACGAAATATCTCGGAGGCAGGAAATACGTGATTTTCTGCGCCCAGAGAGGCATTGAATCGACAGGGGTCAGCAGGCCGCTCATCAGCATGTAAATCATTATGAAGAAGAACATCACGAATATCGCCTGCTGAGAATTGTCGGAAAAATTTGCCACTGTGAGACTGAATCCGGAAATGGTGAGTATGAAAAGCTCGGAACCGAGAAGAATCAGCCATATGCTTCCCGCCGGCGCAAGTCCATATACGAGCCAGGCGATGAGCATAGCTGCAATAAGCACGAAAAGGCCTACAAGCCAATAGGGTATGAGTTTGGAGAGGATGAATGTCATCCTTCCTGCCGGGGTGACGTTCAGCTGCTCAATCGTGCCAGCCTCCTTCTCCCCCACGATGCTGAGAGCCGGAATGAATCCGCAGACGAGAATGAACAGCATTATCATCAGAGCCGGAATCATGTAATGACGGTAGTCCAATGTCGGATTGTACCTGTAAGTCACTGTCACAAAATCATTTGCATTGCCATCAATGCCATCCTCCGCCATTATCTCCGAGATTGCACCGGCAGCGGTCTGAAGCACGTGCTGCATTCCGATGGAAGCCTTGGTGGCATTGACCGCATTGGCCATTATGCCGATTTTCTCCGCATCCGGAGTCCCGAATTTTCTCCCGAAACCGGCCGGAATCTGCAGCACCGCATCAGCCAGGCCTTCGTCAGTCATCCTCATCGCCACGGCGAAATCGTCCGCAGTTCCGGCAAGGCTGAGATACTCGGAAGCCCCGATATGGGAAATGATCCGTCTTGAGAATGACGACCGGTCCAGATCCACCACGGCCACTTTCACATTCTTCACGTCCATAGTCATTATCATCGGCAACAGCAGCATCACCATTACCGGGAAAACGAAGATGAGCTTCGGGATGAACGAGTTGCGGAATATCTGCGTAAACTCCTTCTGTATCAGTACCATCAATACCCTCATAGCCTATTCGAGTCTGTCATTGAACTTTTTCAGCGCAACCAGCATGATGAAGCTGGCCATACCGGAGAGAACAGCAAGATCACCGGCCACCGAAGCCAGCGGAAGCCCCTGGATCATCATTTTCCGGATAGCGTCGATATACCACCTGGCCGGCACAATGCAGGAGAGTCCGCGGAAGAAGCCGGGAAGGTTCTCAATCGGGAAAATCATTCCCGACAGCATCAGGATCGGGAACATCATCACCATCGCCGATAACAGCAATGCGGCCAGCTGGGTGGTGACGAGTGTGGAGATAAGCAGCCCCAGGCACAGGGACAATGCGACATAGACCAGCGAAATCACGATGATTCCTCCCACTCCCGAACTCATCGGCACGCCGAGAAGAAAATGGGCAAGCAGCAATACTACAGCCAGCACGGCGGAGGAAATCAAGAAATACGGGACCATCTTTGCCAGGATGATTCTCATCGGCTTCACAGGAGACACCAGCAGCACCTCCATAGTCCCCCTCTCCTTCTCCCGGACAATCGAGACGGATGTCATCAGCGCGCACACGAGAATGAATATCAGGCCGAGAATGCCCGGGACGAAATTGTATGAGCTCTTCATCTGCGGGTTGAACAGAAGCCTTGTCTCGAAAATGTCCTGCTGACCGGCATTTCCGGAGAGGATTCTGCCAAGATAGGCAGTGGCGGCCTGGGCCTTGTTGACATTGGAGGCGTCGAGGATGACCTGTATCCCGGGGCCCGTGTCAACCCCCTGATAATTAAGCATCTGCCTCCTGTCATAATCCCGGCTGAAGACAATGGCTGCATCTGCCCTGCCGGACCTCAGGACATCGTCAATCCCATCCTGCCGGACATAGCCCACGAATGTGAAATAAGGATTTGCCTCAAGATCCCGCACGGCATCCCTCACCCCGTCAGTAATCTCCGGAGCGGCAACTGAGACATTGACATTGTTCACCTCAGTGGAAATCGCAAAGCCGAAAAGGACGGTCAGCACCACGGGTATCATGAAGACTATCAGCATAGTACGCTTGTCCCTGAGAATGTGGAGCGACTCCTTTCTGACAAATGCTGCGAACTGGCTTCTCATGATCATTCTCCCCTTTTTGCGCTCCGGGCAATCCGCCTGAAGACTTCGTCCATATTCGCCGCCCCGAATTCCGACTTGAGGGCGGAAGGGCTGCCCATAGCGTCAATCCGGCCGTCAACCATCATCGACACGCGGCCGCAATACTCGGCTTCGTCCATGTAATGCGTTGTAACAAAAATAGTTGTGCCCGAAGCGGCGGTTTCATTTATCATTTCCCAGAACTGCCTTCTCGCAATAGGGTCCACGCCGCCTGTAGGCTCATCCATGAAAATGATTTCAGGCCTGTGAATGCCGGCCACGGAAAAAGCCAGCTTCTGCTTCCAGCCGAGCGGAAGCCTGCCCACAAGCACGTCTTTCAGCTTCGTGAGGCCTAGACTGTCCATCAATTCTCCCGCACGCTCCTTCGCCTCGCGCCTGCCCATGCCGTAGATGCCCGCAAAAAGTCTCATATTCTCCTCGACCGTGAGGTCATTGTACAATGAGAACCGCTGGCTCATATAGCCGATTCTGCTCTTGATCTTCTCCCCTTCCCGGACAATGTCGCAGCCGGCCACGGAACCGCTGCCCTCAGTAGGCCTGCTCAGTCCGCAGAGCATCCTCATAGCCGTGGTCTTCCCGGCACCGTTGGCCCCCAGGAAGCCGAAAATCTCGCCCCTGCGCACATCGAAGCTGATATGGTCCACGGCCGTGAAATCCCCGAAACGCTTGGTCAGGCCGCTTACGGATATTACAATGTCATTGTTCATTTCGCCATCAATTCTATGAAAACGTCCTCTATGCAGGGCTCCGCAGGCCTGGCTTCGAGGCCGGAAAGAGATCTGTTGACATTGAGGAATCCTTCAATGTCAAAATCCTCATCTGCAATGAGATGATGCCATTGACCGAAACAATAGCATTGCCTCGTCCCGGCAGTTCCGCGGGCTATCCTGAGCAATGCCGGCATATCATCGGCCCTGACGGCATACAGCCTGCCTCCAAAGCCCCTGACAATGCCTTCAGGAGTATCCGTACCGAGTATCCTGCCCTCGTTCATCAGCGCTATACGGTCGCATCTTCCGGCCTCGTCCATATAGGGAGTCGATACGAGAATTGTCATCCCTCCGCTCTTCAATCCCGCCAGCATGTCCCAGAACTCCTTCCTGGAGACCGCATCCACACCCGTGGTAGGCTCATCCAGAAAGAGCACGGAAGGTTTGTGAACCAGGGCGCAGGACAATGCCAGCTTCTGCTTCATTCCACCCGAAAGCGCTCCCGCCTTTCTGTCCCGGAACCTCTCGATATGACTGTAAATCGGTGCGATAAGACGATATGAATCAGATACCTGCACTCCGAAGAGAGATGCATGGAACTCCAGATTCTCCTGTACGGACAAGTCGGGATAAAGGGAGAACCTGCCCGGCATATAGCCTACCCTCTCCCTTATTTTCCGGTAATCTTTCACCACATCCAGCCCGTCCACCTTCGCCATTCCGGAGTCCGGCCTGAGCAATGTAGTCAGAATCCGGAACAATGTCGTCTTCCCCGCCCCGTCCGGTCCGATGAGTCCGAACAGTTCACCCCCGGCGACATCGAGACTCACGTCCGAGAGCGCCTTAACCTTTCCGAAGGATTTATTTATATTATTGATTTCCAATGAGTTCATAAACTCAGTCATTGGACAGTTCCACCTCTCCGGAGAAGCCGATCTTCAGTCGTCCGTCATTCTTCACCGCAATCTTCGCGGCATAGACCAGATTCGCCCTGGAATCTTCAGTCTGTATGGTCTTCGGCGTGAATTCGCTCTCCGAGGATATCCAGGTCACCTTCCCATCGTAGCCGAAACGGTTTCCCGAACCGAAGTCAGCTGTCACCTTCACATTGTCCCCGACTTTGATTCCGGCGATCTGCGCAGAGGTGAAATATGCCCTGAGATATATCTTGTCCATGTCCGCAATCTTGACAAGAGGCTTGCCCGGGGCCGTAAGTTCACCGGCTTCAGCATATTTGGAGAGGACAAGGCCCTTGGCGGGCGCTTGCGGACGGCATTTCGAGATCCTGTCTTCCAGAGCCTCGATCTGGGTCTCGACGGCAACTGCGTTCTCATTGATCGAAGTGGTATTCCTGTCAATGTTGGAGAGGGTCGCCGCAAGCTGGCTCTCAAGCACCCTGATCTGGGCCTCGATGTCATCCTTCTGCTTTCCTGTCGCAGCCCCGCCCCGGAGAAGGTTCTCCACCCTCGCCAGCTCGGTCTTCTGCTTGGCAATCTGCTCCTTCAATGAGGCAATCTGGGCCTTCTTGTCCGGCCTCCCGGCCAGCAGAGCCGACATCTGGGCCTTCAGCTGCTTCCTCTGCAGGGTGAGCTGGAGACTGTCCACCTCGGCGATAATGTCGCCTTCATTGACCGTCATTCCTTCTTCAACATCAAATCTCAGGATGCGCCCGGAAGCCTCCGATGAAATGAGAATCTCCGTGGCCTCGAACGTCCCGTATGCGTCTGCTCCATCACCGTTCCCGCAGGATGAGAGCAATGCCAATGCTGATGCGATATAAACAATCTGTTTCATTCTGTATATGGTATTCAGTAATCTTCAAAAAATAATTTCAATGCTCAAGTTCCGCAATTGCGAAAACTGCTTAAAGGTTCAGTGTTCTTCTAAGCCTGAAGGCTGCCTGGAGGAGTTCTATCTGCCTGTTGCTGAGGGTGATGTCCGCTGATGTCTCCTCGGAGATCTTCCGCAGGAGGTCAGTGGAGTCGATTACGCCATTGTCCAGCCCGGACTCGGCAACCTTCCTGATCGAGCGCCGCAATGCCGCAATCTTCTCATCGCTCTCCATAGCCTTCCTGAGTCTCTCGATTTCTCCCTGCTCCCTGGCCGCACTGAGGTCAGAATTGAGCAGGAAAATACTCCTCTGGATATCCACCTGGCGTTTCTGCGCATCGAGTTTCCGGAGATTGTTCCTCCTTGTATTGAAGCCTGTGAGATTCCAGGCCATCCGCACTCCGGCGATGCCGTTCAATGTCCAGTCCGTGGATGTCATGCTCTTGAACATATCCAGGCCCGGATAGCCGTAATATCCCTGCGCAAAGGCACTGAAATGCGGAATCATGTTCGAGTTGATGTCTCTGACCCTGGCTCCGATTCCGGCAATCCTGGCATTGAAAAGTTCCAGCTCAGGCCTCCTGGAAAGATCCTCGGAATTTGATTCAACTACAGGAATATCAGGCATTTCCGGCATTTCCAGATTCTCATTGTCAAGCCTCCTGCCAATGAGGATTTCCAGCATTCTCCTGTATTCTTCCTTTGCATATCCCGCCTGATCGAGGCTTTGCATCGCTGTAAGGAGTTCAACTTCAACAGCTTCCACATCAGAGCGGGTCGCAGCCTCATTGGCAAGACAAGTGCGCATTTTCTCGAGATTGGTCTCGAGGAGTCCGATAGTGTTTGAGAGCTGGACGGCCTTGCCTTCAAGCAGAAGTATGCTGAAATAGATGTCATCGACACGCGAAAGCAGTTCGTATATTTCCACTTCGACCTGTCTGCACTGTTCCTCGGCCTCGGCTTCCACGATTTCCTTCATTGCCCGAGTCTTGCCGCCGTCCCAGATGTTCTGGGATATGTCCACTGCTATTTTGTACTGATCCTTCCGTAATCCGGTTATTTCGGGAGCCTGGGCACCTTGCTGCCCGGCAATTTCAAGCGTCTGGGCGCCCTGCTGCCCGGCGGCTGTTCCGCCAGCTGAAAGGACCCGTTTCAACGCCTCCGGATAGGATGTCGCATCAGACTGCAATGTCGCCTGCGCAGAGAAGGAAACCTGTGGTATCCAGCCCCTTGCGGCATTGCTGACATTATACTGCGCCACCTCTTCTATAATTCCGAGCTGCCGGGTCAGCGGATAATTCTCCCTGGCCAGCCTCCGGCATTCCTCAAGGTTCTGCCCCGACGACGTCTCCGACAGGACAATGCAGGCCAGCATTGCCAGACACCATTTCGCTATTGTTCCCATATTGTCAATTATTTTCATTCCTTATTATCAGAACTATAAGCTGTTACAGATTTTAAGTACTATGAAAAAAATAAGTTGCGTCAGATTTGAATTGGATTTTCGAGGTCAGATTTTCACCCGAAGAAGGTCGTGAGCGGTAAGCCAAACGTCCGGTGGACGTTTGCAGCGAGCAGCCGACGGCAGTCGGACCGGACAGTAGCC
>JALFFZ010000074.1 GCA_022777585.1 Bacteroidales bacterium | reverse complement strand
TCTTTGTCCTCCCTAAAATGCAGAAATTCGGGATTGCGGAGGCGGCAGAGGTCGCCGGCGAGATCAGGAGTGGGATACTGTCCTGATTTGATAATTCTTCATTATGGACTGCAACAACGACTACATATACTCCGACGCGGAGGCATTGTTCTCCGTGGGAAAGCGTTTTCTTGAGGGCGACTGCCTCGAGAAGGACCCCGTGAAGGCGAGAGACCTTCTCTCCCGTGCCGCATCCCTCGGTCACAGGAAAGCGCAGGAACTTCTTCTTTCAATGGAGGAGACTCCTTCTGAGGATTCTCCTGAAGCCCGGGTCTGGGACGACATGGTCTCCGGACGGGAGTACGATGCGACGCATCCATATCTTCTTGAACGGCTCAACGCCACCAAGGACAGGATCTGGGAGTACAACAAAATGCGTCCTTCAATGCTGAAGGAACGGAACGAGCTGCTCCGGGGCCTACTTGGAAAGAGTGATGGGGACACCTTCATCAACCAGCCGTTCTACTGCGATTACGGAAGCAATATCCGCGTGGGCAGACGTTTCTTCGCAAACTTCAACTTCACCGTTCTTGATGAAGCCCCGGTGACTGTCGGTGACGACTGTTTCATCGGTCCGAACGTCAGCATCTATACGGCCTGTCACAGCACTGACCCTGTCGAGAGGAACTCCCGCAGGGAATGGGCGAAGCCTGTGACCATAGGGGACAACGTCTGGATAGGCGGTTCCGTGACCATCCTTCCCGGGGTTACCATAGGAAGCAATGTAACCATAGGAGCCGGGAGCGTCGTGGTGAAGGATATCCCGGATGGCTGCGTTGCCGTGGGCAATCCCTGCAGGGTCGTGAAGTAGCCCGGCATATTCCGGAGCATAAGACTTTTACAGTCCCTGACGGGACACTATTGACATCATATATGAGAAAGTATCTTCTTTTTACAATTATTGCGATGGCGGCAACGCTTTCCGCAAACGCACAAAGCCTTGACAAGATGCAGTGGTTCAACGAACCGGAATACTATAGAATAAAAAACGGCACTCTTGAGATGGACGTGCCGGCACAGACCGACTACTGGAGGATTGCACACTATGGATTCACAGTTGACGACGGTCCATTCCTCTACACCACTGTAGGTGGAGAGTTCGAAGCCAAGATTAAAGTGAGCGGTGACTATAAAGTCCGCTTTGATCAGGCGGGAATGATGATTCGTCAGGACCACGAGAACTATGTAAAGTTCGGCATTGAGTTCGTTGACGGCAAATTCAACATTTCCACCGTAGTCACACACCGCACCTCCGACTGGAGTGTAATCGAGCTAAAGGAACCGGTGCCTTATCTTTGGTTCAAGGCAGTCCGCCGCCTCGATGCCATCGAACTCTTCTACAGTTTCGACGATAAGGAATACACAATGATGCGAACTCTTTGGATGCAGGACAACTGCCCTGTTATGGTCGGCCCTGTCGCAGCATGCCCCGACGGCCAGGGTTTCAAGGCGAAGTTCTCAGACTTCAAGGTCAAGCATCTTCCTGACCAGAGGCGGGTTGAGTGGTTGAAGAACAACCGGTAATAATGGCAGCAGTTCAGGAAAATGATCCTTACTGCTTCGCACCGACCTTCCATCTCACCCTCCAGACCCCGTCATTGAAGTCGTGGCTGTTAAGTATCGGCTCTTCCATATCGTTAATCTATATCGGAATTATCATTTCAGTGTGGTGGTTGACATACTCAGCCAAACAAAAGAGCCGCTGTTCTATCTATGGGCAGCGGCTCTCTTGTTCTTTCTACTCGTTATATATCCTGTATTTGATGTCTCCATAGATCGAGATGCCCTCTCTAATATAGTCGCCATCGATATTATAGACGATATCGCCAGTCAGGGAAATACCTTTCCTTATATAATTGCCATCGATATTATAAACGATATCCCCGTACGGCGATTGCCCTTCTCTGATAAAATTACCGTCAATAGTGTAGATAATGTCGCCCCAAGACACTTGTCCCTTATGGACGTGGTCACCGACGATATTATAGAGAATGTCCCCGTACGGTGCTATACCTTCTCTGATTAATGTTGCCATGATTTAAACAATAATTCGTCAACAATATTCCGTTCTAATAGTTTTACAATCGTATCCGGGTATCCGGTTCCTTATTCAGAGATGATACCTTTCTTTTCCATCTCTCCTATGCACCAATGGATCACGCAAAGCAGCATAAACACCAGCGAGCGGATGAGGTAAGGGAGTTCCCCGTTATTGACTGCTTCACGGAACTTGATGAAGGCCCTGTCCAGATCCTCCTTGCCTTTCGGATTGTTCGGTTTCAGCCACAATTTACAAAAAACCGGCGAGATGACAATGAATCTGGAGACAGATTTATTGCGTAAACCTGCCGGATTGTTTCATAAGGTGAAATAGAGAATAAGACCGGCTCCCAGAATGCCGATGAGATGCCATCTGATAAAAGGGATGGACCTGTTGCAAAGAATGGCAGAACGATACAGATTCACTTCTTCATCGTGTTCAGGAGCGAATTGCTTCTCTTTCATCCATTTTTCCTTCATCAGCATTTCTACCTGATCGGAGCCCTTTGACCGGATTATGAGCCGGCTGGCAGGAAGAGAAAGCAGGAGAAGCAGGCAGGCGGCTCCGCAAGTCCAGGCCGCACCTGGTCTGGAAAGGGCATTGAACAGCCTGAGCACGGCAATGACCATAAAGGCAGATATCGCAAGCAGGCAGATGCCGTGGAAGATCAGCCCCAGCCATCCGTACATGAGGCGGAAGCGGGTGCAGTCCTTCAGGACCTGAAACCCGGGAGATGCAATGTGGTTGTAGCTGTCGATGACGTCTGACAAGTCCCTGACGGCCACTATGCCGCTGACAATAATGAGCAGGATGACAAATCTTCCCATATCAGTATTTTGATAATATGACACCTTGTCCCAGCCGGGTGACGGCATCTTTCAGATCCAGAACCGCCCTGACGACATCGTCCATGATACCTTCGCGGCCCAAGTCCTTGTATCTGACATAGAAACGTAGATTACCGGCAGGCAGTGAGACAACGACTTTGGCACGATACCTCTGACCGGTGACCTCAGCTGTCAGACCTGCCTTCTGAAACTCGGCCGAGATGAACTCCCGGGCAGTTATCGCATTAATCTCGGAAATGCGCCGCTGCTTCATGTACCGCTGCTGAACAGCCAAGGTCCGTTCTGTCAATATCGGAATGAAGTGAGCCGTGAATGCATCCATATCTGCAAGCTCTTTCTTGCTTAAGGGCAGATATTGGCGTAAACCTGTTCCCGTCCTGTAGAGTTTCTCCAGCCGCCTGGTCTCCTCCTCTACACACTTCTCCAGCCGGAATACACCTGAGGACCGGATGCTTTCCAGATATTCGGGAACGGCACGGAGTGCATCTCTTATGATTTCTTCTTCAGTGAGTCCGTTGATTTTTTTCATCTGTTTCTATTTGAGTTCCATTGTACAGACACGTCCGGAGCGTTCCATCCACCCGTGGGCATGTTCGTAACTTTGCCGATTGTTGCATACCCAGACAATCCTGCAGCGCATATTGTCAGGAATCAGTGGTTCGGGAGCGTAACCGTCCGTGAGGATCACCAGGCCATCATACTCATGTTCGTTGGCATAGTTGATGGGCTCCTGGAAAGAGGTTCCGCCGCGTCCGACGACTGCGATGTCTCGCATGACCTTCTTCAGGGACTGAACCACACGGACTCCGCAGTCAAACTGGATAACATCCACCTGGGAGAAGCCATAGCGGAATGCGCTGTTGATGACGCCGTAGAAGTAGGACAGGTCTTCGGAAGAGATGGATCCGCTCACATCCACCGCCACCAGCAGCTTGGTGTTGAAACGGCGGATGGACCCCATATTCTCGAAACCAGTGCGGCGGTTGGGGCGCATGCGGGTAAGTTTGCGCACCGAGGAGAGGATGCTGGCACGGAAGTCGGACAGGACATTCCGCCAGTTGATGCGGGAACGGGTGGACGCCTGGAGCATCTCGGCGAAGCTGCCGGCCAGAGAGCCCCAGTCCTTTGTGCTCTCAATGATACCGTCGATGAGGGCAAGCGTGAGTTCGTCCTCCTCCCAGAGCTCGGACAGCGCGGTTTGCCGCTCGGCCGAATCGCCCAGCTTGTCGGAGCGCCAGTCGGATTTGCCGTCACCGGACTGGGGCTGACCGCCGGAAGGCGGAAGGAGCTCCTGGATGCGGCGGGAGTACCACTCGTAGGCCTGACCTTCGGGCAGTTCATAATCTTTCGGGCGCTCGATATTGAAGTTGCCGAACTGGTAGTTGTCACCGATGGTAAGGTTGCTGCCGACAGCGATAGCCTGCTGGCAGCAGGCATCAGGCTTTCGCTGGTAAGGATGTTTCAGCAGGATACGGACAGCCTCGGTACGCAATGCCTGGTCCAGAGCCGCATCACTCATTTCGTCCGTATAGGTCGGGTTGTACTCGATTGTCTTCTTCCCTGAGCGGACTGGACAAGGCATTGACCGGTTCTCCTTTATGTCGTGAGTGCAGATTACCTGGAAGAGTGCAGGCTCGGAAATGAACCAGCGTTCCAGAAGAGTTGTGATTCTGTCTTTCATCAGCGGATGCTCTTGACGTACATGACCATTGCCATAGTGAGTACCTGGCACTCGCGGGCCATGAAGGACACGGCCTTGGGATAGGTGCCCTGGACATAGAGGTTGGCGAAGTGAGCGGCGGCTTCCTTCTTCTCCTTGGAAAGGAAGGTGAAGTAGGCGTCGATGTTCTTCTTGGCATTCTCCTTGGCCTGGCCGGAGAGGTTCTCCACCTCCAGATGACGGAAAATGCCGTCGTTGACCACAGAGAGCTGGTGCAGCTCATATCCCTTGAGGGTGGGCAGATGCTTCTCAAAGTTCTGGAGCACCTCACGACCGCTCAGAATCTTCCTGGCAGAAACGCTACCTACAACCGCGCTGGCGGCTTTGGGTCCGACGATGGCGGCGATGGCCTTTGTGACGATGGGGCTGATGTCACCGGCTGTCTTGAGGATGTCGCTTACGCGCTTCCAGCCACGACGGTCCGGGGTCTTGTCCAGACCGGTGTCGGCGCCTTCCTTTGCGTCGGGATTCTTGTCCAGCCACATAGGATTCTCGCGGATGAAATCTCGGACACGGGCATCTACGCCCACCTTTTCAGCCCAGAGAAGCCATTCCTGGACAGTCGGGCGGAATGTCACCACGTTGAAGCGGCTCACCAGGGCAGGGTCCAGGTCGGTAAGCTGGTACTGGTCACCTGCATTGACTGCGGAGATAATGCGGCTCCCGTCCGGAAGTTTGCGTCCTGCAAGGGTACGGTTCAGGGCCAGGTCCATTATGGTCTGCAGCACCTCCGGGCGGGCACGGTTGAGCTCGTCCAGAAACAGGACGACAGGCTTGCCGTCCAGCGGGAACCAGTAAGGCGGCATGAACTCCGTCTTGCCGGTGGTGTCATTGCGGTTGGGAATGCCGATGAGGTCACCGGGATCACTCATCTGGCCAAGGAACAAAGGTACTACCTTCATTCCTTTGCCGGAGAAGTACTCGGTGAGGATTTCGGACTTGCCGATACCGTGATTGCCGACAAGCATAAGGTTCTGGTCGGCTGGAGTGATGTCAAGGAGGCTTAGGAGCTCCGTGGTAGTAATATTGATGTTTGCCATATTTCAGCTGTTAAAGTATATGCGTGATTCCTCGTTATTTCTTTCACTATACTGCATATCTGAAGCCCTTGGGAACTTCTCCGAAGATGTTCCTGAAGTGGTTCGAGACATGATGTCTTGTCTCATAGCGAGCCCCGTTACCTCTTCTCCTTCTGCGGGAAGCATTGCTCCAGAAGTTCTGCGCGACACGCTTTTCCATGATACGGCGTATCTTGCGGCAGGTTGCATTGTCTTCGATGCCTATTGACAAGTCTCCGAGTCTCTTTCCGTCAAGAAAACCCAGACGCTCTTCAGCGATGGCGGAACTCTGCTTTTTGATGAATCTCTTCTCAGAATAATAGGGTGCAATGCAGTATTTCATAATCTGTCTGTTTTATGTTTCATATAAGTATACGCCGGATTGGAATAAATCTTTCATCGACTCCGAAATAATTTTCTTATTTAAAATCCGATTCTTGCCCGTTTGCAGCTTCCGGACAATGACTCTTCGTCGCAGTACTTGCGGAGATCCGCCAGGCTGGCTTTCTCTCCGGAGAGCACATATCCGACTGCAGCCTTGCGGGCGATGTTCTCGATATTGCCGCCGGAGAAGGCATAGCTCCTGCCAAGTTCGCAGGCGTCATCATCAGAGATGTCTGCGATCATTGACTTCCATATCTTTGTGCGGGTTTCCGCTTCGGGAGTGGAGAATTCCACCTTGAAGATGAAACGACGGGCAAAAGCCTCATCGCAGAAGTTGCCTGCCAGATTGGTGGTGGCAATGAGGATACCGTCCAGGTTCTCAATGGCCTCCAGACAGATGTTCTGGATGGAGTTCATCATCTGGTCGACACTGTCCTCAGGATTGTCGATGCGCTTGGAGAAAATCGCATCGACTTCATTGAAGAAACTCCTGATGACGTCTTCAGAGATCGCCAGAGAGTCCATGTCCTGGAAGCCGTTCTCGCCGCCAAAGCATACGATCATAGTCGATTCTGTTTTCCTATTATGTATACGCCATGTGCCAGCAATTCTTTCACGAAACAGGCAAGAATAGGATATTTGGCAAAAATGCCTATATTTGCATCCAAGATTGCTGCAGTTCTTCATAGTTTTGAGAAAAGAGGTATAACCGATTTTAATATTACGTTACATTGGGCTTATCTCAATGAAACTTTATGGTTAATCTAAATAAATCTTGACTATGAGTACTAAAAACAAATTTGCTAACGCACAGCTCAACGACATCATTGACAACTATAGGGGTGAAACCAGAGATTGGTGGAAACTTGTAAATGAAGATGCCATCTATGAGGCTATAGGAGAACATGAGTTCGAAGTGTATGTACGCCTCTTCGGGGCGGAAGACGCGCACTATAGATGTGTTGGCAAAGCAGTCTAGGAGGATGCCCCCAAAAGGTCATCCTTCTTTTTTGTCTATTGCCCATAAAGGCGGCCCAACCGGAGCCGACATCCGGCAGCTACGATCCGAAGATGCGCGAGCTCGCTGAAATGGCTCAATCCGCCGACACCGTCAGCGAAAGCACGTTCGGGGCATTCAGATTGTCATACCCCTCGTCCATAATTGCGGCATTGGAAAAGACGGTCACCCCGTCGCTGGTTGTTCCGTGGGACTTGTGGATGTGGCCGAAGAGGTGGAGGTGGGGACGAATGGTGCGGACCCTGTCGAGCAATACCCTTGAGCCGTAGAGGATACTCCCGTCCCTGTCAAGTATGCCATAGGGAGGAGTATGGGTGACAAGAACGTCCGTGTCATCAGGAATGGCGGCGTAGAGCTGCTCCCGCTTCCCGCTCACGCAATCCTCCATGAACATAGGTACTCCCCAGAACTTCAAACCCTCTATCTCCACACCGCTGCCGCAGAGGTAATGAACGTTGTCATCAAGGCCGTCCAGATGGGCACCGTAAAGGCAGGCGTCGTGGTTGCCCGCGACCAGCACCTTGTGCCTGTATGGGAGGTCGCAGACCCACTCCAGAAAATCGAGCGTCTCTGCCTCGGAGCCCGACATCGTGAAGTCCCCGCTGTGCACGAGGATGTCCGCCTCAGGGAGGTTCCTCAGGCGGCGGTGGACACCGTGGGTGTCGGAAATATGCAGGATTCTCAGGTCCATGGCGCAAAGTTAATCAATCCCGAGGTTGAATCCTCCTCCCGCATGCCCCCGTTCCTTTCCAGTGCCCTGTCAAGATATTCAAGGCATTTAGGGGTGTATCAATGAGTTTGAGGGATTTCAAGCAGCTGCGGTTGCTCACCGACACGTGGGACAGTTCGAGATTGCACAGCAGCGTCAGTTCCTGAAGGCTGTCGCAACGGGACAGCTTCAACTTCTTGAGCTTGCTGCATCTTACTTCGAGCTTCTCAAGGTCACGTGAACAGCTCAGGTCCACAAGTGAGGCAGCATCCCCACCAAGATTCATTTCTTTGATGCCGGGATTGGTCGTGACATCCAGCCTCTCTATCAGCCAGTCCGCCTTGAGGTACTCCAGAGCGGGGCATC
>JALFFZ010000031.1 GCA_022777585.1 Bacteroidales bacterium | reverse complement strand
GCCTGCATTGCAATTCCGGCATTGCCCGGAGCGCAGAAAATCTTCCCAACCCTGGACGAACGGGAAAGAGCGTCCACGATGGCGTGCTCCCTGCCGCCTCCGCCCACTACCAGAACCTTGGCTTTATTCGTATTTGTATCCATAAATATCAAATGGAGGCTCCCGCACGGGGAGCCCTTGTTCTATTAATGTTTGAAATGCCTTTCGCCGGTGAAGAGCATCGTGATGCCTTTCTCATTGGCAAGCTTGATGGAATCCTCGTCCCTGATGCTGCCTCCCGGCTGAACGATGGCCTTGATGCCGTATTCTGCAGCGAGGGCGACTACGTCATTGAACGGGAAGAAACCGTCTGAAGCGAGTACGAGGCCTTCTGCATTGATGTCCCTGCCCTCTTCCTTCAATGTTGCGGCAGCCTGCTTGAGAGCGATTTCAGCTGAGCCGACACGGTTCATCTGGCCAGCGCCTACACCGTAGGTCATTCCGTCCTTGGCCACTACGATGGCATTGGACTTCACATGCTTTACAATCTTCCATGCGAAATCGAGGTCTGCGAGCTGGGCCTCTGTCGGCTTCGCCTCGGTCACGCACTGGCCTGCGCTTACCGGAACAATGCTGCTGTCCCTGTCCTGGACGAGCATTCCGCCGTTCATGCTTACATACTGACTGCGGACCTTGTCGTCCCTGGTCATATCCACCTTGAGAATGCGGAGATTCTTCTTGGTCTGGAGCAGTTCGAGGGCATCCGGGGCAAATGAAGGAGCCATGACGATTTCGAGGAAAATAGGCTTGAGCATCTGTGCGGTCTCGAGGTCAATCTCCCTGTTGGCTGCCACGATTCCGCCGAAAATGCTGGTCTTGTCTGCCTCGTAAGCCTTCCTCCAGGCCTCGGCTATGGTCTTGCCCACTGCGCTGCCGCAAGGATTCATGTGCTTTACGCCCACGCAGAAAGGCTCGTCGAATTCACGGGCAATGTTCAATGTCGCATTGGCATCCTGTATATTGTTGTAAGACAGTTCCTTGCCGCCGAGCTGCTCAGCTGTGGCGAGGGAGAACGGCTCCACCTCTGCGCTGCTGTAGAACTTGGCCTGCTGGTGAGGGTTCTCACCGTAGCGGAGGCTCTGCTTGAGGTCGTACTCCAGGAAGAGTTTCTCATTCAGGCCGGCCTGGGCGCGCATATAGGTGGCAATGGCCATATCGTACTCGGCAGTATGGGTATAGGCCTTGGCGGAAAGGGCAAGCCTTGTCTCGCGGGTCGTGTTGCCGGTGGCCTTGATCTCTGAAATGATAGTAGCGTAGTCGGAAGGGTTGCAGACAACGGTCACCGACTCCCAGTTCTTGGCGGCGCTCCTCAACATTGACGGTCCGCCTATGTCGATATGCTCCACTGCATCCTCCATTGTCACATCCGGTTTCGCGATGGTCTCGCGGAAAGGATAGAGGTTCACGCAAACGAGGTCAATGGTCTCTATAGCATTGTCCTTCAATGCTTTCATATGCTCAGGGATGTCCCTGCGGGCAAGAAGGGCGCCGTGGATTTTCGGATGAAGGGTCTTTACGCGGCCGTCGCAGATTTCAGGGAATCCGGTAACGTCGCTGACGCTGGTGACAGGAAGTCCTGCCTCGCGCAGAAGTTTCATAGTTCCGCTGGTGGAGAGAATCTCCCAGCCGAGTTCGACAAGGGCGCCGGCAAATTCTACAACGCCGGTCTTGTCACTTACACTGATCAATGCTTTCATTATGTTGTGTTTTAGTTGTTTACGATTTGTGCGAAGGGTCAATGGAAGTCTAAAGCAATTTGATGTCAACCCCAGGGGTGGCGGTGACGCTGCCTATGACAGTGGCCTTGTCGCCGTAGCCGGCGAGGATGTCAATTGCCTTCTGCGCCTCGGATTCGTCCATTGCGAGCACCATTCCGACACCCATGTTGAAGATGTTGAACATCTCGCGGTGGCTGATGTTGCCGTGCTTCTCGAGGAAACGGAAAATCGGCAGGATTTCCCAGCGTCCCTCCTCTACGTGGATGCCCTGACCCTCCTGGAGGATGCGAGGGATATTCTCGTCAAAGCCGCCACCGGTGATGTGGGCGACACCGTGCACATCGCAGTTGCGTATCACGTCGAGAACCTGCCTTACATAGATGCGGGTAGGGGTCAATGCCACTTCGCCGAGAGGCTTGTCGCCAAGTTCCGGATAGACCTTGTGGATATCGAGGCCGGCATCGGAGAATACCTTGCGGACGAGGCTGAAGCCATTGGAATGCACTCCAGTGGAGGCAATGCCCACGAGCACGTCCCCGACCTTGACCTTGGTGCCGTCTATCAGCTTCGACTTCTCAACGACTCCGGTAGTGTATCCGGCAATGTCATATTCGCCGTCGCCGTACATTCCCGGCATCTCGGCAGTCTCTCCGCCGATGAGGGCGCAGCCGGCCTGGCGGCATCCCTCGGCAACTCCGGAGACAATCGCCTCAACCTTGGCCGGAATGTTCTTTCCCACAGCGACATAGTCGAGGAAGAAAAGAGGCTCGGCTCCCTGCGCCAGCACGTCATTGACACACATAGCAACTGCATCGATGCCGATGGTGTCGTGCTTGTCCATTGCAAATGCCAGTTTGAGCTTGGTTCCCACACCGTCAGTTCCGCTGACGAGGACAGGTTCCTTGATGTTCAATGCGGAAAGGTCGAACATTCCGCCGAAGGAGCCGATGTTTCCCATCACGCCCGTACGGGAAGTGGAAGCCACGTGTTTCTTGATACGGCGGACAACGTCGTATCCGGCTTCGAGGCTTACGCCTGCTTTCTCATAATCTACTGCCATAGTATATCAATGTTTTTAGAATTTTCCTTCTTTGTTGGCATCCTCAATGCTGGAATACAGGGCGGTCGGGTATATGCCGCTGAAGCAGGCCAGGCAGAGGTCGCTCCGCCTTCCGGCCTCGTAGAGGGCATTTTCCGAGAGGAATGCCAATGTATCCGCCTCTATCGTCTCACAGGCTTCCTGCAATGTGCGGTGCGCGCAGAGCAGCTCGTCGTAAGTGGAAATGTCCACGCCGTAGAAGCAAGGTGACTTGATCATCGGGCTGGCAATCCTGACGTGCACCTCGGTCGCCCCAGCCTCCCTGAGCATCCGCACAATCCTTCTGGAAGTGGTTCCCCGGACTATGGAATCGTCGATGAGGACCACTCTCTTGCCTTCCACGATGCTGCGTACCGGGGAGAGCTTCATCTTGACGCCCTTGTCCCTCATTTCCTGGGAAGGCTGGATGAAGGTCCTGCCGATGTATTTGTTCTTGATCAGGCCCATCTCATACGGAAGACCGCTGGCCTCGGAATATCCCATTGCCGCACTGAGGCTTGAGTCCGGAACGCCGATCACGATGTCCGCATCCGCAGGTGACTCCTTGAAGAGGAGTTTTCCCGACTCCTTCCTGAAGGTGTGCACATTGACGTTTTCAATGTCGCTGTCCGGCCTCGCAAAATATATGTACTCCATCGCGCACATCGCGTGTCTCTGATACTCGGAATATTTTCTGGACCTGATTCCGTGGTGGTCTATGGTGACAATCTCGCCCGGTTCCACGTCCCTGATGTACTCTGCCCCGATAACGCTGAACGCACAGGTCTCGCTGCTGATTACGTATCCGTCGCCGAGCCGGCCAAGCGAGAGCGGCCTGAGTCCGTATTTGTCACGGCAGGCGTAGATGCGGTTCTGGGTCATTATCAGGAATGCGAATGCGCCTTCTATCATATTGAGGGCCTCCATTATCGGGAAAATCCGCGGGGTCTTGCGCTCGAGCGGGTCCTTCTTGATGAGGTGGGCGAGAATCTCGCTGTCGGAGGTGGACTGGAAGAGGCTGCCCCTGTCCTCAAGGTATTTGCGGAGCTGGACGGAGTTGACCAGATTGCCATTGTGGGCCAATGCGAAATCTCCGGAATTGTGCCTGAAGAGGAAAGGCTGGACGTTCTCGATTCCGCCGCCTCCCGTCGTGGAATATCTCACGTGGCCCATTGCCATGCTGCCTTTCAGGCTGGAGAGATTGTCATTGTTGAACACCTCGGTGACGAGGCCCTGGCCCTTGACCCTTCTGAGCTGGCCTTCATCATTGACAGAGACTATTCCGCAGCCTTCCTGCCCCCTGTGCTGGAGGGAGTGAAGGCCGTAGTAGGTGATTTCGGCGGCATTCTTCACGCCATAGACGCCGAAGACGCCGCATTCCTCGTGAATGCCCCTGAAAGGAGTCTGATTATTGTCATTCATCGCAATCACTGTTATCTGTCACCGATGCAAGTCTCTCATATACAGTCTTATACGCAAGGCCAACCTTGCCTGCGTCATGGCGGAACCTGTCCTTGTCCAGCTTCATTCCGGTCTCAATGTCCCAGAATCTGGCACTGTCCGGGGTAATGTCGTCAGCCAGCACAAGGCTTCCGTCCGGGAGCCGGCCGAACTCAATCTTGAAGTCCACCAGCGTTATGCCAATGCCTTTGAACAGCGGGAAGAGGATATCATTGACCCTCTTCGTGATACTGTATATCTCATCCAGTTCCGCACGGGTGGCGAGACCGAGGGCAATGGCGTGGTAGTCATTGATTATCGGGTCGCCGAGTTCGTCGGACTTGTAGCAGATGTCGAAGATGGTATCGTTCGGCACCATTCCCTCCTCGATTCCGAGGCGCTGGGCCATAGACCCGGCAATGACATTGCGCACAATGACTTCCATCGGAATCACGTCCACCTTGCGGCAGAGCTGCTCCCTGTCCGAAATCTGCCTGATGAAGTGTACCGGAATCCCACCTTTGACGAGATGGCGGAATATCATGCAGGAGATGTTGTTGCAATAAAGGCCCTTGTCCCTGATGACGGCTTTCTTGATCTTGTAGTAGGCGGTGATATCGTCGGTGAAGCTGATAATCACCTTGTCCGGCTCATCCGTTTCGTAAATCTTGATCGAAACGCCGTCGTGGATAATGTTTGTCCTGTTCATTTGTCTTGTTCGTTATCGCTCAGCTTTTTATTCTCCTCTGAAGTATCTCACGGCATTGTCGAAGAGCGGCTGTTCCTTCTCGGAGACAATGTTCTTGAAGAGGTTGTTCTCGTAGCGCTCCGTGTGGCCCATCTTTCCGAGGATTCGTCCGTCACGGCTGATGATGCCCTCGATGGCGTAGTAGGATCCGTTCGGGTTGTAAGGGGACTCCATCGTGACTGCATTGTCAATAGGGTCGGCATACTGGAACGCTACCTGGCCATTCTCGAAGAGTTCCTTTGCAAGTTCCTCATTGACAACGAATTTGCCTTCTCCGTGACTGACTGCGATGGAGAATGTGTCTCCGATTTCCAGGCCGGAGAGCCAAGGCGAGTTGACCGTGGCGAGGCGGGTGCAGGCAATCTGGGAGATGTGGCGGTTGATGTCGTTGCGGAACAATGTCGGAGAGTCCTTGGTGACGCATCCGAGATGTCCGTAAGGAAGTAGGCCGGACTTGACGAGGGCCTGGAATCCGTTGCAGATTCCGAGGATGAGGCCACCTCTGGCAATGAGGCCTTCGATTGCCTCCGCTATATCCTTGTTGTTCAATACATTGGCAATGAACTTGCCGCTTCCGTCCGGTTCGTCACCGGCAGAGAATCCGCCGCAGAATGCCAGGATGTGGCATTTTTCAATATTGGCCTTCATCTCGGCTATGGAGTCGAAGATGTCCTGGGTGGTGAGATTGCGGAACACGCTCATCTC
This sequence comes from Bacteroidales bacterium, assembly GCA_022777585.1. Taxonomy (GTDB): domain Bacteria; phylum Bacteroidota; class Bacteroidia; order Bacteroidales; family UBA932; genus Cryptobacteroides. The sequence continues at coordinate 7,989 of JALFFZ010000031.1, read as the reverse complement.
CACCTTTGCCCCGGCCTTGCGGAATGCCTTGGCGGTGTCGTAGTCGCAGTTGGTTCCCGGGAATACAGGGAGGTATGCTATCGGTTCCGCAACCTTCTCCCCCTTGTATTTGAGGTCAACTTTCTTGGCCTTGTAAGGCTTCACGCCCTCGGCGCCCTTAGGCAGGAGACGCTTCATTACAGGCTTGCTGGTAGCGGGATATACTCTCTCGTAGCCCGCGAATGCGCTTTCCACGAGGTCGCTCATCGGGATGTTCTTGGCATTGATTCTCAGGCAGTCATCCACGCCGGATGTCACGAGGCCGAGATATTCCGCATTTTCGAAATCGAGGTTTCCGTCGGACTCCACCACGATTGAGCCGTAGCTGTAGTCAAAGAGCTCATTTTCAGGGATTTTAACATCGACTCCGAAGGCATTGCCGAAGGACATCTTGCACAATGCCTCAGCCACGCCGCCGAATCCTACAGCCCAGGCCGAGACAATGTTGCCTGCCTCGATCTGCTCTGTGACATAGGCCCAGTTCTTCTTGAGCTGGTCCACGTCCGGCATCCTGTCTGCACGCGGGGTATGCTTGATGAGATAGAGCTGGTTGCCCTCCCATTTGAGTTCCGGGGATATTACTTTATTGGCATCTACTGTGGTGATACCGAATGAGATAAGTGTCGGAGGGACATTGATGTGCTCGAATGTGCCGCTCATTGAATCCTTGCCTCCGATGGACGGGAGGCCGAGTTCGATCTGCATCTTGAGAGAACCGAGGAGGGCGCTCATCGGCTTGCCCCAGACCTTTGGGTCGTGTGTCATTCTCTCGAAATATTCCTGGCAGGAGAAGCGCATTTTCTCATAATGGCCGCCGGCGGCGACTACTTTGGCGCAGGCCTCGACCATTGAATATGCGGCTCCGTGATAAGGGCTCCATTTGCTTATGACCGGATTGAATCCGAAGGCCATGATGCTGGCAGTGTCGGTGTATCCGTCGGTAGGGAGTTTCTGGACTGAGACCTGGGTCTCTGTGAGCTGGAGCTCTCCACCGTATGGCATAAGGACTGTAGATCTTCCGATGGTGGAGTCGAACATTTCTATCAAGCCCTTCTGGCTCACTACGTTAGGGTCCTTGAGGTTGTTGTTGAGCTTATCCTTGAGGGACTCGCCTGCGACTTCGCGGCGGAACGGGTCAATGTCCTCGACGGCTCCGATGCAGGCCTTGGCGTAATGCCTGGCTCCGGCGCTGTCGATGAAGCTGCGCTTGAGGTCAACGACGAGTCTGTCGCCATTGTACATTCTCATTCTCCTGGTATCCGTAACATCAGCGACGTGGGTCACTTCCACATTCTCGCTGCGGCAGTATTCCTTGAATCTTTCGGCGTCCTCAGGGGCGACGACTACTGACATTCTTTCCTGCGACTCGCTGATAGCCAATTCGGTAGAGTTCAGGCCGCTGTATTTTACAGGTACTCTGTCGAGGTATATGTCGAGGCCGTCCGTCAGCTCTCCGATGGCAACGCTGACTCCGCCTGCTCCGAAGTCGTTGGACTTCTTGATGAGGCTGGTGACCTCAGGCCTGCGGAAAAGTCTCTGGAGTTTCCTCTCCTCAGGGGCGTTTCCTTTCTGGACCTCGCTGCCGCAGGTTTCGAGGGATTCCTCGGTATGCTCCTTGGACGAGCCTGTTGCTCCGCCGATTCCGTCACGTCCGGTTCTTCCGCCGAGCAAGAGGACAATGTCTCCCGGAGCCGGGGACTCTCTGCGGACCTTGTCGGCCTTCACTGCTCCGACCACTGCTCCGACCTCAAGACGCTTGGCCGTGTAGCCCTCGTCGTAGATTTCCCTGACGTGTGTGGTGGCGAGGCCGATCTGGTTACCGTAGCTGGAGTAGCCGTGGGCTGCCTTGCGGGTGATGACGCACTGAGGGAGCTTGCCGGGAAGTGTCTCAGCCACAGGCTTGTAGATATCGCCTGCTCCGGTCACCCTCATTGCCTGATATACGTATGAACGTCCGGAAAGAGGGTCACGGATTGCTCCTCCGAGACAGGTTGCGGCGCCTCCGAAAGGCTCGATTTCTGTCGGGTGGTTGTGGGTTTCGTTCTTGAACATCAGCAGCCATTTCTCGAGGCGGCCGTCCACTTCGACATCCACATAGATGCTGCAGGCATTGTTCTCCTCGCTGACTTCCATGTCGTCGAGCTTGCCGATGCTGCGGAGATATCTTCCGCCGATGGTGGCCATGTCCATGAGGTTCAGGCCCTTGCCTTCGCGGCCAAGTTCCTTGCGGAGCCTGAGGTAGAGTTTGAGTGTACCGTCAATTTCCTCCTTGGCGAAGGAGTCCTCGACCCCGTATTCCTCGAGTTCAGTGGTGAATGTGGTGTGGCGGCAATGGTCGCTCCAATATGTGTCGAGGATTCTGAGCTCTGTCTCGTTGGGCTCGCGGCCTTCTTCGGTGAAGTACTTGACCACTTCTCCGAGGTCGTCGGCATTCATTGCCAAGCCCATCTTGCGGCAATATGCCTCATACTCAGAAGGTTGCATTTTCGTGAACCCTTCGAGGACGGCTACCGGCTTAACGGCGGCCTGCTCGGAGTCCGTGAGCTTGGCCAGGTCTTTCTCGCGGGATTCAACGGCATTGATCATATAATGTCTGATTCTGCCGAGTGTGGCGTCGTCAATGTCATTGTCGAGGATGATGAGCTTGGAGCTCTTGATTCTGACTTCTGCCGCAGGATCAATGAGTCGGACGCAGTCCACGGCCGATGCGGCTCTCTGGTCGAACTGGCCCGGGAGATATTCAATGGCAATGTATTTCTTGCCCTCGAGGTCGCAGGTGTCTGTGACGCTGTCAGTTACGATTTCCCCGAAGACGCTGTAGCGGCTCTTCTCAAGGAGCTCCGGAGTGAAGCCGAAGAGGTCATAGACGTTCAGCAGCCGGAGTGTTGTCAGCCGGAGCTGGAGGTTCTCGTTCAATTCTGCCTTGAGGCTTGCTGCCTCTACCTGAAATTCAGGATGTTTTTCTACGAAAATGCGGTAATTCTGCATATCTGTATGTTATGTTTCAAATTTCTTGTTTCCGGCTTCTGGCGGGACCTCGGCACTTGGCTGCGGGCCTGGCTTTTACATTGGAGTTGGCTTTGACCCTTCTGCCTTAACGCCGACTCCGAAACCAGACTCTCGCATTGACCTTGGCTCTGACCCTGGCTTTTACATTGGACAGGGACTTAATACTTTCCGTACCTATGCGCCGCCGGAACGCCATTCACATTGATAAAACGCAGGTGGCGCGTTCTCCGGTAGTCATTCGACTCCCTGAACACGCCACCGCATATTTCCAATTGCCTTTCATCAGATTTCCGCGTCCAATACTTTCTGTGTCTGTTTCTTCCGGAACTCCTCAAGCTTGGCCGCAAGGTTCTCATATTTTATCGCAAGCATCTGCACTGCAAGCAGGGCCGCATTCTTTGCACCATTTATGGCAACCGTTGCCACCGGTATTCCACCCGGCATCTGTACAATGGAAAGAAGCGAATCCAAGCCTCCCATCGTCTGGGTCCTGATTGGCACGCCAATCACCGGCACCGTTGTCAGTCCAGCAATGACTCCGGCCACGTGGGCCGCGCCACCTGCTCCCGCAATAATCACGTCAATGCCATTGGCCTTGGCTGACCTCGCATATTCAAACATCAGGTCGGGTGTCCTGTGTGCGCTGATGACCCGTTTCTCATACGGGACTCCAAAAGCGTCAAGTGTCTCCACGGCGGCTGACATAACGTCGTAGTCGCTGGTGGAACCCATTAAAATCGCAACTTTCATAATTTTGTCTGTTCGTTATAGGCTGCTCTCCGGGGCGGCTGGTCTGCTTAATTGGCGGCCAGGCAGGACGGTGGACTGCACGCGGCTGGGCGGCTGAACCGCTGAACCGCTGCACGGCTGCACGGCTGGGCGGCTGGGCTTGGCCACTCTCCAGGAGTGATTACCAATTCATCAGGCTGCTTCCATTGCGGCCAGACTACCAGCAGGCTGTCAACTGAAGCGGCTTAGCCACATCATGGCTGCTTCCAATGACTCATCAGGCAACTCCCATTGCGGCTGGCCACACAACAAACTGATTCCAGAGCTTCGGCTAAACATCTTGGCTCAAGCAACCGAACCCGCTCTGCCATCTGCCTTGCTGAAGCTGCTATTGCCAGGACTTATGACCAACTCATCAGGCTGCTTCCATTGCGGCAGGACTACCAGCAGGCTGTCAACTGAAGCGGCTTAGCCACATCATGGCTGCTTCCAATGACTCATCAGGCAACTCCCAATGCGGCGGGCCACACAACAAACTGCTTCCAGGGCTTCGGCTAAACACCTTGGCTCAAGCGACCGAACCCGCTCTGCCATCTGCCTTGCCGACGCTGCTATTGCCTGGACTGGGCCGACACATCGTTTGTACGCCCGGAGACTGCATTGCCTTGTGCCAACCCACTAATCTTTCGCTACCACAAGTCTCATCGCAATGTGCCAAGGCTAAATCTTAAAGCCATTCGCTGTCACGAGTCTCTTCGCTATGCCCTTCAAAATCACATCGCAGCACACTCCCGATTCCGCATCAATAAGCGAATACCAACTCCTCTCCATCAAGCGCCGCAAAGTTACAAAATTTTTCTCTGTTCCCAATCAGTTGGCCGCTATCTTAACGAAGAATTTTTGCACGCCGCCCAGCCCCTGAACCTTCCACGCTTAGGGCCTGAATCACGGACGGTTCGGGATCCAAGAGTCGAACCTTCCACGCTGAGATTCAATATCACGGACGGTCCATATCTCAGACGCGAACCTTCCACGCTTTGGGCCCGAATCACGGATGGTTCGGGATCCAGAGGTTGAACCTTCCACGCTGAGTCTCAATATCACGGACGGTCCATGTCTCAGAAGCGAACCTTCCACGCTAAAGGCCGATATCGCGGACGGTTCCATTCTCCAGGACCGGACCTTCCACGCTAATGCCCCATATCGCGGATGGTTCAGTATCCAGAAGCGAACCCTCCACGCTAAAGGCCGATATCGAGGACGGTTCGATGACCAGAGCTGGACCTTCCATGTTAATGCCCCATTTCGCGGACGGTTCCATTCTCCAGGACCGAACCTTCCACGCTAAAGGCCGATATCGTGGACAGTTCGATGTAAACAAAGCCAACCGTCCGCGATAAAGACACATATCACGGATGGTTCGGGATCCAGGAGTTGAACCTTCCACGCTGAGTCTCGATATCGCGGACGGTTCCATTCTCCAAGACCGAACCTTCCACGATAATGCTCCATATCGCGGATGGTTCAGTATCCAGGCGCGGACCTTCCACGTTATTGCCCCATATCATGGATGGTTCAGTATCCAGAAGCGAACCTTCCACGCTAAAGGTCCATATCATGGACGGTTCGCCATAAACAAAGCCACCCTCCACCCTAAAGCCCGATCACGCGGACGGCGCAGCCTCCCAAAAATCTCAGAAAACCAGGTCGAATATCAGCAAAGTGACGAAGCCGAGGACAAGGGCGTAGGTGGCATGTTTCTCGTAGCCGTGAGCGTGGGTCTCAGGGATCATTTCGTCGCTGACCACATAGAGCATTGCGCCGCCGGCGAAGGCCAGCATCACAGGCAGTAGAAGCGGCGAAATGGCACCCAGGGCATATCCTATCCATACTCCGACTACCTCCAGCAGGGCAACAGCCAGGGAAATGACCAATGCGCGGAGCTTGGAGATGCCGGCAAGGAGGAGGGGTGCAATCACTACCATCCCCTCGGGGATATTCTGAACTGCGATGCCGAGGGTTACCGCCCAGGCATCCGAGGTCTCGGGAGAATTGAAACCGACTCCGGCGGCAATGCCCTCAGGCAGTTTGTGAAGGGCTATCGCCATCACGAAAAGCATTACCTTGTTCAATGAGGCATTGTTCCGGTGCTCCTCCTGGTCCAGACCCGTGATCTTGTGAAGATGAGGTGTGAAGAAATCCAGGAGATTCAGGAATAGCATTCCGGCAACCACTCCGACAACCAGAAGATACCATCCACCGGAGCCAAGCGACTCGGCGGCCGGGAGAATCAGGCCGACGGTGGCTGCCGACAGCATAATGCCGGCGCAGAAGCCGAGGGAGATGTCGTTCCACTTATGCGGCAACTCCTTGACAATGAAGCCAATTACGGCTCCAAGCATTGTGGCAAGGCTCAGCCCGGCCGCACTTATCCATACCTGTTCCATATAGACCATCATAAAAACTGAAGGCCAACTGAAAAGCTGTGACGGACAGACTTCACGCATTGCGCTCCGCCCGGCATGACGAACATTTCAGTCAGTCCCCTCAGCCTGTCCGAAAAGTCGGAATTTCAAAGTATAATCTGTCTCCTGCAATGCTCCGGGAAGGGTGGAATTGACTGATGAGGCACTTTTCGGACGGGCTCCCCTGTTGAAAAAACGCTTACAGCGAAGCGATATTCTTGTCGTTGAGAAGATTCTTGCCTTCCGGCGTGAGAGCATATTCAATGCGGTCAGCATAATGCTTCTCCACCTTGCCGCGGACAATCTTCATTGTACTGTTGACCATGTGGTTCTGCTCGGTGAACGGCTCGTCAGCCACGATGATTGCGGCAGGAAGCCATCTCTCCGGGAACATTCCGGCACGTGAGCCACCCTTGCGGTAAGAATTGACCTCATCCTGAATCTTCTTGAGCATCAGTTCCTTAGCCTCGCGGGAGTCGATATCGATGCCAGGATTGGAAGACTTCACGTACTCCTTGAGGGCCTCCTTGTTCGGAACCACGATCACTGTAGTGTAAGGGTCCTGGTTGTTGTGGAGAACCACCTGGTCGATATATTTCGAGCCGTCGGTGAGGGAATCCTCAAATCCTTCCGGACTGTATTTCTCACCGTCTGCGGAAATGAGCAGAGACTTGAAGCGGCCTACGACGTAGAGGAACTCCTCGTCCCTCATATAACCCATGTCTCCGGTATGGAGCCAGCCGTCAACCACGGTCTCCGCGGTGGAAACAGGATTCTTCCAGTAGCCCGCCATCACATTCTCGCCGCGGACCACAATCTCTCCCCTTTCGCCGTAAGGCAATGATTTACCGTCGCCGTCGCAGATCTTGATATCCATCGGCTTCACCACGCGGCCTGAGGAGCCGAAAATGCAGTGGCCGGCCGAATTGGCGGAAATGATAGGAGTGGCCTCAGAAAGGCCGTAGCCCTGGAACATCGGAATGCCTATGGCGCAGTAATAACGCTGGAGCTCAATGTCAAGCAGGGCGCCGCCACCGATGAAGAACTGCATGCGGCCTCCGAGATTCTGGCGTACTGTCTTGAAAATCAGCTTGTCGAAGAGGGCGATGAGAGGCTTCTTCCAGATCTGGAGAATGCCGCCGCGGTTGTAATACTCCTTGTTGTAGGAAATCGCAAGGTTCAATGCGAAATTGTAGAGCTTCTCCACCTTCGGGCCCTTGGCCTTGATGGCAGTCTCGATATTCTTCTTGAAATTGCGGGCAAGAGCCGGAACAGAAAGCATCACGTGAGGGCGTACTTCCTTGATAGCCATAGGGATATTGCGGAGAGCAGCCATAGGGGTCTTTCCGACAGGTACTGTAGCGATACTGCCGCAGTAGGACATCATCGTATAGAATCCGGCAACGTGGGCGAAGCAATGGTCGAGAGGCAGGATGATGAGCATGACAGAGTCAGGCTCAATGGCCACTACAGAGTGAGCCTGCTCCACATTGGCGGTATAGTTCCTGTGAGTCAGGAGAATGCCCTTAGGGTCGGCTGTGGTTCCCGAGGTGTAGCTGATATTGGCATAGTCGTCCGGGCCGATGGATCTGTAGCGGGCCTCGAGTTCGCCCGGATGCTCCTTCAGGAAGGCATCGCCGAGCGCAAGCACCTCCGACATTGTGATTTCATTGTCCCTGCGGTCCTCAATCTCGTCGAAGACAATTATTTTCTCCAATGCAGGAAGTTCACTCACAATCCTCCTGAT
>JALFFZ010000009.1 GCA_022777585.1 Bacteroidales bacterium | reverse complement strand
CCGGTGTAGGAATGCGGGGCACGGAACACGCTCACAAGTACATTGTCCACAATCTCGCCGTCATGGTCGAGGATGGAGCCGTACCTTATCCGGTAACCGCCGGTCGAAGATAGGGGAGTCCCGCTGCAGGTGACGACATTGTCTGCAATGCTCAACGCTTCCGGTCCGCTGAGCCGGATAACGGAAATCGCCCCTGTTCCTGGTATGGTGGCAGGGGCGCATATTGTATCTTGCTTGTTTATAGGCATTTATCTAGGAGATTCAGTGTTTTCCGGCTTCGTTTTCGGGCCATTCCATCCGAGAAAACCGCCCTCGAGCTCCACTACCTTGAACCCCTCCTTGGCAAGTTCTCCGGCTGCTGTCTTGCTGCGTCTGCCGCTTCTGCAATAGACTGCGACTGTCCTCTTCCTGTCCAATGAAGAAATAGCCAGATCAATGAAGTTTTCATCCATTACATTGATATTCAATGCGTCAGGGATGTGGCCTTCTGCAAATTCCTCAGGGGTCCTGACATCGACCAGCTGCACGGTTGTATCTTTCAGGACTTCCGCAAAGCCCTCATTGTCAAGGGTTTCGAATTTTGGCTGTGCCTGACAGTTCCAGCAGAAGAGTCCGGCGATCAATGATGACATTATGATTGGAAATTTCATTTCAAATTTATTGCAAATCATTCATAAACAATGTATTCCATGCATCTGAAGGCATTCTCCAGTCGCCTCTTGGCGATAGTGATACCGAACCCACCTTCGGGCCGTCAGGCAGGCAGGAACGCTTGAACTGCTGGGCGAAAAACCTTCTTACGAAGGTCCTGAGCCACTTTTCAATCACCTCGTCGTCGTACTGCCCGGAAAAAGCCTTCTTTGCTAGGAAGAGTATTTTGGACGGGGAGTAACCAAGGCGGAAGAAATTGTACAGGAAGAAGTCGTGAAGCTCATAAGGACCGACAAGATCCTCGGTCTTCTGAGAAATTTCACCTTTCTCGTCCACCGGTTTAAGTTCAGGACTGACAGGGGTGTCAACTATATCCAGAAGTATCTCAGAGGCTGTTCTGCCGCCATTTTCAAGGGAGATGCCGCTGAGTTTCTTCTCTGCAGCCCATTTCACCAGGAAGCGTACCAGGGTCTTCGGGATGCTCGAGTTCACGGCATACATCGACATATGGTCACCATTGTATGTGGCCCATCCCAGTGCAAGCTCCGACAGGTCACCGGTACCTACAACGATGCCGCCCTCCTTGTTGGCTACATCCATCAGAATCTGAGTCCTTTCACGCGCCTGAGAGTTCTCGTAGGTTACATCTGTCAATGTCGGGTCCTGCCCGATGTCCTCAAAATGCTGTGCCACGGCTTGGCCGATCGGAATCTCCCTCGCGGTAATGCCCAATGCCACCATCAGATCCCAGGCGTTGCCCCTCGTCCTGCTGCTTGTTCCAAGGCCCGGCATAGTCACGCCGATGATGCGTTTTCGGTCCCAGCCAAGCTTGTCAAATGCAAGCACGGTCACGATCAATGCCAATGTGCTGTCGAGACCTCCCGATATACCAATGACGGCAGAACGGCAGTTGATATGCGCAAGCCTGGTCGCAAGGCCGAGGGTCTGAATTGCCATTATTTCCTCGCATCTTGCATCTCTTTCCTTAAGTGCCTCAATGTTTTCCAACGTGTCAGCTGAAGAAACGCTATAGCCAGGGACAAATGGGTGTGCTTCAATGTGCCTGAGCAGTTTAGCTTCGAAATCAGTGTCAGCTCCGGTACCGGCTGGGACCCTGAGATAGCAACCACGGAGTTCACCGTCCCGCTTTCCGTCAGGTGAAATCAGATGGTAGGTGCTCTCCTTCTGTCTTAAAATCTGCAGTTTGTCAATGTCTATATCAGCGCATATCAATGAGTTATCCATTGTGAACCTCTCATTCTCAGCTAGAATGCTGCCGTTCTCGTAAATCATTGAGGAACCGGCAAACACCAGGTCCTGCGTGGATTCTCCGTAGCCACAGGAGGCATAGAGGTAGGCTGAAACAGTCCTTGCCGACTGCTGGCTTATGAGACTCTTTCTGTACTGATGCTTCAAGAGGACCTCATTGCTTGCGGAAAGGTTTACTATGATTTCCGCTCCTGCCAGTGCATGGTAGGATGAAGGAGGTGCAGGTGTCCACAAGTCTTCGCAAATTTCAATTGCGAAAGTGCTGTTAGCCAATGAAAAAAGAATGTTTGGCGAAATCGTTACTTTAGCACCAGCATAAAGTATGCTTTCAGCTCCGCTCTCGAAATGGCAACTCTTTCCGTCATCTCTTAAATGGCCCTCTGGATGCCCTTCGCGACTGATGAAATCGGCTCCGGATGCAAACCATCGTGACTCATAGAACTCGTTGTACGTAGGCAGGTGAAGCTTGGGTACAAGACCACGGAGACTCCCGTTCTGGATTACTGCGGCACAATTATAAAGTCTTCCCCTGACTCTGACCGGGACGCCGACTACAAGTGTTACTTTGCGGCCTCTCGAAAAAGCCTTGATAGCCTTGATACCTTCTTCAGACTTGCGAATCAGGAGTTCCTGCCCGAAAAGGTCGGCGCAGGTATATCCGGTAATGGACAATTCTGGAAATGCAAGCAATGAAATCTGCTCATTCTCAGCCTTTTCAGCCAATTTCAGAATTTCTCCGACATTGTAGTCAACATCTGCCACCCTCACAGTAGGTACCCCCGCCGCAATCCTCAGAAAACCGTAATTCTCCATAGTCAGCTTACAGTGATTCAATTAGTTTCTCAAACAATGCCGACATCTTGTCGGCAGCGGCGTTGGCGGCGATCACAACATCGTCTCCGTCATTTTTGTAATCCGCATCGAACTCCACCTGGGCGGCGTTGGTGATTACCGACATGCCGAATACAGGGATTTCCGAATGCCTTGCCACAATAACTTCCGGAACGGTGCTCATTCCGACTGCGTCAGCTCCGATTGTGCGGAAGAAATGCCACTCTGCAGGGGTCTCGTATGAAGGCCCTGTCCCAGCGATATAAACACCTTCACGAAGCTCAAGCTTCATTTGAGATGCTATTTCTTTCGCTTTAGCAATCAATGATTTATCGTAAGGATGTGTCATATCAGGGAACCTTGGACCGAAGTCATCGAGATTAGGTCCGATAAGCGGATTCGGAAGAAGGTTTATATGGTCCCTGATAATCATCAGGTCGCCTACCTTGAAATCGAAATTGATGCCGCCGGCAGCATTGGAAACGAAGAGATTCCTTATCCCTATGACCTTCATTACCCTGATTGGCATTGTGACAAGCTCCATAGGATAACCCTCGTAATAATGAATCCTGCCCTGCATTGCAATGACAGTCTTCCCGCCAAGCTCACCCACGATGAAATTGCCTTTATGACCTATTGCCGTGGAAACCGGGAATCCCGGAATCGTCCTGTAAGGAATCACGATAGGATCTGCGATCTTCTCGGCCAGCTTGCCGAGACCGCTTCCGAGGACAATGCCCACCACAGGCTGTCTGCCCTGCAACTGACTCCGCAGATACTCAGCGGCGTTCTGTATTCTTTCTGCTCTATGGTCCATATCTTTAATTAGTTACATGATTTTACCTAATTCTTTCCTTGCATCGCGGAGAATGCTCTCTTCGCCTTCAACCTTTCTGTTCCTCATCACGAAACGTCCCATTGAAATCAGCGAGTCAATGCAGTCGCTGTGTGCGGAATAAATGAAATTCGAGAGAAAACTGCCAGGTGAAAGGAAGAAGGAGCTGTCTGTATTGACAATGCAGATATCGGCCTGCATCCCGGCTTCCAGACGGCCGGTATCGAGGCCGAGGGCGTCAGCGCCGTTGCGGGTGGCAAGGCTGATCAATTCATATAGTGGCAATGCCTTGGGATTCTCCCTCCAGGCCTTCTGGAACAATGCCGTAGTCTTCATGGCCTCGAGCATATCCAGATTGTTGGATGATGCGCATCCGTCCGTTCCGATGCAGACATTGGCTCCGGCGTCACGCAACTCATTGTATCTGAATCGATAACCGGAAGCCAGCTTGGTGTTTGAATTGATATTGTGCACGCAGTTCACCTTGCGTTCTCCGAGAATGCGGACATCCTCATCGCTCAGCCAAAGTGTATGAGCTGCAATGACATCCGGGCCCAGAATGCCGAGCCTGTCGAGATATTCCACAGGGGAGAGACCATTGTGCCCTGCCATACAGTCCCTTACCTCTTTCTCTGTCTCGCTCAGGTGAATGTGGAGTTTCAGACCGTGCTTCCTGGCAAACTCCGCACTCCAAAGCATCATTTCCTCGCTTACAGAGTATATCGCATGGAATGCCATCGAAAATATTCCGCCATCTTTCCATCCGAGGCTTTCCTCGTATGTCCTGACGCATTCATCTTTCTGGAACTCAGCCTCTTCCTTATTGTTATGTTCAAGCACGACGTATGAAATGACCGGCCTGAGCCCCATCTCCACTGCAGCCTTTCTTGCCATCAGCGGGAACCAGTACTGGTCATTGAAAGTCACGGTACCGGACTTGATCATCTCCAGGCAGGCCACCTTTGTGGCGTGATAGACGAAATCCCCGTCGATATGGGACTCGACTTCCCAGATTCTGTCGATCCATTCCTTCAGTGGCACATCCTCCTCTATCCCCCTCATCAGGGACATTCCGGCGTGCGTATGCATATTGACAAAGGCAGGCATTGCTGTTTTGCCCTGACAATCAACCACTTCTACACCGGAAGCGGGAATCTGTCCGAAAGGATCATCAGCGGAAGTGACGATTCTTGCAATCACACTTCCTTCAATGTAAATATCCGATACAGTTCCGTTGCAAACGATATTCTTCAGTAATATATTCATCTTTCGCAATTTGCAAATGTCCGTCAATCAATGTGAGTAAACCATGCCCCGGCCACGTCCACTGGAGATGAACATAGCCGGGAGCGGAAATACCTGATACTGCCCGTGCTTTAGAAAACGTCCGGATCAGACTCCGGTCTGTTTTCCGCCGCGGATGCCTCCCTTTGTCTGTGAGTATCCTCCACCGGCTCTCCGTGAAGACACTGGCTCTTTATGTAGTTGACAGCATCCTGCAAACCTTCAGCGAACTTCTCAAAATCCTCCTTGTAGAGGAAAATCTTGTGCTTGTCATAAGAGAAGCGGCCGTCGCTTTCCATCTTTCTTTTGCTTTCAGTTATTGTAAGATAGAAATCATTGTTCCCCTTAGTTGACTTTACGTCAAAGAAATAAGTCCTCTTTCCGGCCCTTACAGGTTTTGAGTAAATTTCATCACCTGAGCGGTCGTGGGAATACCCACCCTCATAATCATCTTTATACATATCGTACGGTTTAAAAACAGTCAATTTTTCCCTCCGCGTCTGCCCGGCTTGATGTATGCGATTGCATTGCGGACTCAAATATCAATTAATTATTATCAAATGTAAGGATTTTTTTCAAAAATGGTAGTATCTTTGGCAAAAATTTGAAAGAAAAATATGTTAGGAAGAAGAATTCTGAGAATAAAGGCCTTCAAGACGCTTTACGGATATGCAGTGACAGGCAGGATGACACTTGACGAGGCGATGGAGAACCTGGACAAGTCGTGTGAGGCTACGAGGGATCTCTATCTATATATGCTGGCCATTATCTCACCTCTCACAAAGGAAGCCGCGGCAAGAATCAAGTCGGCGAGGGAAAAGTTCAATCCTACCGAGGAGGACCTCCGCCCGAATACGAAGTTCGCCGAGAACAGATTGGCTGAGTTATTTGACAATGACCCTGATTTCCAGAAGGTTATATCACGAAAAGGACTTTCCTGGCAGCCCTATGACATTTTGATTGGCTCAGTCCTTGACTCCCTGAAGGAGAAGGAGTATTTCAAGAAGTATATGGCATCTCCGGAAAGGTCTCTCAAGGAGGATTGCAAGCTTTTCACAAGAATTTTCGAGGAGGAGTTCGTGGACAATGCCCAGCTTTATCCAATCCTCGAGGACAAGAGCATATATTGGACTGATGACCTGGCTTACGCCCTTACTTTCTGCTGCCGTACCCTGAATGAAACAGCCGCCGGAGCGCAGTGGAGAATGCCGGATCTCTACCAGAGCGACATGCTCCGGAAGAAGAAGCCTTCGGCCGATGTCCAGAGTGACCGTGAGTTTGTAAGAAGGTTGCTGAAAAATGCATTTGCCGGCTATGAGGGCTATTTTGCAATGATCAGCGAAGCATTGAAAGGATGGTCCTCTGACAGGCTCAACTGCATTGACATTGCGCTGATTGTGCTGGGCCTTGCGGAGGCTGAGACTTTCCCTGAAATTCCGGTCAGAGTCACAATCAATGAGTATGTGGAAATCTCCAAGTTCTTCAGCCAGAAGAGCAGTGCATTCGTCAATGGAGTGCTTGACAGGCTTATCAGCAAGATGGCGGAGGACGGCAAGATTGTCAAGAATGCAGATGTCCGCCCGCAGGCATAGTGTCAGGAGATGATTTGGCGTTCTCATTGACATTGACTATATTTGTACGATATAAATTTTAATTGAAATGAATATTCTTACTATTGTACTTCAGGCTGCGCCTCAGGCCGCTCCGGCAGGCGGTGGAATCTCCCTTTGGATTATGCTTGCACTTATGTTTATCGTGATGTGGTTCTTCATGATCCGTCCGCAGCGCAAGCAGCAGAAAGAACTTGAAAAATTTCGCAGCGAACTCAAGAGAGGTGACAAGGTAATCACTTCTGGCGGTATCTACGGCACAGTTGACGAGGTCAAGGAGAGAACAGTTCTCCTCAAGGTGGACGGCGACGTGAAGCTCCGTGTTGACAAGCAGTGTCTTGTCCGCGATTATTCGGAGGCTCAGCAGCAGTAGTCCAGATTTTTCCTGACCGCTTCCTCGATTGGATTTTTTTCTCAAGAAAATGCTGGAGGTATTCGGAAACATATTCAGGAAATTGCACATCAGAGGGAGAGATGCAAAGATTTTCGTCATCTCCCTCTTGTTGGCTTTTGGCATCTGGCTGTTGCACAACCTTTCCCTTAATTATTCCGCTCTTGTCTGCGTACCGGTGAAGGCTGTCTGCAATATTGAGGGTCATTCCATGACTTCTTCAAATCACGATTTCGTGCAGGTACGTTGCAATGCCAGGGGCTTCAATCTTATCAGGCTGCGAAATGCTGAACGGCGAAAGCCCGTCCCCGTGGAATTCCTGAAACCCGACCTTCATTTCAAGTCAGGGGAAACTTTCTATGTGACCTCGTCTGATTTCGGCCGCTATTTTGCCAGAATATTCGGAAACTCTGTCAAACTCGAGGCTTTCGTCAGCGACACTCTCTTTTTCAGATTCCCTGAGGAGAATCATAGACGGGTTCCCGTAGTTCCCGTAAATTCAATAAGTTACAAGCCACAATATACAATTGTGGGCGAAATGCGGATGAACCCTGACTCCGTAACAATCTACGGGGAGCCATCTCATCTGGCATCTGTTGACAAGGTGTTTACAGAGCCTATTTCTCTGGATAATCTCTCATCATCCCGAAGAGGAGTTGCAAAACTTGAAAAAATTCAGGGGATACGTATATCTTCCGAGTCTGTAGATTATTCGATTGAGGTATCCAGATATGTGGAAATCAAGGCCTTATTGCCTGTAAGGGGCAGGAACGTACCTTCTGGAAAGAATTTAGTCATTTATCCGTCAACAGCCGAGGTGACCTTCAGATGCACTTTCCCTGTTTCTTCGGATCCCGAGAGAATGGCCAATGTCTATGTAGACTATGAACAGTTTGAGCAATCGGTTCACGGACAATGTATTCCTTCAATTGACGGTTTGCCGGACGACGTTATAGACTATGTAATAAGTCCTGATGTGTTTGAATGCGTGGAGAGCGGAAGATGAGGAAGATAGGAACCATATTGATTTGCGGAGGCATTGGAAGCGGAAAAACTGAACTCAGCCGATACCTGATTTCCCGGGGAGTACCCGTATATGATTCCGATTCCCGCACCAAGGCATTGTACGACAATGAACCTGAACTTGTAGGAAGGCTTTCCTCGAAGTTGGGTTTGAGGCTTTTGGACGAGAATGGAAGATTTGACCGTAAAGCATTGGCTTCCAGAATCTTCAATGATGAGGTTGCATTGCGTGACTGTGAAGCTGTCGTGCATCCTGCGGTGTTGTCGGACTTCAGAGAATGGCGTGACCATATGACCGATAGGGAGTGGTGCGGCTATGCCGGAAGTATTCCATTCGTCTGCATGGAGTCGGCCATAGCCCTGGGATTGCCCCTCTTCAGAAAGGAGTTCGACTACTCGGTATGTGTCAATGCATCCCTGGAAACCAGGATTGCCAGAGCCGCAGCCCGGGACGATGCCGGTCCGGAAGCTGTGCGCTCAAGGATGGAAAGCCAGGTACGCATTGACGGGAATGCAGATTTTTATATTGAGAACAACGGTACAAGAGACGAGTTGCACCAATGTGCGGACAATGTTTTCAGGCAGATTGGCCGTCTATTGTCAGATAATTGATAATTAAATATTTACATTATGAAAACAGATCTTGCAAGGATTCTTTCAGTATCAGGTCAGCGCGGCCTGTTCCTTTATCTCGCACAGGCCCGCAACGGAGCCATTGCAGAGGCTCTCTCAGACAAGAAGAGAACCTGCTTTGATATGAAGGCACGCATTACAACACTTGCCGATATCGCTATCTATACTTCTGAGGGTGAAATGAAGCTCAAGGATGTGTTCCTCAAGCTCCAGGAAGTTCTCGGCGATGCAGACGCACCGTCATCCAAGGCCAGCTCAGATGAACTTAAGTCATTGTTTCTCAAAGCAATACCTGATTATGACTCGGAGCGTTTCTATGTATCACACATGAAGAAAGTCGTGGATTGGTACAATGAACTGAAAAATTACGCGTCCCTCGATTTCGTTGACGAGAATGAGGCAGAGACTGAGGAGGAGAAGACTGAAGAATAACGGACCTGACAAATGAATTCTTGTTCATCAGTTGACAAAAGCCGTTCAACCATCAGGGTTGTCACCCTCGGCTGTTCAAAGAATCTTGTCGACACCGAGCATCTTCTGGCTCAGGTCAAAGACAGGTTTGAAATCATTCCCGAGGATGATGACAGGCCGGTGGACTACTTCCTTGTCAATACCTGTGGATTTATCGGGGATGCCAAGGAAGAGTCTATCCAGGCCATTCTTGAGGCAGCTGAGTTGAAAAAGGCTGGCAAAGTAGGTCAACTTCTGGTATTCGGCTGTCTTTCACAGCGTTACAATGCTGAATTGCCGGATATGATACCCGAAGTGGATGGCTGGTATGGTGCCCGTGACCTTTCTCCGGTAGTCAGGGCGCTTGGCTGCAGGATGAAGCCCCGTCTTGCCAATGAGAGGCACAGGAAAGATGCGGCATTGCCATACGCATATCTCAAAATTTCGGAGGGTTGTGACAGAAGATGTTCCTACTGTGCAATTCCTTTCATCCGAGGACCTCACAAGTCTGTACCAATGGAGGATATATTGGCTGAGGCCCGCTCTCTTGCCGATTCAGGAGTCAAGGAACTGATTCTCATTGCCCAGGACACGACATATTATGGTCTGGATATTTATCACAGGCGTGCATTGGCCGAGCTTCTGGAGAAACTTTCTGAAATTGAGGGAATCAGGAGGATTCGTATTCACTACTCTTATCCTGCTGATTTTCCGGAGGATGTACTCGACCAGATGGCTGACAACCCGAAGGTCTGCCGCTATCTAGACATTCCTCTCCAGCACGTTTCTGACAAGGTTCTGGATATGATGCACAGGCACGTGGACGGTCGCTGGACAAGGGAACTCATCCGGAAAATGAGGGAAAAGGTGCCGGGAATCGTGCTCAGGACAACGATGATAGTGGGCCATCCGGGAGAAGGTGAGGAAGAGTTCAATGAGTTGCTTGACTTTGTAAAAGTTGCTCATTTTGAGAGACTTGGAGCATTTACATATTCCGAGGAGGAAGGCACCTATGATGCAGAGCATTTCCCGGATTCGGTACCCGAGGAAGTCAAGAAGGAAAGGCTTGACATACTGATGAATGAGCAGAGTCTTATTTCTTCAGGATTCAATGAGTCCCGTATAGGAACGGAAGTTGTTGTGCTTGCCGATTACGTCAATGATGGAATAATCGTTTGCCGGAGTGAATACGAGAGCCCTGAGGTTGACGGTGAAATATTGGTGAAATTTGAACCTGAGACAATGGGGGAGAGCGCTGACAATCTTGTCGGCCGATTCTTCAAAGTCAGGATTACGGAGGCTGACGAATATGATCTCGTCGGCGATTTCGTAACATTTGTAGATTAAAGGATTATGAAACGGAGTCTTTTATCGGCCATTGCGGCCCTTTCAGCCCTTGTGGCATTGCAGTCCTGTGACCCGCAGGCATTCAGCATGAATGTGGAGATGCGTTATCCATCTTCATCCGGAATGTCAATTGACGGCAAAAGTGTTGCTGTGGTATATCTCAATGAGGATTCGGCAAAGGACTCCGTTTTCAATGAATGTCTTGCCAACGGCTTCGCCTCAGCGATTGAGAAGAATTATTTCAATGGCGCCGAGGCTGTCAATCTCTATAAGATGCCGAAGGTCGTAGGGGGAGTCTATTCCAATGCCGACACATTGATCAATCTGATAGTGGATACAGGCTGCGACATTGTCTTCCTGTTCGATGCGCCGGAGTTCGGAAATGTTCAGATTAAAGAACAAAAGACATCTACATCAGGTACTTACTATCCAGTTTCCGTCCCGGTTGCTATAAAACTGTATGGTTTTGACTCGCTTTCGGGCAGTGATACTGTCCGTGTCTGGACAGGTACACGCATGCTATCAGCCAATATGGAGGCTAGTCTTGGCCGTCAGGCCGCGGCAGATTCGATTTGGAATAGAATCGGATCATCCGCTGAAAACCTTGGAGAGGTCTCTGCAAGGACATTCGCTCCTGTCTGGAAAGAGGAGACCTATACTTTCATATATTATGAGAGCCCAGAGGCCTGGCTTGCAGCGGCTCAGTATGCCTCTGATTACAAATGGAATGAGGCAATGAAGGTCTGGATCAGCCTGCTTGACACAAACAATCCTATGAAACGTTCCTGCGCAGAGTACAATATTGCCACCGCCTGCTTCCTGATGGGAGACAATGACCTTGCCCTCAAATGGTTGAACAGCTCGGATGAAGACTATCCGATATCCTTGTCCAAAACACTCCGCAAGCGTATTCAGACGAGGAGCAGATAATCACTCGCATTTCAAATCAATTCCGCGAGCCTGTCATAATAAGTCTTTGTCACAGGGACACTTACAGGCTCCGGAGTGTCGAGGTCAGCAAACAGAAGTCCTCTTGAGTCCTTCCTAAGGATACGGACATGTTCAGGATTGACAATATAGGATCGGTG
The DNA here is from genome assembly GCA_022777585.1 of Bacteroidales bacterium. Classification (GTDB taxonomy): domain Bacteria; phylum Bacteroidota; class Bacteroidia; order Bacteroidales; family UBA932; genus Cryptobacteroides. The sequence goes on along the minus strand of JALFFZ010000009.1, from coordinate 32,262 downwards.
GCATCTTACAAGAGAATGTGAGGCGCAGAGTTCCTCAATGCTTTTCATTGATGAGCGCAAAACGAAAGCCTGCATCTTTCCGTTGTCATCAGTATAGTGGATGTTCACATAATTCTCATCAGCGCTCAAATAGAAGACGGAAGACACCATTGCCGCGAACTTGAGGTTTTTCCTGTTGTCATAGAATCTGATACGGTCATCTTGCAGAGCTACTGCCGATTCGGATTTTTTCTTTGTATAATGCAGCAATAAGGCAATATGAATGACTGTATAGGGATAGATACAGGTCAGGGAAATCATGGCGAATGACTGCGCTACTGCCGGAAAATATGCGATTTCCATCCTGCTCATCAGCCAGATGTAGAGTGCTGCAAACAATGAAGACACAACCATCTCCAGAAGACACCAGGCGTAGTACACAGTATTGGTGATTTTCCTTCGCAGTACATACAGAATGCTCCTTCCGAGTCCGCAACCTCCGGCGACTATACAGGTCAGCATCGTGACATGGAAGTAATATCCGAACTTTCCGAAGTCAAGGAAGCGTACACACCATCCCGGTGAGTACACAAGCAGGAAAGCTATGAAAAATACAGGCACCGCAATGATATAAATAATCTGAGGTGCGAATCTATTGAACACTTCCTTCAGTTCTACCATATCTTTAGTCACTTTTAGTGGTGTGACGAACGCAAATATAGTGTATATTCGTCAATTATATGCTATTTTAGTCACAAATTCTCTATTTCTGTCACTATTCTTACATGCAAATGGACATTCTTTTCCGGCATTGAGACCTTATTGTACCTTTGCAATGTCTTCTGAAGAAGATTGTTTATAACATTTATGTTATTAATGTGTATGACAATATGAAACTATTTGAGAATAAGGTAATTGTGTCATTTGGAGATTCGGTCATGAAGGGTATTGTAACTGATAGTCAATGTACGGGCGAACTGCGGTATGTAATATCGGATAAGTCCTTCACCTCCATCTGCGAGAGGAAACTTGGAGCCAAAATCAACAATTTCGGACGTTTCGGCAATACGGTAAGACGAGGTTTGCGTGACATTAAGAGACATATTGTTCAAATTGAAGACGCACAATATGCTCTTCTCGAGTTCGGAGGCAATGACTCCAATCACGACTGGAAAGCTATATCCGAGAATCCGTGTGGCGATTTTGCTCCTGATACGTGGCCAGCAGAATTTTTCGCCTATTACAAGGAAATGATTGATTCTGTGCGTGTCGCAGGATGTTCTCCAGTCGTACTTACCTTGCCACCGATTGATCCATTGAAATTCTTTCGGAATATAACCAAGGATTTCGTCCCTGAAAAGGCAGGAAATGTGCTTGACTGGCTTGGCGGCAGCGTAACCCCCATTTCAAACTGGCATGAGATGTATAATCTTGAGCTGTACAGGCTTGCATCCTCATGTAGCGTCCCTGTCATTGATATAACTTCCTGCTTTCTGTCTAAGAGGAATTATTCAGATTATCTCTGTGAGGACGGTATGCATCCCAATGAAGAAGGTCATCGCCTTATTTCTGATGTAATCTTGTCTGCCAATATCTAGACTGAACTACCTTAATGCTATAAGTGGATTTGGTAAAGAACAGCCCCCGTTCCTTTTCGGACGAGGGCTGCTCAAGCAATATTATTGGTTGTTCAGTTTAGCCGTTTCTTCGAGGTCAAGAGCCTCGGCAAGTATGCTGATCGGATTCTTGACCGTGTATCCGGTGGACATTTCGATCTGCCATTTGCAGGTTTCGCAGTCGCAGGCGACAAAGTCTGGATTGATTCTACTGATTTGCTCGAACAATGGAGCGCCAATAGCCTGGGAGGCATCATAATTCTCTTTCTTGAATCCGTAAGTTCCTGATATTCCGCAGCAATTGCTGTCAAGAAGAGTAAATTCAACTCCAGGAATCATTTTCAGGACAGATGTCGAGAATACTCCCCAGCCGAGTTTCTCAAGATGGCAAGGAGTGTGGTAGGCGATGCGCGCTTTGTAGTCCTTCTTGAAAGCCAACTTTACCTTGCCGCTGTCAATGAGGCTGAAAATGAATTTCGTGCCGAGGGCGAGACTGTCCCTGACAGCAGAATTGTCCACTTTCAGTAGTTCAGGATACTCATCCCTCATCGTAAGGACGCAGGTTGATGAAGAGGTAAGAATCTTCTCATTGCCGGGGATAGCCTTGCTGAGGGCATTGACATTGTGCCTTGCATTCTTCTTCGCGGAATCAGCCATTCCGTTTACAATCATTGCCACACCGCAGCATTTCTCCTTGTCAATCAGATTCACGCCGTAACCGAGGGCATTCATTACCTTGACGAAGTCCTTACCAAGCTGAGGATAGTTGTAGTTCACATAGCAGCCGTGGAAATATGCGATGTGCCTCTTGAATCCAGCCTGCCTGTCCGCTGCCTCCTTCTTGAACCAGGTTTCGAACTTTGTGCCAGTGTATTTAGGGAACTGCCTGCGGTGGTCAATGCCCATAACACCATCCAATACAGCCTTTACCGGCTTGAGCGGAAGGACAGCATTTACGACAGGGGCGAATGGAGTTGCCATCGTACCCATAAAATCAGTACTTGCGAGCATCATGTCGCGTAGTTTCGGCTTCTTCTTGCTGAAATTGATTCTTGCCTCCTGAATCATGTCGGAAATACGTACTCCTGAAGGGCATGCAACATCGCAACGCTTGCAGTTCAGACAATATTTAAGAGCCTCGTCAAAGAAATAATTGTTCTTGATTCTCAGCCTCTCACCGTCCGGTCCGGCCTGCTTTGGTCCTGGATATGCCGGATTTACCGGCACTACAGGGCAGTAAACCGTACAGATTGTGCACTTGATACACTGTTCGAAATTATCGATATTTTCTGTTTTCATTTTATAATTGTCTGAACGAAACTACTTTCTGCTTGAAATCTTGTCCGAAATGTACATTGCAGTCATTATTGCGATTCCGGCTCCGCTACCCTCATAAAGTGGATTGCAACCTCCCAGAACAGAACCTGCAACATACAGATTTTCAATTACTTCTCCATTCTTAATACCCTTAAGTTCATTGTCTGTTGCCGCACCGAATGAGAGGTAAGCCTGGGATTTGAAGAAGTCGGGATTGTACCAGTTGTTCCTGTCCCCGTTACATTCAACGTCCAGTCCGAATACTGTTTCGCTGACCTTTTCCCTGTCTGCTACGAGACCGTGTCCGAAATAACTGCCTGAGGCAAGGACGAAACTGTCGGCCTCAAGCCTGATTTCCTCAAGGTTTGCCGTGCTTACGGAAACAACCTTTCCATCTTTCACCTCGATTCCATTGACCTTGTCACCCATCAGGAATACGCCCCCTGCCTCTTCGAATGCGTTCTTGAGCTTCATCTGGGTGCGAACTCCCGGTACTGATGGCGGCAGAGTCCCGACAAAGACAACGTTTCCATCCACGCTCTTGCGAATGTCCTCCACCTCTTCACTTCCCTTGAGCCCGAAAACTGCAGGAAGTATCACAGTATCAGTATCATGGCTAATCTTATTCACTTCTGCCACGAATCTTTCGCGTGCATCCTTACGACTCATCATCTTGGCAATGTTGGAGGAGCGCATCTCGCTCGGATTTTTTCTCAAAGCCCTGATGTCATCAGTTGAAACAGCAGCGATTCTGCATTTCGCTCCCTTCTTCTCCAATGCTTCCGCAATGAATGAGGTATTGAAATCCAGGAATCCCTCAATGTTCACAAGCAGAATATTGTCGCCTGGTCTGAAGTCTTTCGTCTCGTAAATGTCAACGTCGTAAACCGTAAGCCAAGTTCTCTTCGGCAGGCCGGATGCGGAAATCATCCAGCCATTCTTCACTGCATTGCCTCTCAGCTTGATTCCACAGGACTCGAACATTGGAACGACCTCACTGGCGTATGAAGAGACATTGTCCTTACCTATTTTTCTGTACGGATGTTCAGCAGGAAGCCCTTCAATAGCCTCAATAGGGGAGTCAACAGCACTGCCGTCAGGCATTCTTGAGAGGAGACCGAATCCGCCGGAGAAGAAATGCATGGCATTCTGCCCGGCCGAGACAATTGCGCATTTCCTGCCACTTCTCTGGAGCCTCAGTCCGCAAATCAGGCCCGAAAGACCGCCTCCGATTATTACTGTATCGAATTTCATATTTTTATCTTTTTGATAATCAATGCTTTGTTATTCCTGCTCACTGAGCCCGAGACATTCAGAATATACCCATTCGGTGAACTCTGCCTCCCTGAGCGATTCTCCCCAGGCAATAGGGAAGATACCTTTCCATCTTTCATTCATGAAATTGACCAGGTCCTTCCTTGCCCTTTCCGCACAGCCTTGAGCCTTTCCAAGAAGTCCTGCAGCCCTGCAGGCGCAAAGTTCACCCTGACAGGTACCCATGCCGACCCTTGTCCTCCTCCTGAGGTCAACGAGATTGTGCACGTCGAGGTTCTTGATTGCATTATCGACTTCGCTTTCCGGGACCTCCTCGCATTCGCATACAAGGCTCTGTTCCTCAATGGATTTGAGTTTTATACCTGAAGCAAGGCTCCCGACCCTGCCCGCTGTCGCTTTCTGCGCAGTGGTAGGATTGGCCCATATTTTCTTCGAAACCTCTCTGACATCGCCATGTCCGGAACCAGGAAGCGGGGTAGTGCGGGTTTCGCATTTTGAGGCGGAATGAAGCTTCTCGCAGACGAGGTCAGTTGCCATCTCTGCCATAAGTCTGTAAGTCATCAACTTACCTCCTGTAATTGTAATGAATCCCCCTATTCCGTCGCGCTTCTCGTGGTCAAAGAGGACAATGCCTCTGCTTATGCTTCTTCCGCTCGGGTCATTGTCGGCAGATACAAGCGGCCTTACTCCTGCATATGCCCTTAGTATTCTCGTCTCACCGAGACAAGGTGCGAGTTTTTCTCCTTCAGAGATGAGGAGCTGGACTTCATCCGGAGTCACCCTCATATTGTCACATTCCTCAAAAGGCACTTTAGTAGAGGTGGTTCCAATTACGCAGACAGTATCTCCCGGCACAAGTATGTCAGCATTGGCAGGCTTGCGGCAACGGTTCAGGACAATACCGTTGACCCTGTGCGCAAAAATCAGGAGGGCTCCCTTCGCAGGAAACATACCGATCTGGGCACCGGCCAATTCAGCGATATGATGTCCCCAGATTCCTCCGGCATTGACGGTAATAGGCGCCCTGTATTCGGCATCCTCACCAGACTTTTTGTCGTGTACTTTCACTCCGACAATATTGGTCCCTTCGAAAATGAAACCCGTAACCTCAGTATATACAAGGACTTTTGCACCGTGAAGCTTTGCATCCACGACATTGGATGAGCAAAGCCTGAAAGGATCCACGGAACCATCCGGAACCCTGACCGCCCCGATGATGTCCGGATTGACTGACGGCTCAAGCCTGACAGCTTCCTTCGGGTCAATGACCTCAGCCTTTATGCCAGCCTTGGTACAGGCCTCGACGAATTTCGCCTGATAGGCAAGGTCATCCTCCGGCAAGGTGATAAAGAATCCGGAAGTATCATCCACACAATGATTTGCGACTCTTTTCAGAATCATATTCTCCTGGATGCACTCGGTGGCGGACTCCTGATCAGTGACGGCATATCTCGCCCCGCTGTGCAAAAGTCCGTGATTCCTTCCGGTAGCTCCGTCCGCAATGTCGTTTCTCTCGATAAGAAGCGTCCTCAGCCCCCTCAATGAACAGTCTCTGGCAGTTCCGGCTCCTGTAATGCCGCCGCCGATGACTATTACATCAAATTCATTTTCCTTGTATTGTGCCATATTGGGTTAAATATATCAAAACGCATAAATCCTTTCGATTCATAATGCAAATATAAAATTTTGTTTTCAAAACGAAAAGAAAAAAGGAGGCTAATCGAAATATATTTCAGCAATATTTTACTCTTTGACCCACATTGATGTGCGGGTATTGAATAATTGACCCGGAATGACTAAATTAGCAGCTGTTTATGATGACTAAATATATATGGTAACAACAATAATGTCGTTCATCGGCGCAATGATGATGCTGGCTGCCGTCCCAACGGCTTGTCCGCCTGATGACGAGGGTGTTAAAACAGAAAAGAAAATGGTTGGGGATGATTTCAACATTGTAAGGGATGAGGTCATTGATGGAATCCGCTATATTACTGCTGCCCCGAGTGCAATTGTATGCTCGGTCCGGATTGACATACATCTTATAGATGATGTGGTCGACAGCGTGGTCTATACCCGTGGCTGCAACGGCAATGCCAAGGGCATCGGTGCTTTGATCAAGGGGATGAAGGTGGACGAGGCCATAAGGCGTCTCAAGGGGATTGACTGTGCCGGACGCGGTACCTCCTGCCCTGACCAGCTCGCCCGCGTTCTGGAGGCTGCAATGTCACGTGAGCCAGTGACCAGATAATCTTTCCTCGCATAGCCAAATAATTATAATTCAATGTATTACGTAAGCAAGCGCTTTGAGGTTTCCGCAGCCCATTATGTGACAACTGAATGTGGCAGCAAGTGTGAGGAACTTCACGGACACAACTGGATTGTCATTGTTCATTGCAAGTCTGAGACTCTGAATGAGGATGGGATGGTGACCGATTTCACCTATATCAAGAAGAACATCATGTCGCAGATTGACCACAAGAATCTCAATGCGGTCCTTCCTTTCAGTCCAACGGCGGAAAATCTTGCCAAATGGATGTGCGACGTGACTCCGAACTGCTACAAGGTCGAAATCTGGGAATCGGAGAACAACAAGGCGATTTACGAGAAATAGCATAACTGGCTGCTTTGCAGGCGCTTGTTGCCACAATCCTGCATGCAGTCAAGAAAGTTTCTCTTCAAATTATTGCCCAAGTTCCCAACTTTCTATAATTTTGCATATTCTTCAAGGCGGGACGATCTGCCGCGCCTGTCACAAGTCAGGTGAGGAAAGTCCGGACAGGAAAGGGCGCCCTGCTGCGGAAATCGCAGATGGGAGTAATCTTTTGCCAGCCGTAACAGAGAATGTCTGCCTCCGGGCCAGTCCCGGAAGTGATGGTGAAAATGTGGGGTAAGAGCCCACGGCGCATTGCAGCGATGTATTGCGGGTACGGCACCAGGGCCTGCAAAACCAAATATACTGACAGATGAGGACTGCCCGCCCGATGTCAGGGGGTAGGTTGCGTAGATAAATGGCAGATTCAAAAACAGAAACCGGCTTACGGTCCCGCCTTTTTATTTCCCACCCTGTCCCTATTACGTGGGTGTGCGCTCCGTGCGCACCATCGCCGCTGGCCGACGCTTCGCATTTCTTCGCGCGGCGCCTGATGGCTTGTTTATATTTCCCCCCTGCCCCCATTACGGGGGAGGGCGCTCCGGGCGCACCATCGCCTCCGGCCAACCCTTCGCATTCCTTCGCGCGGCGCCTGATGGCGCCTTCGCAGACTTCGTCTGCTTAAGGTGCTTCGTGGGGAGGTTTGTGCTTGAGATATGAACCGTCCATGATATCGGCCTTCAGCATGGAAGGTTCCGTTGTTTTATATCGAACCATCCGTGATATGGCCCTCCAGCATGGAAGGTTCGCCCCTAGATATTGAACCTTCCATGATATCGACTACAGGCGTGGATGGTTCGCCCTTTTGACCTCGAACCTTCCACGATTCGGACATACAGCGTGGAAGGTTCACCCCGTTGACATTGAACCTTCCATGATATCGGCTTTCAGCATGGAAGGTTCCGTTGTTTTATATCGAACCGTCCACGATTCAGCCCTCCAGCATGGAAGGTTCGCCGCAAATCCAGCTCTACGTCAATGCTATGAGCCGGTATGGTACCTCATTTCGCAGGACTTGCCGCCCTCGGCACTAGAGGGAGGGGCCCAAACGCAGTTTGGGAGGGCCAGGTCCGGAGAAATGAGGTACCATTCCGGCACCCGCGTTCCATTACAATGAAAACATACCATTCGCAACATCGCCTCAAGGCCCAAACTTCGCTGTTCTCCGTGCGGCGGCTGATGCCGCCTGCAGACATCGTCTGCTGAAAGGTGCTCCGTGGGGAGGTTCGTGCTTAAGATATGAACCGTCCATAATATCGACTAGCAGCGTGGATGGTTCGCCCCTAGATATTGAACCTTCCATGATATCAACCTCCAGCGTGGATGGTTCGCTTCTGAGACATGAACCATCCGTGATACGCACCTAATTCGTGGAAGGTTAGCCCTTTTGACCTCGAACTATCCACGATTCAGCCCTTCAGCATGGTAGGTTCCGTTGTTTTTATATCGAACCATCCATGATATCAGCCTCCAGCATGGAAGGTTCGCTTCTGAGAAATGAACCATCCGTGATACGCACCTAATTCGTGGAAGGTTCACCTTTTTGACCTTGAACCATCCACGATTCGGGCATACAGCGTGGAAGGTTCACCCCGTTGACATTGAACCTTCCATGATATCGGCTTTCAGCATGGAAGGTTCCGTTGTTTTATATCGAACCATCCGTGATACGCACCTAATTCGTGGAAGGTTCGCCCTTTTGACCTCGAACCGTCCACGATTCAGACATACAGCGTGGAAGGTACGCCCCTAGATATTGAACCTTCCATGATATCGGCTTTCAGCATGGAAGGTTCGCTTCTGAGAAATGAACCATCCGTGATACGTGCCTAATTCGTGGAAGGTTCGCCTTTTTGACCTCGAACCGTCCACGATTCGGGCATACAACGTGGAAGGTTCACCCTTTTGACCTTGAACCATCCACGATTCAGCCCTCCAGCATGGAAGGTTCGCCGCAAATCCAGTTCTACGTCAATGCCATGAGCCGGGATGGTACCTCATTTCGCAGGACTTGCCGCCCTCGGCACTAGAGGGAGGGGCCCAAACGCAGTTTGGGAGGGCCTGGTCCGGAGAAATGAGGTACCATTCCGGCCGCCACGTTCCATTCCGGCACCCCATTCCGTAGCCCAGTTAGCAATGACAATACGGCCGATTCTCAGGCCTTTTGATGGTAATGTCCACGTTGATATCACTTAACATGCTAATTACCAGTCATATATAATTTTGCATTGTCCACATCGAAAAAGTACAACATATCTAAATATAGTGTAACTTTGCCGTCGGAAACTTCAATAGAGCTCTCAGACGGGAGCGCCGGAGCAAAGTAAAACAAGCGCCGGAGCAGAGAAAAACAAATGCACTAATGATAAATATGAAAGCAAAACTTCTGACAATCTGCACCTTGCTGCTAGCGGCAGGATGCACAAGAACACCGGACAGGAACGCCGGCATCAACTACGCCTACATGGACACCACCGTCCGCGCAGGCGACGATTTCGCAAGATATGCCACAGGGCATTGGGCTGAACTCAACCCTCAGCCTAAGGAGTATCCTATGTGGGGAACCGTAGGAAAGGTTCAGGATGACAACATCAAGGCCCTTGCAGCCCTCATCCAGGACATTGCCGCAGGCGAGAACAAGAAAGGCAGCATCGAGCAGAAAATCGGTGACCTCTACAACATGATGATGGACTCGGTCCGTCTCAACAGCGAAGGAGCAGCTCCACTCCGCGCCCACATTGCAGAAATCGACGCCATCCAGACCAGGGAGGACCTGCTTGCACATTGCGCCAGAGAGCACGACAACCTTCTCTTCGGCATCTTCGTCGGCGCTGACGAGAAAGATTCCAGAAACAACATCGTCTGCATCAGCCAGGACGGTCTTTCACTCGGAAACAGAGACTACTACCTCAGCGACGACCCGCAGAACACAATGATCAGGGAAGCCATGAAAGAGCATATGGTACGCCTCTTCGTCCTCACAGGCTACGGCGCAGAAGAGTCCAGAGACAAGATGGAAAGAATCTGGGCCATCGAGACCGCCATCGCAGAACCTTATTATTCAATGGAAAAGCAGCGCGACTCTGACGCCAACTACCACAAGGTTACAGTAGATTCCCTCACCGCCATCTGCGGCGGATTCGACTGGAGAACCTACCTCGACAACTACAGATACAATCTTACAAGGGAAGTGGATCTCGGTCAGCCTGAACCAGTTGCAAAAGCCTGTGAAATCCTTATGACAGCATCCCTCGAAGACCTCAAGGACATTTACCGCTGGCAGCTCATCTCCGGAGCATCATCAGTATTGTCCGACGACTTCACCGACGAAAACTTCGACTTCAACAAGAAACTCTACGGAGTCCAGCAGAAGACCCCGAGATGGAAAATGGCCGAATCCCTCGTGGACAACTTCATGAGCGATGCTGTAGGCCAGATGTACGTCAAGAGATACTTCTCGAAAGAAGCCAAGGACGAGATGCTCGAAATGATTTCCAATCTCCAGGCATCCCTTGCAGAAATCATCAGGAAGCAGGACTGGATGTGCGACTCCACCAAGGCAATAGCCCTCGACAAACTTGCAGCCTACAAAGTCAAGGTCGGCTATCCCGACAAATGGGACGACATCAGCGGACTCACCGTCGATCCTGAGCTCACCCTCTACGACAACATCAGGGCAGCCCGCAAATTCTACTGGGAACTCAACTACAACAAGAAATACAACAAGCCTGTCGATACCGACGAGTGGCATATGCCGGCCCAGATGGTCAATGCATATTACAATCCGACCACCAATGAAATCTGCTTCCCTGCAGGCTTCCTCCAGCCACCTCTCTATAGCATAACAGCCGATGCAGCAGCTAATTACGGTGCGATTGGAGTCGTAATCGGACACGAAATGACACACGGCTTCGACGACCAGGGACGCAAATACAACAAAGACGGCAACCTCTCTGACTGGTGGACCGAAGCCGATACCGAAGGATTCAGCAAGCCTTGCTCCCAGATGGTGGAATTCTTCAATTCACTTTGGGTAATTCCTGGCGAACTCAAAGCCAACGGAGCCCTCTGCCTCGGAGAAAACCTTGCCGACCACGGCGGACTCAATATCGCCTACGAAGCCTTCCAGATGTGGCAGAAGAAACACGGCAGACTTGACACAGACAACGGCTTCACCCCTGAGCAGAGATTCTTCCTCTCCTATGCCAACGTATGGGCTGACACCGCAAGCGAAGAAATCCTCAGGTATCTCACAATGATGGATGTACATTCGATTGCAAGACTCCGCGTCAACGGTGCGCTCGCACAGTGCGACTACTGGTACGATGCCTTCAACATCCAGCCTGGCGACTCGCTTTACGTCGCTCCTGAGAACAGAGTAAAAGTCTGGTAATCAGTTAATTCAGGATAGCTTGCTCTTAAGCCGCTGCTTAGCCTTGGTCACCGATGCCGGTGAAATTCCCATGATGGCAGCAGACTCGGAAGTAGTGAAACCGAGACGGACAAGACAGGCTATCCTGATATTGCCCTGGGTAAGCCCGGACGAGGCCAGGGAAGTGCACCAGCCGTCATAAACCTTGTCCACAAGACCGACAATCCTGTTCCAGTCATTGTCGTCAAGATAGTGCGGAGCCTTCCGCAGAGAAGCCACAAGACTGTCTCTGTCGATGAGCTCCGTACTTACTTTTTCAACCTTCTCCTCAGCCGCCGCCAATTCCTCTGTCTTGTGGCTGGAAAGATGAAAATAATATCTCAGTACCACAATGAGGGCAATGCAGACCAGAAGAATGCAGCCAATCACAACCCCCATCCTCAATTTGGCGCCATCCGCCTCCTCCTGCTCCAGCTTGAGAGCATTCACGACGACCTTGCCGTTGTTCTGGGATTCTATCTGCGCATTCTTAATCTCCTGATAAAGAGACATATACTTGACCGTATTCTCATTGTCTTCAAGAAGATCCCGATATACGATATAGGAAATCTGATACGCAGTAAGCCTTGAAGTAACATCCCTGCTTCCGTAACATTTTGAAGCATAGAACAATGCCGAATCAGCCTGGCCGTTCTTCCTGAAAGCATCGGCCAGAGTGTTGTACCTCGGCAATTCCTTCCTCACCCCCGCATTGTAAAGCTTCTTCTGCATCAATACAGACCTTCTGGAATATTCCAGAGCCTTTTCAGTCTCTCCCGCGCGGCTATAGCAGACGGAAAGAGTCGACAATACGCGTGATATTGAATCATCGCTGCCGCTCTCTTCAGCTATTGCCAATGCCTTCTGAGCCGTTTCGATGGCATTGTCCCAGTTCCCTTCCGCATCCCCGAGAAAAAGGTACGAATGAGAAAGATTGATCATCGAAGTGACGGCAAATGACTGCAGCCCTCCCTTTTGCGCATATTTAATGGATTTTTTGAAGGCCGGAATGGCATCCTCGTACCATTTCCTGAGATTCATCTCAGTACCGTACCGGTTGAAGAGCATCGTGGCAAGATAACAGTCCTGGGTCTTCTCCACCTCGTGGCAGCCCCGGTTGAAATCATCCAGCCATTCAGGCTCCTTGCCAAGCTTAAGTTCTTGACGCACAGCCCCTCTCAGATAGTAAGCCTGCGCCTTTCTAAGATGCGAACCATGCCTCAGGAAGAAAGTGCAGGCAGTATCGAGCTGCTCCGCCGAAAGGTCATTGTCATAGGCATTGTACTTAGCCCAGACATACATTAGACACCAGGAAGCCCTCTCCCGGCGATTTCCTTTCCGATACCTTGAAGCATCTTCGAGAATGGCCTTTGCGCGGGCCGGGTCATGCCTCATAAACGATTCTGCCTCATCGATTTCGTGAGGCAGATTATTGACATTGCAGGAAAATGCGGAAATGACGGCAAGAACCGTCAGCATGATCCGCTGAATACTAATAGTCGTAGTTCTTGGCATCCTTCGGAGAAACCTTGTTCATATTGTCCAGAAGGTCGACATTGGTCTTGTACTGGTCCATGAGCTGAATCATGAAGTTCATTGCCTCTGTCGGGTTCATCTCAGCCAGCAGCTTCCTCAAAATCCAGATACGCTGCGCCTGCTCAGGTGAATAGAGAAGGTCGTCACGCCTTGTGCTGGAAAGAATGACATTCACAGCAGGGAAGATGCGCCTGTTCGACAATGTCCTGTCAAGCTGGAGTTCCATATTGCCGGTACCCTTGAATTCCTCAAAGATCACATCGTCCATCTTTGAGCCGGTCTCAGTGAGGGCCGTTGCGAGAATCGTGAGAGAACCGCCTCCCTCGATGTTCCTGGCCGCACCGAAGAACCTCTTAGGTTTCTGGAGAGCATTGGCATCCACACCGCCGGTGAGCACCTTTCCGGACGCAGGCTGGACAGTATTGTAAGCCCTTGCAAGCCTTGTGATGGAGTCCAGGAGAATGACAACGTCGTGTCCGCATTCAACCAGTCTCCTGGCCTTTTCAAGTACCATGTTCGCTACCTTCACGTGCCTTTCGGCAGGCTCGTCGAATGTTGATGCAACCACCTCGGCCTTCACGCTGCGGCTCATGTCCGTAACCTCCTCCGGGCGCTCGTCAATCAGGAGCACAATCTCGTAAACCTCAGGGTGATTGTCTGCGATGGCATTGGCTATGGACTTGAGCAACATTGTCTTACCAGTCTTTGGCTGGGCCACGATAAGCCCCCTCTGTCCCTTTCCTATAGGTGTGAACATATCCACGATACGGCAGGAAAGATCGCGCTCATGACCATGCCCAAGGAGATTGAACTTCTCGTCCGGGAAAAGCGGCGTCAGGAAGTCAAACGGAACCCTGTCCCTGATGTATTCAGGAGAACGGCCGTTGATATAGCTGATTTTTACAAGAGGGAAGTACTTGTCACCCTCTTTCGGAGGCCTGATTTCACCTGTTACAGTGTCGCCGTTCTTGAGAGCATTGTTCTTAATCTGACTCTGTGATACGTATATGTCATCAGGGGAGTTCAGATAATTATAATCGGATGAACGGAGGAAGCCATATCCGTCAGGCATAATCTCGAGCACACCGGTAGCCTCGACAGTCCCTTCAAATTCAATTCTCGGCTTAGGCTGCGGACGGTTCTGCTGTCCTCCATTCTGCCTTGCATTCTGGTTATTCTGGCCATTTTGGGAATTCGTATTGTTCTGGTCCTGCCCACCGGCATTCTGTGAATCATTCTGCTGGTTGTTCTGCTGTCCATTCTGGCCCTTCGGTTTCTTTACCCTTGGAGGGAGTGGAGGAAGCACAATCTTGTGTCTGTCAGTGTACACTCGCTCCTCCATTTTCTGCGGCTGTGCACCGTCTTCAGGCTTGTTGTCCTGCTTCTTGTCCTGAACTGCCGCATCAGCATCAGCCGGCTTCACAACAGGTTCTGAAACAGCAACGTCTGTCTTCGGCTTTCGGCCCCTTTTGGACTTAGGCTGAGCAGCCTCCTTTGCAGGTTCCGCTTTCTCGGCTGGCTTGTCCTTCATAACTTCTTCATTCACTGCCGGCTTGGCTTCAGGATTTGTCTCCGATTTGGATTCAGTCTTGGCCTTTCTGGTCCTCTTCGCGGGCTTCTCAGTCTCGGCGGCAGGATTCTCGGATTCAGTCTCCGCCTTGGTGGCCTCTTCTTTGCGAGGTCTGCCCCGCCTCTTTTTCTGAGGTTCAGGATCTGGCTGCTTTGAGGCTATTTTGGCCTCCTCATCCAGGATTGCAAAAGCGAGATCCATCAGGCTTAGATCCTTGTACTTCTTGATTTTCAATTCGTTACCGAGCGAGCGCAACTGCTCCTCATTCATCTGATTCAACTCTACAAGAGTATGTGGCATAAAAGATTTTTATTAAGTGCGGTGAAGAACCGCAATGTAATACCGAAATGATGAAACAATCCGGAAATAGAAATTCCAGTTTGACGCACAAAAGTAGCAAAAATAATTATAAATGCAAAATTTTCCTTTACCTGTCCCAGTAACTTGTACTCTTCTTGAACTGGAGAAGGTCCGCGAGTGCAGCCGCATTGGCCGCAATCCTGAAACTCCAGGACTGCCAGGTACCCGTAGGAACCCAGGAAACGGAGATATTGAAACAGTGCAGGTCGTATGTTGCACTGAGCTGTGTCGTGGTCATCTTCATTGCCATAAGGTCGAAACCGGTGGTCATGTTGAGATTCATCTTCGGGGTGAGCTTGACATTGCCGCTCAATCCCAGGGTCTGGGTGAATCGGTTGTTTGTAATCAACTGATTGTTTGTATATTGGTACGACCGGTTGTAGGAGAATGAATAATTGATATTCACCGACCATGGCACATTCGGATTGGTATAGTACAGCCACCCGCCCGGTATATATTCACCGGTCATAGGATGGTAATAGATTCGTCTGTAGTAGTCTGCCGCGTTCTGGTTGCCCCCGCCACCCCGACCGTCCTGGGTCTTGGAGCCGTCATTGCCATTCACGGCACCTTTTCCGGAGAGGGAATAAGAGAGGGAAGCACTGGCGGCCGTCAGCCTGACAGGCTTTCTCCATCCCTCGGCAATTACATTGAACTTATTGTAGCGTCGACCCTTTTCATCGATGGCATATGGGTCGAAATTGGCATTGGCACTGATACCGAGCTTGCCGAATACGGAAGTGGACATCGTGATGCCTATGTTGTTCATTCTCATTGAATCAGCAAGGAAATTGTAACCCGTGCTGAGATTGAGCTGGTCAATAAGCTTGACCTTCTTGACACCTTTGCCGGTAGTGTCCCTGAGGTCACGCACCTTCGCCTCGAGATTGTTTCCGATGGAGATGCTCATCGTCGCAGACTTGCCCTTGCCCGGAGGTGAATAAAGCTGGCCAGTATAGATGTTGTAGTCGTATGTCTTGGCAACTCCAAGGGTATCGGTGTAGTTCAATGTTCTCCAACCGTTCATGTAGGTACCCTTCTCCGGGCTGAATGAGAACGACAGGGAAGGGGAGACTACGTGTCTGATTGCCTGAATCTTATGCGCCTTTCCAAAATTGAACATACCATAGAGACGGGTGCTCATCGAAAGGCTTCCGGAGTATGTCTGGGAAATGCCGAAATGGCTGAACTGTCCCCCGGACTTCGCTTCAACATTGTTTGTCTCGGGATTGAACTCGTAGTCAGTCTTTTTGAAATACCAGTTCTGCCCATAGCTGACACTCGGAGTGAAATTCAGATACTTGGCAATGGTGAAGTTTGGCAGGCCAATCTGGAAATTATGGGTCATGCCGTTCTGGAACTTGTCCAGGAAGCCAGGTTTCTTGAGGTCTGAAATCTTGAATGCGACCTTGTTCTGGAGGGTCGTGCTGTATCCGAGAGAGAACTTCTCGTAGAATTTTTCCTTTCCGACCCTGTTCTTGCGCTTGAAGGGATAAAACCTTGTGACGGAGAATGTCAGGTTAGGCAATGTGAATGAATACGAACTGTCCCTGGAGTTCTGGTTGTGCAGGGCGTTGATGGAAAGGTTGAACTTTCCGTTCCAGTTCTTGCTGTATGAAATGGAAGATGAAGTCTGGTTCTGGAGGGCGTCGTTGATGGACGTGGAGTTGTATTTGCTGTTGGAAGGGCTGGAGAAGCTCACCGATGCGCTGAATGTGGTTCCCGGATGTGCCTTGGAATCCTGAGTATGCGACCATCTCAGACCGAAGTTCCTGGTCTGGAAGAAGTCCGTGCTGCCCCTTTCACCTGTCTGGTCGTTGGACATGTTGAATGAGAAGTTTCCGTTGGCCTTGTAATTAACCTTGTATCTTGAATTCACATTCACAGCCCACGATCCGAGGGTATAAATGTCGCCTGTAATTGACAGATCCAGATAGTTTCCGAAGACGAAATACATACCCAGGTCCCTGAGGTAGAAACCTCTGGAATTCTCCTCACCGAAAGTCGGCATAAGGAGACCCGTCGCCCTGTTTGGCCTCTTCGGGACGAATCCGAAAGGCAACGCAATCGGCATCGGGACATCCTCAATGACAGGATAGGCCGGTCCGAAGACAGTCTTTTGTGATGGTTTCGTAATTACCTTGGCAGCAGTGAGATGCAGGTAGTAATGGGGATGTTCCAAATCGCAGACCGTGTATTGTCCCTTGGTGATATTGATGGACTTGTCCGGCATCATCTTGATGTTCTTGCCGTGGAGAAGACCCTCTTCCTGCTGTGTGAGCATATTGGTGATTCGGGCCTTGTTGGAGTTGAAATTGTACCTGAGTTCCTCCATCGAGTATGTGGAGCCTCCCTGTTTCATCACAGGCTGGCCCTTCACCTCTCCGGTAAGAGTGTCCAGAGTACCCCTGGCGTACACGGTACCGGTATTCATATCATACTCCATATAGTCCGCGGTCAGCTCCATATCAAGGTACTTGACGGTCACGTCTCCATACAGATAAACCTTCTTCTGACCGTTGCTGAATACCTCGATGGTCGAATCCTTTCCGGTTGAGAATGCCGGCCTGTCGAGAGAACTCTTCTTCTGGAGGGCAGCGGAGTCAATCTTGAAGAGGGAATCCGCGATATGGATCGAGTCCAGAACCGCCTTCATCGAGTCGGTAAGTGGAGGAACACTGTCCTTGTTGAATGCTACCGCCTGGCTGAAAGAAGTCTTCGGCGGTTTTCTCTGCCGGTTCTTGTCCTGGGATATGACGGGAAATGAAACGGTCAAGGCTATCAGAAATACCAGCACCGCAAGCAGAAACCTGCCTGCGTTATGCCTCAAAGTATGTCCGAAACGACTCAATTCAATCCAAAATATGCGATTAATCGCAAATTTTTATAAATTTGCAAGACACAAATATAAGGCCATTTTGAAAAATACGCAAAAACATATTGCATCTGTCATCATTCTGTTTTTCGCATTATTTGCGTTATCGCAGCCTAATGCATTGAGTGACAATGATGGAATGCGTTTCAGGACAATTTGCATTGACCCGGGACACGGTGGGAAGGATCCGGGCTGCCTTAGTCCTGACGGTAAGACTTATGAGAGTAAAGTCAATCTTGACATCGCTCTCCGCCTCCAGAGACTCATCAATGAAAACTGTCCTGGCATCAAAGTGGTGATGACTAGGACTACGGACGTTTTCGTCACTCTTGAGAAAAGGGCCGAGATTGCCAACAGGAACAATGCTGACCTGTTCTTCTCCATACACGCGGATTCCAATGCCTCAAAATCAACAAATGGATTCGCCGTATTCGTGCTCGGCGAGTCTTCCAACAAGAACAGGGATCTCTACGCATATAACATGGAGGTTTGCAAGAAGGAGAACTCGGTGATGATGCTTGAGGATGACTACACCACCACATACCAGAATTTCAATCCTTCAGACCCGGAATCCTTCATTTTCTTCAAGCTGATGCAGAACGTCCACTTCGAGCAAAGTTTCAGATTTGCGGAGAAGGTGGAGGCGAATCTTCGCAATGGACCGATGAGGACAAGCAAGGGGATTCGCCAGGGCGCATTCTACCTGCTTTGGAAGACGTCAATGCCGGCAGCCCTGCTTGAGGCGGGCTTTATGTCCAATGCCACAGACCTTGCTACATTGAAGTCGGCAGAGGGTTGTGAGAAGATTGCAAAAGCGGTCCTGAAGGCATTGCAACAGTATATCAAAGCCTATGACCAGTCCTCATTGCAGTCCGGGCCCGCGGACGGTACCAATGTCTCGGACACCCGGGAATCAGCCCGGCCTGCCTCACCGTCCGGCAATTCCGTCACATCAGACAGGAAATATGGGATTCAGATTCTGGCCGGAGGAAAGCGCCTGAAGGAAAATGACCCCGTTTTTCGTGGCTACAAGCCTGCAGTAATATGGAACGGGCGTGTTTATAAATATATTATATGTATATCGGAAAGCCTTGAAGATGTCAAGAAGAAATTGCGTGAGGTGAAAGGACAATTCGAAGGTTGTTTCGTTGTGGAAATCAAGGAAAGTGAACTATTATGAAACGAGAGACAAAAATCGGCCTGTTCGCCGCATTGGTATTATTATCCACATTTCTCATTATCAATTACCTGAGAGGAGCGGATGTGTTTGACAAGGAAATTACCATCATATCCCACTTTCCGACTATTGAGGGGCTTGAGCCTTCAAATCCGGTGATTGTCAAGGGATACAAGGCCGGTTCGGTGACCAGGGTCACCTACAACCCTGAGACAGACATGTTTGATGTGACCTGCTCCGTCCTTAAGAAAATCCGGATTCCGGAAGACTCAAGGATGACTATCCACAGTGTTGACCTTATGGGAGGTAAAGGTATCAGATTAGACCTGGGAACCTCATCCGAGATGGTAAGGAACAAAGCCGAACTTAAGGCTGATTATGCCCCTGACCTTGTAAGTTCGCTCACCAATCTTATAGGTCCGCTCATCGTCAAGGTCTCCGCTATGCTTGACAGTCTGAGCACGACAGCTGAAGGACTGAACCGGATTCTCGCAGCGGTGGATGAGAAAACGGTAAAGTCATCTGTGGACCATCTGGAGGGTACCCTGGCCAATGTTGACAAGTTTTCCGGCATGCTTGCCGCCAACACCTCTTCCATCGACAGCCTGATTATCAATCTCCGGGATGTATCCGCAAGACTAGTGTCGATATGCGAGGGAGCCGACAAGGCGGTTGACAATGTGGGAAAGGTGACCGAAAATCTCACCGAGGCGGATCTCAAGGGCCTTGTCGAGTCGCTGAAGATGCTTTCAATAAGACTCAATGACACCGAAGGTACAATAGGCAAGCTGATAAATGACGGAGAGGCGTATGATTCTATCAACAATCTTCTTTCAGATGTTGACAGTCTCGTGAGGCGAATTGAGGCGGATCCGAAAAAATATTTGAAATTCAAGGTTACGCTGTTTTAGTAAAAAATATTGTTGAAAACTCATGTATCCTGCTCGCAGCACCTGTGTCTCAATAAGTAAAGCTATTATTTCAATTTTGAATTGTTAAAAATTGAAAATCATTGCTGACCATACTGAAATGCAGATTTGATTTTATAATTCAATGAAAATCAATATATTATAGAATACTCGTTTGAGAAAACTGAAAACGGAATAATGTAAAATTTTCTATAATTACAATAGCAATAACATTTTTTTATAAAATATTTTTCCCCCATATTTGCAAAGCGTCGGAAGAAAAGGCTCGCCTGACATTCCGGTGCTTTTTTTAACTTTACCAAAATATTATTCAGAATTGAGGACAGCGGTCCGTGAAAAGGCTTGAGGTAGATAATATGCAGCAGGGAAGTCACATAGAGGTTTGGAGCAAATGCAGCAGAATCATAGAGAACATTATCGGTGCTCAGATGTTTGAGCGCTGGTTCAAGCCGTTGAAGCCGCTTTCACTCAAGGATTCGACCTTGACCATTGAGGTCCCTTCCGATTTTTACAGGAAATACATTGAGGAGGTTTATCTCAATGTGCTCAAAAAATCATTGCAGAGGGTTATCGGTCAGGATGCCAGGCTGATTTACAGGACCAGCCCTGTGAAGGTGCAGCCGCCGATGACATTCCCGGCCCAGGATTCCTCCGTGCCTGAGAATAAGGCTATTTCGGTCAATACATATCCGGCCGGAGCTGCTCCCGGTCCATTCGTATTCCCTGGATTGAGGAGAGTTCAGGTCAATCCGAGACTGAACCCTGTATACTGTTTCAACAACCTCGTGAAGGGCGAGTGCAACAGAATGGGAATCACAGCTGGTGAGAGCATATCATCTGCTCCGGGTGATACACCGTTCAATCCGCTGTTTCTCTTCGGAGGTCCCGGCCTCGGCAAGACCCATCTTGCGCAGGCTATCGGAATATCAATCAAGGAAAAATATCCTGACCTGGTTGTCCTGTATGTGACCGGAAACGAGTTCAAGACGCAGTATATGGATGCCGTGAATGTCAGGAACAAGCTGACCGACTTCCTGGCCTTCTATATGAAGATTGACGTCCTTATCGTGGATGACATACAGGATCTCATCGGACCGGGTTCACAGGGAGCGTTCTTCAATATCTTCAATCACCTTCACGAGAACGGCAAACAGTTGATTTTCACCTCAGACCGTTCACCGGCCGACCTTAGGAATTTCGAGGAAAGACTGCTTTCCCGCCTGAAATGGGGTCTGTCAGTGGAGTTGCAGAAGCCTTCCTATTCCACGCGTCTGGAAATGCTCAAGGCCCGCAGTTTCAGGGAGGGTGTCACGGTGAAGAAAGATGTGCTTGAATATCTTGCATCCCGTATAAAGTCCAATTTCAGGGAACTTGAGGGTGCGCTGATATCCCTCATAGCGCACGCAACTCTTATACACAAGGAAATCACTGTGGAACTGGCCGAGAAGATTACCGGCAAGATTGTAGGGGAGGAGAAGAACGACCTCACGCTAGACAAGGTACAGAAGACAGTCTGCGACTATTTCAACATAACTAAGGAAGTCCTTATCTCAAAGTCGAGAAAGCGCCAGATTGTCCAGGCCCGCCAGATTGCAATGTATATGAGCCGCAATCTTATGGGATGCTCGCTCTCGACCATCGGGGCGGAGATGGGAGGCAAGGACCACGCAACAGTCCTCCACGCCTGCATGACAGTATCGGACTTGATGGAAACAGACAAGTCATTCAAACAATATGTGACTGATATCCAGTCACTTCTGCAGACTGCCGGCCGATAGCCGGCTTTCTGTGTATTTGGAAATACCCCGGGAATAACATTAAAATCACATTGATATGGAGTCACAATCAGTACTCGAGATTTTCAAGAAAATCACAGAGATTCCACGTGAATCTGGTCACGAGGAGAAGATGACAGCTTTTCTTCAGAAGTTTGCCGCTGACCGCGGTCTCGGATGCAAGACCGATGCGACAGGCAATGTTGTTATTACCCGTGAAGCTGCACCGGGAAAGGAGAATGTGCCGGCTATCGTGCTTCAGAGCCATCAGGATATGGTTTGCGAGAAGAATTCAGGCTGTGACCACGATTTCGCCAGGGATCCGATCAAGTATGTGATTGAGGACGGATGGATGATTGCAAAGGATACCACTCTCGGAGCTGATGACGGAATCGGTATTGCCGCATCTCTTGCTCTTTTGGACAGCGACATACCTACAGGCAAGCTGGAATGTCTCTTCACCATTTCCGAGGAGACCGGAATGGATGGTGCAAATGCCATTGAATCAGGACTTTTCACTGCAAAAACCCTCATCAACCTGGACTCTGAGGATGAGGGACAGCTTTTCGTCGGATGCGCAGGCGGAGTTGATACAACTGCAGTGTTCAAATATTCGGAAGAAAGCATTGACGCATCATTTACGGCATTGAGGCTCAGGATTTTCAACGCCATCGGAGGTCATAGCGGAGACGATATCAACAAGGAGAGGGCCAACACCGTCCAGATTCTTGGACGCTTCCTCTACGGGGAGCATTCAAACGGCTACAGGCTCGTTTCATTCAAGGGAGGCAACAAGCGCAATGCCATCGCCCGCGAGGCTGAGGCTGTGATTGCCCTTGAACCTGCCGAGGCCAAGGCACTTGCATCACGTTTTAGGATATTTGCTGAGGATCTGAAGGCTGAGTATCACAAGACTGACCCTGACATATCATTCGATTGTTCAGAGGTGGATAATCCGGGCAAGGCTGTCGATAAGGATACCGCAAGGCGCTTCATTTTCGCATTGACCGCTGTAAACCACGGAGTTCTGACAATGAGTCAGGACATTGCAGGCCTTGTGGAGACATCCACGAACCTCGCTGCGGTATTCATGAACGTTCCTGGAGAAATCAAGGTGACCACCAGCCAGAGAAGTTCAACAGATTCAGCCAAGAAGTTCATGGCAGACAAGGTGGAGGCGGCCTTCCTCCTTGCCGGTGCCGAGGTTTCGCATTCAGACCCTTATCCGGGCTGGACGCCGAACATGGACTCACATATCCTCGATGTTACAGTGGCTTCCTACAGGAAACTTTTCGGAGTCGAGCCTGAAGTGAAGGCCATTCACGCAGGTCTTGAATGCGGTCTCTTCCTTACCAAGTTCCCTGACCTCGACATGATCTCATTCGGCCCTACCCTCAGGGGAGTTCACGCTCCCGGTGAAAAACTGAATCTGGAGTCCAATGAAAAATTTGTCAAACTCCTCGTGGACGTAGTAACGAATTTCCGATGACAAAGATAGCTCCATCAATGCTTTCCGCTGATTTTCTGCATCTTGCAAAGGATGTGGAAATGGTGGATGAGCACGCTGACATCTTCCATCTCGATATAATGGACGGTGTCCTGGTGCCGAATCTTTCCTATGGTTTCCCTGTGGTGGAGGCAATAGCCAGACTTGCCAGGAAGCCGCTGGACGTGCACCTCATGATAGTAGAGCCTTACAAATACATAGAAAGGTTTGCCAAGGTTGGAGCCGGAATGATAAGTTTCCATCTTGAGGCGGCCAGGAAGTCAGGCAGGGATGCGGGCGAGATACTGGATATGACAAGGGCCCTGGGCGTCAAGGCCGGGTTGGCCATCAATCCGGATATTAATGTGGAAGACGTATTTCCCTATCTTGAAAAGGCTGATTTCATTTTGATAATGTCGGTATTCGCAGGCTTTGGCGGGCAGAAGTTCATTGAGACGACTTATGAAAGGGTGAAGGCTCTCAAGGCTGAAATAGACCGGAGGGGTCTGGACTGCGAAATCGAAGTGGACGGGGGAGTGTCGCCATCCAACGCTGCCGCCCTCGCCGAGGCGGGAGCCGGAATCCTGGTAGCCGGGAGTTCAGTGTTCAAGGCCCATGACCCGGCCGAGGCAATCCGTCTCATGAGGGTTAGATAATATATCCTATCTCCTTGAAGGAGAAGGACTTGATACTTTTATCAGGCATTTCCACAAGCAGTTCGCCTATGTCGGAAATGCCTTTTATTATGCCCTGAAACTCCACGTCTGCAACATTGTCCCTGTAAGTGAAGACCTTGTCTTTTCTGTAGAGAATGTCAAGGTAGTCATTGCGGAGCTTTATCCTGCCGTCCGCGGTCAATGACATTTCCATCCTGGACAGGAAACATGGCAGGAAATCCCCGAGTGCCGCCTCCGGACCGATCTCCTTTCCAGTTGCCAATATCAGGGAAGTCGGGTTAATGAGTTCAGGAGGGAAGTCCCGCTGTCTGAGATTGATGCCGATTCCTATAATGGATGTAGCCACCTCATCCCCACGCAGTGAATTCTCAATCAGCATTCCGCAAATCTTCCTGTCGCGGACATATATGTCATTTGGCCATTTGATACAGACGCCGGCTCCTTTGGCTGACAGGAAATCCGCCACGGCCAATGCGGCGATTTCTGTAATGACAAACTGTTCAATGGCCTTGAGATGGCCTGCGAATTCATTTCCGAAGCGGAGACCGATGGAGAAAGTCAGATTCTCACCGGTCGCGCTATGCCATTTGTTTCCTCTCTGTCCTCTGCCAGCTGTCTGGAATTTTGCAGCATAGACTGACATTTTGTCAACACTGTCAATACTCCGCAATGCCCAGGAATTGGTTGAATCCACCACTTCTGCCCACGATATTGGTATTTC
The DNA here is from genome assembly GCA_022777585.1 of Bacteroidales bacterium. Classification (GTDB taxonomy): domain Bacteria; phylum Bacteroidota; class Bacteroidia; order Bacteroidales; family UBA932; genus Cryptobacteroides. The sequence goes on along the minus strand of JALFFZ010000009.1, from coordinate 7,905 downwards.
CACTTTCATTGGATTGATTTTTGTGTTATATTTGTACGTTTATAACAAATTTAAGAATCATTTATCGAAAACTTATCAAAATGGAAAATAAAATACTTGAAGTCATAACTGACGCGATGCTGGAGAAGAAGGGCAAGAACGTTGTCTCCCTCGACCTCAGGCCGATCGGAACGGCAATTTCAGATTATTTCGTGGTCTGCAATGCTGATTCCACGACAGCGGTTGCCGCAATTGCCGACAATATTCTCGGAAGGATGCAGGAGAAACTCGGGAAGAAGGTGCTCCGTATGCAGGGTCTTGAGAACGATTTCTGGATTATCCTCGACTATGGCGACGTCGTTGTGCACGTATTCCTTACCGAATACAGGGCGTTCTACAGGCTTGAGGACCTCTGGGCCGACTCTCCACGCAAGGAATATACCGATGAGCCGAAGCCGGTGGAGGAGACCTCCAGAGTCAAGACAAAGGCTTCCTCAAAGGTAAGGGCATCGGCAAGAAGAATCAGCAGGCGCGAGGAGAGAGCTGCTGAAAAGGCTTCAGAAAAGTAATATCCGATGGCAAACAAGAACAAGAACGAAAACAAACCGAAGATTGTAACTGTCAATCTCGGAATATCGTGGCTTTACCTCCTGATTATCGCCGGAATAGTCTGGCTGCTCTTCAGCAATTCAGGTACAAAGCCGCAGAAGGTAGAGTGGGCGGAGGTCGAGACAATGATCCGGGCCGGAGATGTCAAGGACATCGTCTTCGTCCGCAATGATTTCAAGGGTGAGATAAGCATCCGCCCTGACAGGCTCGAGAAATACGCGGAAAGGTTCAATGGCAAAGTGCCGAATTCCTCCCCGCATTTCTGGTTCTATGTCTCCTCCAAGTTCGACCCTGAGAATGAATTCGGCCGACTGAATGCGGAATTGCCTGAAGGCTCACATTTCAAGGTGATCCTGGAGAACAATGACAATATGTGGGGCCAGATTCTGAACTGGTTCCTTTTCCCGGTCCTTCTTATACTGATGTGGGTCTTCATGTTCAGGGGATTCAACCGGAACATGGGAGGCGGCCCTGGCGGCCAGGGAGGCATTTTCAATGTGGGAAAATCCACCGGCAAGCTTGCCGACAAGAATATGGTCAATGTCACATTCAAGGACGTGGCCGGACTCTACGGAGCTAAGGAAGAGGTGATGGAGATCGTCGATTTCCTCAAGAATCCGAAGAAATACACCTCTCTCGGAGGCAAGATTCCGAAGGGCGCTCTGCTCGTAGGTCCTCCAGGCACAGGCAAGACATTGCTGGCGAAGGCTGTTGCAGGCGAGGCCAATGTACCGTTCTTCAGCATTTCCGGCTCCGATTTCGTGGAAATGTTCGTGGGTGTGGGAGCCTCCAGGGTGAGGGATCTTTTCCGCCAGGCCAAGGAGAAGGCGCCGTGCATCGTCTTCATCGACGAGATAGATGCAGTCGGCAGGGCGAGAGGAAAGAACGTCGGATTCTCTTCCAATGATGAGAGGGAAAATACTCTCAATCAGCTTCTTACGGAGATGGATGGCTTCGATACCAATTCCGGAGTAATTATCCTTGCGGCTACCAACAGGGCCGACATACTCGACAAGGCCCTGCTTCGCGCGGGCAGGTTCGACAGGCAGATTCATGTTGATCTCCCGGAACTCAAGGAGAGATGCGAGATTTTCAAGGTCCATATAAAGGGTCTCAAGCTTGAGCCTGACTTCGACGTCGATTTCATGGCCAAGCATACCCCGGGATTCTCCGGGGCTGACATTGCCAATGTCTGCAACGAGGCAGCTCTCACTGCGGCAAGGAAGAACAAGACCGCGATTGACAGGCAGGATTTCCTCGACGCCGTGGACAGGATCATTGGCGGACTGGAAAGGAAGGCTTCGATAATAACACCTGCCGAGAAACGCTCCATTGCCCATCATGAGGCCGGTCATGCGACTGTAAGCTGGCTTCTGCCTTATGCAAATCCTCTTTTCAAGGTCACCCTGATCCCGAGGGGACAGGCACTCGGTGCCGCCTGGTATCTGCCGGAGGAGAGAAAACTTTGGACAAAGGCCCAGATGATTGACGAGATGTGTTCTCTGATAGGAGGCCGCGTTGCCGAGGAGATCGTGAACGGGGAGCCTTCCACAGGTGCCCAGAATGATCTCGAACGCCTGACACAGATGGCCTACGGGATGGTCAAGTATTATGGAATGAGCGAAAAAGTAGGCACATTGTCCTTCTACGACTCAACGGGAGCACGGGGATATGACCTTACCAAGCCTTACAGCGAAAAAACCTCAGAAATTATCGACGAGGAGGTAAAGGAGATTGTGAAGAACATTCACGACCGCACCAGGGCCATTCTCGAAGATCATAAGGAAGGATTCCTGAAGATGGCAGCCCTCCTTCTGGAGAAGGAAGTCATTTTCGCAGAAGACGTGGAAGCCATTCTGGGCCCGAAGGTAAAGCCTGAGGAAGAAAGGGATGAAGTTCTTGATAAACAGGAATCTGAGCCTGAAACTCCTGCCGATGGCGCAATACCCTCGGAGAAATAGGACCGGAACGTGTATTCCTAAAACCAAGAACCAATGAACAATACCATCAAGAGGACAATTTCCGGAGTGGCTTTTGTCGGCATAATGCTGGCGGGGCTGCTCCTTGACAAATTCCTTTTCGCCGCACTCATGATGTTCATAATGGGCATTATGATGCACGAGTTCTATACCATAACGATGGGTGCGAGATACCGTTTCTCCAGAATTCTCGCCATCCTTTCCGGTGAAGTGCTGTTTCTGCTTCTTTTCCTTGTCCAGGCTTTCGGACTTCAGGTGAAATTTGTGGGAATGGCTATGCTTCCTCTCCTTATAGTAATGGTCAATTCGCTGTATGTCAAGGACAAAACCGAATTCGGCAAATTCTCGGACATCTATACGGGCATACTCTATATAGCTGTCCCGCTATCCTTGTCGAATCTCATCGTGTTCTTCGACCACGGCTTTGACGGTCACATTCTCCTGTATTTCTTCCTGCTGATCTGGAGCTCGGACATTGGAGGATTCGTGTTCGGCTGCGGCCTCGGCAGATATTTCCCGAAGAAACTCCTGCCGGAGGTCTCCCCGAAGAAGACCTGGATCGGATTCTGGGGAGGAATGATATGCAGCGTACTTACAGCCGTCATTATAAAGTCTGTGTTCAACATAGATGCGATTTCATACTACCATACGGTAATGCTGGCCGTCGTAATGGACGTGGCAGGCGTTTACGGAGACCTCTTCGAGTCGCAGTGGAAGAGATACTATGACGTGAAGGATTCAGGACTGATAATACCTGGACACGGTGGCCTGCTTGACCGTTTTGACAGCACTATTTTCGCCATTCCTGTCGGAACGCTTTACCTCATAGTAATGAATATATTGTAGTTTCGGCTATTTATTCGTATCTTTGCCACTCAGTACAAGATACGCCTTTATTCAATATGACAATAGACAAGAATTCATACGGGACGATTGCAATTGCGTGGGCAGTTTGCGGATTACTTATCTTCGTTAGCCTGCATTTCATTCCACTGAAGGCGCTTTCCCTGACCTTGTCCATAATTCTGGCATTGTTTGCTTTCTTCGTGCTCTGGTTTCACAGGGTGCCGGTTCGGCACACTCCCGCAGGCGGGAGGCTTGTCACTTCCGGAGCTGACGGCAGAGTCGTGATTATCAAGGAAGTATATGAAAAGGAGTATCTCAGGAGACAGTGCATCCAGGTCTCTGTATATATGGACTTCTTCAACGTGCATGCCAATTTCTGGCCGGTGAGCGGAAAAGTCAGCTACTACAAGTATCATCCCGGCAAATATCTGCTTGCATTCCTGCCCAAGGCTGCTGAGGAAAACGAGCATTCTTCCACAGCTATAGACACCGGCAGGGAGGAAATCTTTTTCAAGCAGATTGCCGGCACGTTTGCGCGCAGAATCGTATGCTACTCGGAAGAGGGTTCGCAGGAAGAGAGGGGAAAGCAATGCGGAATCATCAAATTCGGCTCCCGCTTCGACATTTTCCTGCCTTTGGATGCGGAAGTAAAAGTCAGGCTCGGAGAAGAAATCAAGGCGGCTGAAACCGTAATCGCCGAGCTCAAATAGCAGATATGGAAGCTTTTATAATACTCCTGCTCATTTTTATCAACGGAGTTTTCTCGATGGCGGAGATTGCAATGATCTCTTCCAGAAAATCCAAACTCAATGCTGAGGCATCCAAGGGAGACAAGGCTGCGAGGGCAGCCGTAAAGATTTCATCGGATCCGGACAAATTCCTTTCTACGGTCCAGATGGGAGTGACTCTTGTGGGCATCCTGACCGGTATTTTTTCCGGGGACACGCTGGCCCGCGACTTTGCTTCATTTCTGACATACGTCGGTGTCGGCGCCGGTACTGCCTCAGTACTTTCAAAGGCAATAATCGTATTCATTGTAATGTTTCTCTCCATCCTTCTCGGAGAGCTTATTCCGAAGCGCATTGCAATGTCAAATCCGGAAAAGGTAGCAAAGACTCTGGCCGGACTTATGCGATTCGTCTCCTGGATCGCATCCCCTGTGGTGTGGTTGCTTGCCAAAAGCACTGCATTGTGTACCAAGGCACTGGGCATCAAGGAAAGGGAGTCCAAGGTTACAGAGGATGAAATCAAGTCAATCATAGAGGAAGGCAAGGACGAAGGTGAGGTTTCTCCAGTGGAGCAGGATATCGTGGAACGAGTGTTCACATTGGGAGACTTGAGTGTCAGCACTATAATGACATTGAGGGATGACATAGTATGGCTGGACCTCGAGATGACTGAGGAGGAGATCATCAAGACTATAGAGGGCACCATTTTCGAGCAGTACCCAGTCGTGGACGGAGATATTGACCACGTTGTCGGCGTTCTTTCCATCAAGGATTACGTGACAGCTCTGAGAAGGGACAAGCATCTGGACCTCAGGAAGATGATGAAGGAGGCACACTATGTCCATGAGAATATGAGCATATACACAGTGCTCGAATATATGAAGTCGGAGCGGATTCACAGGGCGCTTGTCTGTGACGAGTTCGGCGGGCTGGAGGGTATCATATCCCTGAAGGACATATTCGACGCATTGGTTGGCAATATGGCCCCTCAGGAGCTCATGAAGGAGCCTGACATCATTGCGCGCAAGGACGGCGATGGATGGCTGGTGGACGGACAATGCTCCATCTATGACTTCCTTTCGCATTTCGACCTCGGAGAGAATATGGAAGATTACGATTTCTCCACAGTGGGAGGTCTTCTTCTGGAGAATCTCCAGCATGTTCCGAAATCAGGGGAAAAGACTGAGTGGCAGGGATTCTCATTTGAGGTTGCTGATATGGACGGTGCCAGAATTGACAAGATTATAGTCAAGAAACTCCCTGACAACATCGAGAAGGTTACGGAAGAATAGTTCCCGCCTGCTTACCACATAATCCCGGCCATCAGGCCTACTGTAACAATTAGCGCTTATACTGATGAAACGTTCAGAATTAATGCTTGCACTGGCAGCCGCATCGGCAGCCTGTGCCACTACTTCCTGCAATTCAGATAAGGCCGCCAGGCCGAATATTGTGTTCATCATGACGGATGACCATACAGCCCAGATGATGAGTTGTTATGACACCAGGAATGTACATACTCCGAATCTGGACAGGATTGCCGAGGACGGCCTCAAGTTTACCAATGCATTCGTGGCCAATTCGTTAAGCGGTCCTTCCCGAGCTTGCATACTTACCGGAAAACATAGCTGCGCCAACCATTTCTACAGCAATTCCGGCGATGTTTTCGATTTCAGCCAGACAACATTTCCGAAACTTCTTCAGGATGTCGGATATCAGACTGCAATGGTGGGCAAGCTTCATCTTGAGGCCAATCCGACCGGCTTTGACTACTGGGAGATCCTTCCCGGCCAGGGAGACTACTACAATCCGGAGTTCATCAGGATGGACGGCTCAAGGGCCGTGGAGAAGGGCTATGTGACCGATATCATCACCGACAAGAGTCTGGAATGGCTGGAAAACGGAAGGGACAAGTCCAAGCCTTTCTGCATTATGATACACCATAAGGCCACCCATAGAAACTGGCTACCTGACCTGAAGTATCTTAATGAATATGAGGATGTTACTTTCCCAATTCCGGAGACATTCAATGATGATTATGAAGGTCGTGTTGCTGCTCAGAGGCAGGAAATGAACATAGCCAGGGATATGGACATCGCCTATGACATAAAGATGTTCAGGGAGGGCGACAAGACAAGGCTTTCCGGCCTGTACCAGAGTTATCTTGGCCGTCTTGATCCTGAGGACAGGGCTGTCTATGATGAATTCTACAAAGGCCTGACCGATGATTTCCACGAGAAAAATCCTGAGGGTGAGGAACTCGCCAAGTTCAAGTTCCAGAGATATATGAGGGACTATGCCAAAGTTTTGAAGAGTCTGGATGACAATGTCGGACGTGTCCTGGACTATCTCAGGGAAGCCGGACTGGACAGGAACACCCTCGTCGTCTATACATCCGACCAGGGCTTCTACATGGGCGAGCACGGCTGGTTCGACAAGCGTTTCATGTATGAGGAGTCAATGCATACCCCGTTGATAATGAAGCTTCCGGAAGGCTTTGACCGTCGTGGCGTTGTTACCGAGATGGTGCAGAACATTGACTTTGCTCCAACCTTCCTCGAACTTGCCGGCGCTGAGGTGCCGGAGGAAATGCACGGAGTGTCCCTCCTGCCTCTCCTGAAAGGGGAGAAGCCGGAGAACTGGAGGAAGTCATTGTTCTACCACTTCTACGAATATCCGGCTGAGCATATGGTAATGAGGCATTTCGGCGTGAGAACCGAGAGATATAAACTGATCAGGTTCTACGGAGACGGGGAATTCTACGAGTTTTACGACCTGGAGAATGACCCTGCCGAGCTTCACAATCTATATGGCCAGGCGGAATACGAGAATCTCGCTGACAGCCTGAAAGTTGAGCTTGCAAGACTGCGCGAACAGTACGGTGACACGGAAGGCACGATGTAAAAAATGCTGAAAAATTCTTCGGGAAAAGGAATTTTTGGCTAAATTTGCATCCCTGATAAACGTTAACAAATAACATAAGTTCCGCTCAGGCGGGACATTAACCAAATCAGGTATGAACACAAAGTATGTCTTCGTCACCGGAGGTGTCGCCTCCTCCCTTGGTAAGGGAATCATTGCCGCATCATTGGCTAAGCTTCTGCAGGCCAGGGGATTAAGAGTCACCATCCAGAAATTCGACCCCTACATCAACATTGACCCGGGTACATTGAATCCCTACGAGCACGGCGAGTGCTACGTCACGGATGATGGTGCGGAGACAGACCTCGACCTTGGACATTACGAGAGATTCCTGGGCGTTCATATGACCAAGGCAAACAATGTCACCACCGGCAAGGTTTACCATACCGTCATAACCAAGGAGCGCGAGGGCGCATATCTCGGCAAGACGGTCCAGATTATTCCACACATTACCGATGAAATCAAGAGAAGGATGCTGCTTCTCGGCAAGACCGGGCAGTTCGACATCATCATCACCGAGGTCGGAGGTACCGTCGGAGATATGGAGTCCCAGCCTTTCCTTGAGGCCATAAGGCAGCTCCAATGGGAAATGCCGGAGGAGGATCTGGCCAGTATCCACCTGACACTCGTGCCATATCTGAGAGCTGCAAAGGAGCTCAAGACCAAGCCTACACAGCATTCGGTACAGATGCTCCAGCAAGCCGGTGTTCACCCTGATGTCATCGTCTGCCGCACTGAGAAGGAGCTGACTCCGGAAATCAGAAGGAAGGTCGCGCTTTTCTGCAATGTAAAGCCCGGTCACGTAATCCAGTCAATAGACGCTCCTTCCATCTACCAGGTTC
>JALFFZ010000167.1 GCA_022777585.1 Bacteroidales bacterium | reverse complement strand
TAAAACCAATTCAATAATAATATTTAATTTGTCAAACCGTAGCCGCCCCTATCAATACTATTGTAGCTGGAAAAGAATTCTGAGATACAACACCCCATGCCCGACAAAATGACTCCCCAGCAGCGGCACAACTGCATGTCGCATATCAGGTCCAAGAACACGAGGCCCGAGGTGCTTGTGCGTCAGTATCTCCACGCTGCGGGATTCCGCTTCCGCATCCACGTGAAGAAGCTGCCGGGATGTCCGGATGTGGTGCTGCCGAAGTACCGGACATGCATCTTCGTGAACGGGTGCTTCTGGCATGGACACCGCGGTTGCAGGTATGCTGCGAGGCCAAAGTCCAATGCGGAGTTCTGGCAGACGAAGATTCGGAACAACATCAGGCGTGACGAGCTGTCTGCACAGGCACTCGAGGCCATGGGATGGAAAGTCGTGACGGTGTGGGAATGCGGGCTGAAGAAGGACAGGCGGGAATGGACCTTGCACGCACTTGCCGGACAGATCCGGTGCAACGGCGCCGCTTACAATTCCGAGCAGGCACAGAGACGTGAACGCAATGCGGAACACCGGGCAAGGATCAAGGCAGCCAGGGAGAGATATGAATCGATGATGGCAGAATTGGGGCTGGCAGAATCAAAAAACAGCAAATCACAAAAAATGTAATATCATATGGATATAATCCGCTACTTTTGCAGTGGACTTTGGAGTTCCGTAATACTACCGGGTATAGGCATTGGCGGGATTACTGCATTGAAGTCGAATGTAGGTTTGATGCGGTATAGAATAGTGACTCATTTTGCTATTTTGTCTGAATAATGTGTGAATTTTCGGGATAATGCTTATATTTGTATCATAAATGATACTAAAATGAAGACTATATTAGATAGATACACCATTTACGACTTCTCAGATGAAGCCATAATCCTTGAACTCTGCAAGAAAATCAGGAAGCTCAGACGCAGTTGCTGCATTTCGCAGACAGAGCTTGCCCAGAATAGTGGTGTCTCCATTGCATCCGTCAAGAGAATAGAAGCTGGAACTGTCACAGACCTTAACATCTGCACCATTATCAAGATTCTTCGCGCCTGTGGCAAGCTTGAGGGAATGGCTGAGCTCATCCCTGATGTTCCTGAATCGCCGTTCCTCATTGACCAAAAGACTGGTAAGGTCCGCAAGAATTGCCGTTCATCGTATAAAACCGCTGCTTCATTATGATACACAGTCCTCTAACTGTAAATGTCATGCTATGGGGAACCTGGATTGGCAGGATCTCCTGGGATGCCGATAAACAGCTGTCAGTATTCCAGTTCACGGAAGACTATCTGAAGTGTCCATACGACATCTGTCCGACCACTCACAGAAAGGGAACGGGAAAGCCGGCTGCATTCTTCGGAAAAGCCGGAGAGTTGTATCAGGGACTACCTGAATTCATAGCAGACTCCCTGCCGGACAAGTGGGGATCTTCACTCTTTGACCGGTGGATGACGGACAACAATGTCAGCCTGATGGATTCGACTCCCCTTCTGAAGCTTTCATACATCGGCAAACGCGCAATGGGTGCACTGGAGTTTATTCCAGACTATCCCGAGGAGAACGATATGGATTCATTGAACATATCCTCTCTTGCAGACCTTGCTGCTGAAGTCTATAAGGACAGATCCAAGGCTGTGCTTTCAGGAATAGAGAGCATTACGATGAAGAAACTCATCTATCTCGGAACATCAGCCGGCGGCAAACGTCCGAAAGCTGTTGTTGCATACAATCCAAAGACAGGAGAATTCCGCTCCGGGCAGGTGGATCTTCCGGAAGACTTCACGCACTACATCATCAAGTTCAAGGAAGACCCCGAGACTCCGACCTCCGAGATAGAGATGATATGGCATGAGATGGCCAAGGAATCAGGCATATCCATGATGCCATGTTTCTTGAAGGAAGTGGATGGTATCAATCATTTCATCACCGAACGATTCGACCGGATTGGTTCTGAGAAAGTCTTTACCCAGACCCTGGCCGCCATAATGCCTGGAGCAGATGACTATTTGAAACTGGCATGGCTTTCAAACACCCTTGGCCTGCCGCAGGAGGATCGTGACCAGATATTCATCCGAATGGTATTCAACTATGTTGCCGGTGTGTCAGATGACCACAGCAAGAACTTCTCTTTC
>JALFFZ010000081.1 GCA_022777585.1 Bacteroidales bacterium | reverse complement strand
TTGGTTCTCATTGTTTTGATGGTTGGTAGTTAATATTAAGTGTAATTAAAATCCTCGTGTAGGAAACTGTCTGATAAAGTTGATCAGCTCCTTGTCGTGATTATATCTTACTTCGCAATCATTATTGAAGATCATGGCAGCCCCTTCGGAACAATTGTAAACCGGCCACTGCGGAAGATCTTTTGTATTCGGGTCTCCTGTGCGGGCAAAATTGATCCATGCCTGGCTCATTCTATCAGCAAGCTCAAGCGCGTCTTTCCCACCTCCGGTCATGGAAGCGTGGATATCTGCATTGTTGAACACGAATGGTATTTCCATGCAATGTGTGCTTCTGAGGATGCCGTCAAGCACAGGAGATTCCCAGGCAAACATATATGTGTATACCGGAGCTCCGCCCTGACGTGCCTTGATCACAGCCTGTTCAATGGCGCTTGGACGGAAGGTAAAGTCTGTATCTATCAGGTCTTTAGCTTGGTAATCCGGATATGTCTTTTCAAACAGACGGAGGAATTCTTCTGTCTTCTCTCCGTATTTTGTCCTGAGATAATCAATTGCAGCCGACTTGTCTATAGTACGGAGTTGAGGAACGTATGTGCTCATACTGAACTCGTGGATAGTCGTGCCTATCATCATAGGAACATCCTTTGACTGTTCGGGGGCGTCAGGAGAGAAAGGCTGGCGGGGAAGCACGCTGCCGTCTACGGTCGGAGCCCATCCGAAGATGAATGAAACGAATCCGGCCTTGTCGGCTTCTTTCCTGACCTTTGCGATGGCTTTTTCGCCGGCTGCAAGAAGCTTTTCGTACGGCATGGCATGCAGTTCATCAATCCTGCCCGGAGTTATGCCCAATTCTTCCACGACGGCTGCGCCTATCCTTCGGGACCATCTGCTTTCCATCGTCCTCAGCATTGATCCGCTCTGGACAATCGCTTTGTGGAATTTTCCTTTGGCTGAAGGAGTGGCAAGAAGAGTGGATACCTTTCCTCCGCCTCCGGATTGACCGAAAATCGTGACATTTCCTGCGTCACCGCCAAAGCTGCCGATATTTGCCTGGACCCAATCAAGGGCGGCGACAATGTCCAGCAGACCGGCATTGCCGGAATATGCGTATTTCTCGCCATATGCAGAGAGGTCCAGAAAACCCAGGACATTCAGCCTGTGGTTAAGGGTAACGACGACCACATCCCCTTTATCGGCCAGATTGCGACCGTCGTATGAAGGGAGCTCCTGACCTGATCCTGCCGAATATCCTCCTCCGTGGAGCCATACCATGACCGGTCTCTTCCTGCCGTCATTGATGCCTGGGGTCCAGATGTTCAGCCTAAGGCAGTCTTCGTCAGCAAATCCGTCATCCCAGCTGAATGAAAAGGCCATCTCGTCGTTGTACCATCCGGTCCTTTTCCCTTGAGGGCAGGTAGGTCCATATGCACGGCAACTTCGGATTCCGTCCCAGCTGTCAGCTGGAACAGGAGGCATGAACCTTTCCGCCTTGGCATATGGTATGCCCTTGTAGGTGAATATGCCGTCGTCTATATATCCGGCGACTTTGCCGCTGGTCGTCTGGGTTACGGACAGTTCTGCGTCAGTCAGCAATTCGTGAGAATGATTCCTGGTAGGATTCTTTGTCGTGTTGCCGTTTCTACATCCGCTTAATGCAGCGATGGTAAGAAAAATCAGGATTCTGGCTTTCATCTTGGTGTTGTTATCTTGGTTTCCTGCAAATTTCGTTTGTTTTGAAGCAAACGGCTTTCTAATGCGTGTGATTATCTTTCGGATTTGTTCAAACCCGTTTTTCTGTTTGTTCATTTATTTTTCTGTTCGTTCAAAACATGTATGGATAATGCTTGGAGCGTTTATTATTTATTATCTTTGACATACTAAAAAGTGATTTATGAAAAGATTTCTTCTGCTTGTCCTTGTGATGGGAACCTTGTTTTCCTGCCATGTTCAGAAAGATGAAGAGGTACGCAATGCCGAATATGCCAGCCTTGTCATTTCGAATGATATTTCAAACCAGAAGGTGTCGTCCTTTGCAGAAGATGAATACGGTCATATCTGGATAGGAACCTTCCGCGGACTCAACCGGCACAATGTCCACGGATATCATCAGTATTTCTGTGCAGACGACTCGCTCAGCCTTCCGGACAATCAGATCCAATGTCTGCTGAAGGATTCGCGCAACAGATTATGGGTCGCGACGGTAAACGGAATCTGCAGATATACGGAACGTGATGAGTTCCAGCATTTTCCGCTGGAGTCTTCCATCAAGCAAGTCGACCAGATCATTGAGGATGCATCAGGGAACATATATGTAAATACTATAAGCTCATTATGCAGATACAACCCTGAGACCGAGACTTTTGACGCGGTCCTTCCTGTCCTGGACCATACGAGGTCCCTTGTCAACAGATGCTTCATCTCTCCTGCGAATGACCTGTGGGTGGTAAATACAGCCAGCATGAGATGCTATGATGTCGACACGATGGAACTGAAGGATTCTGTAGCAGTCGAAGGTTACCCTACATATTCATATATGGATGCATTAGGCTGCATATGGATGAATTCATTCGACGGTTTACGCATTTTTGACACAATGTCGGATACATTCAGAAAAGTGCCGGAATGTCTCGTGTCGCATCCGATATTCCGGAAAGCATATGTCACATACATATATCCCTACGACGAACATTCTCTCCTGATCAATACAGAGAAGCATGGGCTCTTCTATTATGACAGCAACGAAGGCGTGGTCCGTCACCAGAACGAAAGAGGCTTCCCGTTTGCTGCGCCTGATTTCAGCATCAAGCAGATGTTCAAGGATTCCCACAACAATCTGTGGATAGGATTTGTAGATCAGGGGTATAAGGTCATATATAACTATAAGGAGAGGTTCAACGACAACAGCTACCTGCGGTCATGTACGGATAACAAATCCGTGGTTTCTCTGGATTGCGACAGCAAGGGAAATCTCTGGATTGCGACTCTGAAGGATGGGCTGTTTGTATATGACTCGAAGTCTATGGAGTTCAGCGAGGTAGAGGTCGGACATCTGCTTCCTTTGCAGGATGGGAACAGAACTGATGTTTCCATCGTTTTTGCTGACAAGGACGATAACATATGGCTTTCTGCTGCATCGCATATAATAAAATGTTCATATGAGGGAGGCAGACTAAAGGCAGAATTCAGCCGTCCGGCTCTTTTCCCGATGGCGATAGAACAGGATGAGAACGGAACGGTCTGGATAGCGACTGCTTCTGAATATATCTGTTACTTTCGGTCGGGTGATTCAGAAATGCAGTATCTCAAGCCATTTACGATGGACTTTACTTTCATTCCTTCAATTCTTCCTTATGGTCACCGGCTTTTGGTAGGAGCGTTCATGAGCCATCTGAAGGAAGTTGATACGGAAACATTTGCCTATCGGGATGCCGATGTCGACGATGAAGCGTGGAAAGGCAGTATCAGACGTTCTGTATTCATACCAACGGATATGTTTATTGACGAAAAAGGGAAAATATGGATTGGAACAGTTGCCAACGGACTTCTCCGCTATGACCCTGAAACCGGGGATATTTATCCTGTCCCAGGAGCTCCATGCACTGATATTTCTGCGATAGAAGAGGATCTGCAAGGCAACCTTTGGGTGTCTACCTTGTATGGTCTTGGCAAATATGATAGAAGCATGGATAAGTTCATCAACTGGTTTGAAGCAGACGGCATAGGAGGCAACCAGTTCTACGACAGGGCTTCCTGCCGCATGCCTAACGGCACCCTTGTATTCGGAGGTACGCATGGCCTGACGTTCTTCAACCCGATGGATGTGACAGTGAACCGGTCTTTCAACCTGTGCTTTGAAGACCTGAAGGTACATAATGAACTTGTACGGCCTGGCGAATCAGGCATCATGGACAAATCGCTCTGCTGCGGATCCGACATCCATCTGAAACATGACCAGAACAGCTTCAGCATATCGTTTGCAGCGCTGGAATACAGTGAGTTCGAACGCGTCAGATATTTCTATATGCTTGAGGGTTTTGATAAGCATTGGATAGATGCCAATAATAACAGAGAAGCATATTATGCTAATATTCCTGCAGGGAAGTACCTCTTTAAAGTGCGTGCGACAAACAATGACCAAAGCGTCATAGAAGCGGAAAATACTGTGGAGGTATTAGTCGAGCCTCCTCTGTGGCTCACGTGGTGGGCTATCTGTCTGTACGTCCTGTTCTTTGCCGCAGTTGTATATCTTGTAGCGAAAATGAGACGTCATCTTAACGAAGAGAAGATGGCTGTCCTCCGGGAAAGGCAGGAAAAGGAACAGGAAAAGAAGGTGAATGAAATGAACATGAGTTTCTTTGCCAATATCTCGCATGAATTCAGGACTCCTCTGACCATGATATCCGGTCCGGTCAACCAGCTTATCGAATCTCCCGACCTGACCGTTGAGAACAAGAGACTCCTGGATATCGTCCAGAGGAATATAAGGCGTATGTTGAGGCTTGTGAACCAGCTCCTTGACTTCAATAAGCTTGATAATGACACCCTCAAGCTGCAGGTGAAGCCGATAGACATTATAAGTCAGCTCCGCAACCTGACGGATATATTCCGTGTTACGGCAAATGAAAAAGGCGTTACATTCAGAACATACGGCCTGGAAGATTCATTGACCATATGGGCTGACGAGGACAAGCTGGACAAGATATGCTTCAATCTCCTGTCTAATGCGATGAAGTTCACTCAGGCAGGAGGCAAGGTCGAGTTCGGACTGGATGTGATTTCCCGCGAGGAGGCCTTGAAGTTCTTCAATCTGGGAGACAAGGATGTCGATAGCCGTTATATGAAGGTTGTTGTGAAGGATAACGGACCGGGAATACCGGAAAACCAGCTTGAAAGGATATTCGACAGATACTATCAGCTGGAGAATCAGATGCGCGGAGTCTATAATTGGGGAACAGGAATCGGACTGTATTTTGCCAAGACTCTGGCCCGTATGCATCATGGATATCTTAAGGCAGGAAACCGTGATGAGGGAACAGGAGCGGCATTTACCCTTCTGCTTCCGATATCGGAATCATCGTATGCAGATTCTGAAAAGGTTCAGTTGGAAGTCAAGGATGGCAATTGCCCGTATATAGTCAGCAGCGTCAAATATACGGACCTGCCGTCATCTATGTCCGATGAGGGACGCAAGAAGGTGCTGCTGGTCGATGACGATGCAGATGTGATCCATTATATGAAGGAACTTCTGGCTCCATATTATGACGTGCAGAGCCGTTTTGATGCAGACTCTGCGTATACCCTTATGAAGGAAGAGGCTGTTGACATCGTCATTTCAGATATTGTGATGCCCGGCAAGACGGGATACGAACTTTGCCGTCAGATCAAAGACAATATTCAGATTTCCCATATTCCTGTCATACTCCTTACAGCAAAGGCTACGGTCGAAGATCAGGTCCAGGGACTTGGATGTGGGGCAGACGCTTATGTCACCAAACCTTTCGAACCTCAATATCTCCTTGCTCTTGTCCAATCGCAGCTTTCGAACAGGGAAAGGATACGTTCCATCCTGGCCGAATCCACTGCAGTGGAGAGCCTGGAAGACAATGCGCTGTCTCCTCAGGACAATACCTTCATGATGGAACTTTATCAATTGATGGAGGATGAACTTTCTAATTCCGAACTTGATATTGCCAAGATGACGGAGATGCTCCACATATCAAGAACGAAATTCTATTACAAGGTCAAAGGGTTGACCGGCGAGAATCCTAGCGTGTTCTTCAAAAAGTATAAGCTGAATCGTGCAGCTCAGCTCCTGAAGGAACGTAAGTACAACATCTCGGAGATTGCGGACATGACCGGTTTCAGCACTCTGTCTCACTTCTCGACAAGTTTCAAGAAGCAGTTCGGCGTTTCGCCTAGTGAATATGTAAAATAGGAGTCAAGTTGTTTAACAACTTGACGACCGGCCCGGGTAGGGCCGAGATATGCGCAGCATATCGGGGGTTAAAAGGTCGCTGCAGTCTCCATCTTGGTGCGAATCTGATCTGTGCAGAGGTTGCCGAGACTACCGAGTGAAGTGTGTTTCAGATCGGCAGGCGTAAGCTGGCCGTTTGTCTTTCCTTCTGCCCCCTGATAGCGGAACTTTCCTTCGTTCACCTCGATTCCGACTGATTTGTAGGCGTCTCTGAAAGGCATCCCTGCCAGTGTGCGGCGGTTGACCTCCTCTACTGTGAACAGGTAGTCATATATAGGAGCGTCGAGGATATTCTCGTTGATAATGATGTGCTGGAGCATATAGTCTGCCATCTGCAGGCACTTGTGCATCAGTTCAAGACTAGGGAAGAGTATGTCCTTGAGGAGCTGGAACTCTCTGTGGTATCCATGAGGCATGTTGCTGCAGAGCATGCTGATCTGCGTTTCTGTCGCCATGATCCTGTTGCAGTTTCCTCGCATGATCTCCCATACATCGGGATTCTTCTTGTGCGGCATGATGCTCGATCCGGTCGTAAGTTCATTAGGGAACTTTATGAAGCCGTAGTTCGGGCTCATGTACATGCAGCAGTCGGAAGCGAACTTGTTGAGTGTCAGAGCTATTGCTCCCATCGCAGACGCTACTGCACGCTCTGACTTTCCACGGCTGAGCTGAGCTGCGACCACATTGTAGTCAAGACTTCCGAAGCCAAGCAGGTCAGTGGTCATCTGCCTATCAATTCCGATTTATCAGTGCAAATATACATCTTTTCTCCCGTATGCTTTTACACAGACGGAAAATTTGACGGAGGCAATTTCTCTGCATTCAACACCAAATACGCAAAGATGAGGCAGAGAGGCGAAGGCGACACATTGACCTTCGACATCGATCGATTCGGAGAAAAAAAGAGAGTGGGGTTCTTTTGGACAATTTCGGAACAATAACATTACACAAACAATTTAAATAAAGGAGAGATATGGATAATACAAAAAGGATAACCGGAGATACGATATTGTAAAATTTGCTAAATCTTAAATAAGTTACTTTTGAAGTTACCTCTTTTGAGCAGTTTTAGTCCGTCATAAGAGCGATTTTTGCATTGGATATCGGACAAATATCGGACAAATTATAAAAAATCGGCCTCTCAGATACCTGAGAGGCCGATTTTCGTGATTCGGTTGGGATTCGAACCCAAGACCCACAGCTTAGAAGGCTGTTGCTCTATCCAGCTGAGCTACCGAACCATCCT
>JALFFZ010000069.1 GCA_022777585.1 Bacteroidales bacterium | reverse complement strand
GCCACCGCACTGGGCGGACAGCTCGGGAACGAACTGCTCAAGTCAGCAGCATTCTACCTGGATTTCTTCGACTATGCCGACGGAGAATTCGACACGGTCTGCCAGTTCATGTCCTACCTCATCGAAGAGATGGAGAATGGCGGAGACAAGGTCGTATCCAAGAAGCTGAAGGACAACCTTCTGACATTGCTCCACGCCGTAAGCGGAGATATTGAAGAATAGCATTTTATGAAAAATATCAGGAACTTCTGCATTATCGCCCACATTGACCACGGCAAGAGCACACTTGCCGACAGGCTCATTGAGCTGACACAGACCCTGGGCGCGAGGGAAATGGAGAACCAGGTGCTGGATGACATGGATCTCGAGAAGGAGAAGGGTATCACCATCAAGAGCCATGCAATCCAGATGGAGTACAATTACAAGGGGGAGAAATACATTCTCAACCTGATCGATACTCCGGGCCACGTGGACTTCTCCTACGAGGTGTCCCGCTCAATCGCCTCCTGTGAGGGTGCGCTGCTGGTGGTGGATGCCTCGCAAGGTGTTCAGGCACAGACTATTTCCAATCTGTATCAGGCCATCGAGCACGGTTTGGAAATAATTCCGGTGCTGAACAAGATTGACATGGACTCGGCTCGTCCTGAGGTGGTTACAGACGAGGTCTGCGACCTGCTCGGATGCAAGCCGGAGGAGGTTTACAAGGTATCGGCACGTACAGGAGAGGGCGTTCCGGAAATCCTGGATGCCATAGTGGAGAAGGTTCCGGCCCCTAAGGGCGACCCGGAAGCCCCGCTTCAGGCATTGATTTTCGACTCCGTATTCAATTCTTTCCGCGGCATCATCGCCTATTTCAAGATCAAGAACGGCACTCTCCACGCTGGTGACAGGGTCAAGTTCTTCAACACCGGCCAGGAATACACTGCCGATGAAATCGGCGTACTGAAAATGAAGATGTGCCCGACACAGGAAGTGTCCTGCGGCAATGTGGGCTACATCATTTCCGGAATCAAGACCGCTGCGGAGGTCAAGGTGGGAGATACCATCACCCATATCGCAAGGCCTTGCGCAGAGGCCATTGCCGGCTTCGAGGAGGTGAAGCCGATGCTTTTCGCCGGAATGTACCCTGTCCAGGCGGACAAATACGAGGAATTGCGCTCGACTCTCGAGAAGTTCCAGCTCAATGACGCATCATTCGTCTATGAGCCTGAGTCCTCACTGGCCCTGGGCTTCGGATTCCGCTGCGGCTTCCTCGGCCTTCTCCACCTCGAAATCGTCCAGGAGAGGCTGTTCAGGGAATTCAATATGGATGTAATCACGACTGTGCCGAACGTGTCCTACAAGGTTTACACGACCAAGGACGAGTGCATTGACGTGCACAATCCTTCCGGTCTTCCGGCACCTACCCTCATTGACCATATAGAGGAGCCCTATATCCGCGCTCAGATTATCACGAACACGGAATTCTACGGCCCGATAATGAAGCTCTGCATTGACAAGAGAGGCACATTGATGGGAGAGCATTACATCACGGCAGACAGGGTGGAACTCACTTACGAGATGCCGCTCTCTGAAATCGTATTCGATTTCTATGACAAGCTCAAGTCCATCTCAAAGGGCTATGCCTCATTTGATTACCACGTTATGGGCTACCGCCCGGCCAAACTTGTGAAGCTCGACATTCTCCTGAACGGAGACCCTGCGGACGCCCTTTCATCCCTGATTCACGAGGACCACGCCTACGATTTCGGAAGGAAAATCTGCCTGAAGCTCAAGGACTTGATTCCACGCCAACAGTTCGACATTGCAATTCAGGCGGCCATCGGAGCGAAGATCATCGCCCGCGAAACCGTGCGTCAGGTACGCAAGGACGTGACTGCGAAATGCTACGGAGGTGACGTTACCAGAAAGAGGAAACTCCTTGAGAAGCAGAAGGAGGGAAAGAAGAGGATGCGTCAGATTGGTACGGTACAGGTACCTCAGAGCGCATTCATGGCTGTCCTTAAACTGGATTCATAGACGATGGGAATGAAAGTGGCCATACTTCTCACCGTATTCAACCGGAGAGAAAAGACATTGGAATGCCTCGATATCTGCTACCGTCAGATCGACGCGATGAAGAGCGAGGGAACCTATGATTTCCAGATATTTATGGTTGATGACGGAAGCAGTGACGGGACCGGCGAGGCTGTGAGGGAGACGTTTCCCCAGACCGCTGTCATCCGGAGCGATGGAGGTCTCTTCTGGAACCAGGGAATGAGGCTTGCCTGGGATACGGCTGCCCTCCAGACCCCGGATTTCTATATCTGGATCAATGATGACACGCTTTTGAGACCAAACGCCCTCAGTATCTTGATGGAGACATCCAACTTCCTGAAACACAGAGCAATAATAGTAGGTACTGCGGAGGATTCCAAGGGCAGGCTGAGTTATGGCGGCAGGACAAGATACGGCAAGATTGTAAGCCCTGACCCAACCATTCCGGTACCCTGCTGGACATTCAACGGCAATTTCGTGCTGATTCCGGCATACGTTTACCGCATCCTCGGCAATCTGGATGAACATTATCAGCACAGCTACGGGGATTTTGACTATGGCGTGAGAGCAGCGGCGGCCAACATTGTACGTGTAGTTGCCCCTGGCATCCTTTGCGAATGCAACAGGAATCCTGGTATCCCTAAATGGAGGGACAGGAATTACCCTCTCCGTGACAGGATTGCGAGTCTCCACAGCCCGAAAGGCCGGCCGCCGAAGGAACAGTTCCGATATGATGTCCGCAGCCGGGGCTTCATCTTCGCACTGATTCACGGGCTTTCGGTGGCAGTAAAAGTATTCTTTCCTAAAAGAAACAATGATGAGTAAGTTTTCGGCATATATCAAGTCAATGAGACTGAGGACATTGCCCCTTTCTCTGGCTGGCGTGTGCCTCGGCATCATGCTGGCATGCGCGGATTACCGGATCAGCCTTTCGACCGCACTCTGGATAATGCTTACTACCGTCTGCCTGCAGATTCTCTCGAACATTTCCAATGAACTCGGAGACACCCTCAGCGGGGTGGATGGAGAGCAGCGGGTTGGCCCCCAGTATTCCATGGGAGAAGGCGGACTGACAGTCAGGAATATGAAATGGTTCATCATTGTGGTGGCTCTCTGCTGCATTGGAAGCGGCCTTATGATGATAAAGAGTTCTTTCGGGACTCTATTCTCATTGGAATCCATATGCCTGATGATGCTGGGAGCGGCCGCTATGGGAGGAGCAATCAAATACACACTTGGAAGGAATCCCTACGGATACAGGGGACTGGGGGATATCTCGGTTTTCACCTTCTTCGGCATTGTCTCAGTGCTCGGCGCCTATTTCGTGGCCGCGAGGGAGATTCCGGGCTGGATCATGATCCTGCCCGCCACAGCAATCGGTTGTTTCAGCGTCGCAGTACTGAATGTCAACAATATACGCGATATGAAATCGGACGAAGGCCTGAGAATCACGACGCCCCTCCGGATCGGCGAGAGAAATGCGAAAATCTATCAGACTGCACTTATTGCAACCGGCTGGGTATGCCTTCTGGCCTATAACCTGCTGCGGTTCCAGGACCCGTGGCATTATGCATTCTTCATCACCCTTCCTCTTTTCGTCCTCCACATAGTCGGGGTCTGGAAGAAAAGCGGCAGGGATCTGGACCCGATGCTGCCTCTTCTGGTTCTTTCCACCTTCGCCCTGGCTCTGCTCATGGGCGGGGGCTATATTATGTATCTAATTGAATTATAATACAATGAAACATCTTGAGACGATTTGCGTGCAGGGCGGATGGCAGCCGGGCAACGGTGAGCCGCGCGTCCTCCCGATTTACCAGAGCACAACATTCAAATACTCCTCTACCGAAGAAATGGCCGACCTCTTCGACCTGAAGAAGGAAGGCTACTTCTATACCAGACTTGCCAATCCTACCAATGATGCCGTGGCCGCCAAAATTAATGAACTTGAGGGCGGAGTGGGCTGCGTCCTGACATCCTCAGGCCAGGCCGCCAATTTCTTCGCGGTGATGAACATCTGCTCCGCAGGTGACCACATCATTGCCGCAAACGCCATCTACGGAGGCACCTTCAACCTTTTCGGGGTAACATTGGAGAAGATGGGCATCAGCTGCACATTCATCAACCAGAACAGCAGCGATGAGGAAATCGAGGCGGCTTTCAGGCCGAATACAAAATGTCTCTTCGGCGAGACCATCTCCAATCCGGGAGGCGAGGTATTCGACATTGAAAGGTTCGCCGGAATAGCCCACAGGCACGGTGTGCCGCTTATTGTGGACAATACTTTCGCCACTCCGATCAACTGCAGGCCATTCGAGTGGGGTGCCGACATTGTAACCCATTCCACGACCAAGTATATGGACGGCCACGCCACCCAGGTGGGCGGAGCCGTAATTGACAGCGGCAATTTCGACTGGAACGCGAATGCCGGGAAGTTCCCGGGGCTCTGCACTCCGGACGAGAGCTACCACGGCATCACCTATACCGAGTCATTCGGGAGAAAGGCCTACATCACGAAGATAACAACCCAGCTGATGAGAGACCTCGGTTCAATACCAGGCCCGATGAACTGCTTCCTCCTCAATCTCGGCCTTGAGACCCTGCACCTGAGGATGCCTCGCCATTGCGAGAATGCCATGACGGTCGCAAAGTGGCTGAAAGCCAATGACAAGGTAGCCTGGGTTCATTATTGCGGCCTGGAGGACGACCCATACCATGACCTCGCCCGGAAATATCTTCCGAACGGTTCCTGCGGCGTACTTGCATTCGGCCTGAAGGGCAGCCGCGAGGATGCGGTGAAGTTTATGGACAGCCTGAAGTTCGTGGCCATAGTGACCCACGTTGCCGATGCCCGCACCTGCATTCTCCACCCTGCCAGCCACACCCACCGCCAGCTTTCAGACCAGCAGCTCAAGGAGGCCGGCGTGGCCCCTGACCTGATGCGTCTTTCCGTCGGCATTGAGAATGTCGAGGACATCATCGCCGATCTCAGCCAGGCGCTGGAGGGCGTTTAGGGTTGTTGTGAGGTTCACATTGAAGCAGCGATGATGCTGTACAGGATGGAAGAGGTGTAGAAGTTCCTGAATCCTACAGCAGCATGATAATCTGCGCGGAGATGACCCGGAGGAACATGCAGACCGGATAGACCGTGGCGTAGGCTACGGACGGCTTGTCGTCGTCAACGGTGCTCAGGGCATACTCAAGGGCAATCGGATTGGCCATTGAGCCGCAGAGCATGCCCACATTGGAGGAATAGTCCGTGCCGAGGAAGCGGGAGGCTATGTAGCCTACCAGCAGGACAGGAAGTATCGCCATCACCAGGCTCGCTCCTATCCAGAGCAGCCCCTCGGGACGGAAAACCATGCTGAAGAAATCCGGACCGGCGCTCAATCCCAGGCCTGCCAGATAGACCGTGATGCCTAACTGCCTGAGCATCAGACTGGCACTATGTGTAGTATAGGTCGTCAGATGAATCCGCGGACCGAATGCACCCATAAGGATGCCCACTATGATTGGACCTCCGGCGATGCCCAGCTTTATTGGTGAGCTCATGCCCGGAATCATGATCGGGATACTTCCGAGAAGAAGGCCCAGGACAATGCCGATGAACAGCGAGAAAAGGTTTGGAGTACGAAGCTCCTTCTCCTGATTCCCAAGCACTTCCGCCATTCTTTCAATAGCGTTTTCTCGGCCTACGACAGTGAGTTTGTCACCCAGCTGAAGATGCAGTCCGGATGACGGAAGAATGTCGATACCGGCCCTGTTGACCCTTGTGATATTGACTCCGTAGAGATTCCTGAGATGGAGGTCTCCGAGCTTTACCCCGTTCCTGTCAGGCCTTGTCACCAGCACGTGGCGGGACACCAGAACCCCGTCAATGGAGTTCCAGTCAATGTTCCGGCTGTTCCAGTCCTTGTTCACCTTCTGGCCGAAAATCATCTCCACGGCATCCACATCCTTCTCCTTGGAGAGGACCAGCACGTGCTCACCCTCCTCGAGCAACGTATCCCCGTCCGGAATGATGACCTTGCCCTGCCGTCCGTCATTCTCGTCCGCCCCGCGGCTGAATTTCCAGACCCTGGACACGACCAGGCGCAGCGGAACGGCATTCATTATTTCCTTGATGGTCTTGCCGAAAATGGAAGGGTTGCTGACCCTGAACTCTGTCACAAAAGTCTGGCTATCGTGCTGAACAGCATTGTTCCCGCGGTGTCCGAATAACACTTTAAGTATTATCACACAGAGTATTACGCCAATGACACCGAATGGATAGCCCACAGCGCAGGCCACAGCCATTCCGTTGGATTCGGCCAATGCGGAAGGGTCAGCCTGAAGGAGAGACTGCTGGGCGGCGCCGAGCATAGGAGTGTTGGTGACGGCACCCGAGAACAGACCCATTGACAGGTGAAGTGGCATATTTCCGAGCCAGACGAAGGCGAACATCGTCAACAGGCCCGCCGCAATTACTGCAAAAGCCAGAAGGTTCAGCTTCATCCCTCCCTTCTTCAGAGAAGGGAAGAAACTCGGACCCACCTGAAGTCCAAGCGAATAGACAAAGAGAATGAGGCCGAAATTCTGGGCGAGCAGAAGCATCTGCGGATCAATGCTGAGGCCGAGATGGCCTGCCAGGATGCCGGCGAAGAACACGAAAGTAACCCCGAGGGATACGCCCTTGAATTTCAGCTTATTACAGGCAAGTCCTGCCGCGCAGATGAGCGACAGGACCAGTATTGCCTGAATGAAACTGTGTTCAGAAAATATTTCGGACAGCCAGTTCATCATTATTTGTTTTCAACAGGGACAGTTCTCACGGTCTCACCGTGGAAATGAGCCACAGCCTCTTTCCAGTAATCGGTGTAGCCAGGCTGGGTCAACCCGTCCGGAATGTGCTCTGACTCAGGGCTGTGTACAAATGTGCCATCTTCGTTCTGAGCTTTGACATTGCCGTCGATGAACTTGACGAGCAGGGTCTCCTCCATCTTCTTCCACGCACTGAAAATGGCATCCGCCGTGCTGACAGAGTATGAGGTGAGATATTGCTTCACCTGGAGGAAGGCGTCACCGGTATCAGTCATCGGGTCATAGTCCGGATTCTTCTTTGACTGCTTCTTCATCTCCTTCTCGGCGATATCATTGTAGAGTTCCAATGCCTTCGCATCGGTCTGAGGAACGCCCTCGGAAATCTGGCTGTTCTCGAATCTGTCAATATGCTCCCTTACGAAAGGAGCCATGTAATTGTACATCTTGTAGCAGGCATTTGCCACCCTGTTGTTGAGCCAGAATGAAGACGTCGAAGAGTAGGTGAGCATATCGCCATTGCCCACGCGGAAACATTCCGGAACAATCTCCGAATTGGTGTAAATCGGTGTCACATAGGAAGTTGCAGCATCGTCGGTACCGAACCAGATGATTCCTCCAAGCACGTCAGGATAGTTCCCGCGAGACTGGCCCACGAACCAGAAAGCTGTCTGCTGGGTAGCGATGGCCCTCTCATTGGTGTATTCCTTGCCGTCGTGGGTGAATCCCATAGGTCGCCATCTGTAAGGAAGGGCGTTTCCGCCGGCACCGATATCCTGTGTCATATCCATCGGAGTACCCTCGTAATGGTCTCTCATCACATCGGCTACATCCTTGACACTGACCTTGGCTGCAGGCTTTATCCAGAGAGGCATATTGTTGGCCGGATTGTGGCCCATTGCATAGTCCACATAGTCATAGGAGTCTTTCTCCACGAGGCTGCCGCCATCCTCATATACGAACTTGCCCTTGCCGAGAATGTTGAAAGCGCTCCAGACCCTGGCCTCGCAGCCCCTGAGTCCGCCAAAATCGAGAGGACAGTAAGCATCCCTGAAACTGAATTCCTCATCCTTGCCGTCGAACCAGCCCATCTTCCTTGCAAAGCTGATTACATCCTTGGAATAGAGACAGTTGTCAGGATCGTCAAGAGGGAACGTCGTGATGCGGGACTGGTTGGCATGGCCGCTGACATATCCATCCGGAATGCGGCGGGCCACCCATACGGAGCCTTTCTCGGCGCCCTTTCCCACCATTTCCATTATCCAGGCCTCCTCCTTGTCTGCAATGGAGAATGACTCTCCCTCAGAGAAATAGCCGTATTCCTGGGTAAGTTCGTCCATCAGCCTGATGGCCTCCCTTGCGGTCCTGGCCCGCTGGAGGGTGATGTAGATAAGCGAACCGTAGTCCATAATGGCGTCCGGATTGTTCAGTCCATGCCTTCCTCCGAATGTGGTCTCGGCAATGATGAGCTGATGCTCGTTCATATTGCCCACAGTCTTGTAGGTATGCGGAGCCTGCTCAATCTCACCGAGATACTTGCCGGAATCCCAGTCATATACCTTGAGCTTGCTCCCGTCCGCCCAGTCAGCCTGAGGCTTGAAGTACAATTCTCCGTAAAGCCAATGTGAATCAGCGGCATACGAAACGAGGCAGGAGCCGTCGGCGCTTGCCCCACGCGTCACGATGACATTGGTGCAGGCCTCGGACCTGTTACCTGCGGCGAAAAGAAGCGAGGCGGCCATTGCGGCGGCCAGGATTGTTCCATATTTCATGTTGCAGTTAAATTATTATTTGTTAAATTTGCTCAAAACGATTACAAATCTATGAATTTTTTCGCTAAGAGACTGACCTTTTCGGCAGTATTGTCAATTTTATTGCTCATACCGGCATTCTCCTACGCCCAGGAGCAGCAGAAAGAGCCTACACCGGAAGAGATGGCGGCCAAGGAGGCTGACCGCCTCGCCGATCTTCTGAATCTTGACCCGGGGCAGGTTTTCTACGTGGATTCGACCCTCCAGCACGACTATGCCGCCTGGAAGGAGGAAGTGATGAAACTCCAGAAATCAAGGGTGGAGAACTACGATATGTACAATGCCACCCGCGACAAGTGGATGCAGCAGATTGACAATACCTATCGTCGGATTTTCACCGACGAGCAATGGGCCGCCTACCTCAAGAGCGGGGCCGCCAAGAGCCAGAAAGCCAGAGAGAAACGCAAGGCAAAGGTGGAGAAAGCGACCGAAATGGGCCACGACGCAGCAGCAGGGAAGAAAAAGCCTGCGGGCAAATGATGAATGATTGCTGAAAAATCATTACATTTGCATTCTTCAAATGATTTTTGACAATGAAAGAGCAGATTGAACAGTTGCTTGCTGAGGTGAAGAATCTCACCTGCAAGACGGAGAAGGATATCGAGGACGCAAGGGTGCGTCTTCTTGGCAAGAAAGGCGAGATAACCAAGCTTTTCGATGAGTTCCGTACCATTGCGCCGGAGCTCAAGAGGGAATTCGGTCAGAAATTGAATGTCCTGAAGAAGGAGGCCACGGCCAAGATCGAGGAGCTCAAGGCCAATGCCCAGGCGGCCGGCCAGACAGCGGACGATTCATTCGATGCGACCTTGCCGGGAGACATCAGGGACCTTGGCTCAAGGCATCCTGTATCAATCGCCAGACAGCAGATTGTCAGCATTTTCCGCAAGTTCGGCTACGACGTTGCCGAGGGTCCGGAGATCGAGGACGACTACCACGTTTTCGAGGCGCTGAACTTCCCTCCGAACCATCCTGCCAGGGATATGCAGGACACATTCTTCGTCTCTGCAGGCCATCCTAACCCTCTCCTGCTCCGCACCCATACTTCCAGCGTACAGGTCAGGGCAATGGAGAAGATGCAGTTACCGATTCGTGTAATCTGCCCAGGACGAGTATTCAGGAACGAGGCCATCTCAGCCCGCGCACACTGCATTTTCCATCAGGTGGAGGGTCTCTACATTGACGAGAATGTCACCTTCGCCGATTTGAAACAGGCTATCCTGCTCTTCGCACGCGAGATGTTCGGACCTGATACACAGATCCGTATGAGACCATCATACTTCCCGTTCACCGAGCCGTCCGCCGAGGTGGACGTCAGCTGCAACATCTGCCACGGCAAGGGTTGCAACATCTGCAAGGGAACCGGCTGGCTGGAGATTCTCGGATGCGGAATGGTGGATCCGAATGTGCTTGAAGCCTCCGGCATTGACAGCAAGAAATACTCCGGATTCGCATTCGGAATGGGTATTGAGCGTATTGCAATGCTGAAGTGGCAGGTCAATGACCTGCGTCACTATTTCGAGAATGACATGCGCTTCCTCAGGGAGTTCTCCTCCTGCGTGGAAGTATAGATTGCTCAGCGTTTCTCGATGATGTTCCTGGCCAGGGTGTTGGAACACAGGAACTCGCGGAGCTGAGGACATTCGGCTGAGAGGATTGAATGGCGGTCGCCCTGCCAGATGATTTCCCCCCTGTAGAGGAAGCCGATATTGTCCCCTATTTCCATAATCGAGTTCAGGTCGTGGGTATTCATTATCGTGGTAATGCCCAGCTCCTTGGTAAGCGAACTGATAAGATGGTCGATTACAATGGCCGTTTCCGGATCAAGTCCGGAATTGGGCTCATCACAGAACAGAAAGGTCGGATTCAGGGCTATGGCTCTTGCGATTCCGACCCTTTTTTGCATTCCGCCGGAGAGTTCGTCAGGATATTTGTCCTCGCTGTCCTTGACATTGACCTTGTCCAGAAGATATCTGGCGCGCTCCTCCTTCTCGGCCTTGCTCCAGTCGGTAAGGAAGTCCATCGGGAACATAACGTTGCCCAGGACGGTGCGGAAATCGAAAAGGGCGCTGCCCTGGAAAAGCATTCCGATCTTCTGGTGAAGCATCTTCTTCTCCTCCCGGGTCATTCCTGTCATCTCCCTGTCACCGTACCATACCTCGCCGGAATCAGGCTCGACCAGGCCGGAAATGATGTTCATCAATACCGTCTTGCCGGAACCGCTCGCCCCGATGAGCATATTGCATTTCCCCGGCTCGAAATCCATATTTATATCTTTCAGGACCGTTTTCTCCCCGAAACTCTTCCTGACATCCTTCACTCTTATCATATTCTATTTTTCTTGAAGTCAATCATTTATGACATATTACCCCTATCATCTCGATTGAGCAACCTGCTGCTATTGTCATCTTGACCAAGCGAAGCGCATGGAGAGATCTCTCGACTACACTCGAGATGACAGGCGTTTTGGTCAGTCCCTACGCCTCACAACCGGTGCCAATAGTACGGAGACCATCACAATCACCAGTACAGTTATTGTGACGATACCCGCCAGCGAATGCATCTTCAACAAGAAGATTGTCAAAACAATCAGTCCCTGAATCGTCACCAGCCACCTGAATATCGGCCGGGCAAGGACAGGCCGGACCTTGTCCATCGATACCACAGTCTGCCTTACAAACGCCCCCACCGCCAATACTATGCCTGCAGCAAACAAGGCAACATACAGAAATTTCGGCAAAGGGACAAAAGAGCAAAACAACAGCAGGAAGATGGAGGATTCGTACAATGCGAATGACAGTCCATCCTTCTTTGCATTCTCAATGCTGTCAAGCATTCTTTTATCTTCATCGCTCAGCTTTCTCATATCAGTACAGCATCAGCTGGGTCATAATGAGGTCCGACATCAATATGAGGATGCTGGCAGCGACAATGGCCTTGGTGCTGGACTTGCCGACACCGAGGGATCCGTCCTTCGCGTTGAAGCCGTGATAGGCAGCTACAGACGAGATTATAAAGCAGAAAACAGATGTCTTGATGCAGCTGTAAACCACATAAAATCCTGTAAAACAGAATCTTAAGCCATCCATATACTTGACGAAGGGGATAATCTCCGTCAGCCAGGTCACAAGTCCGCCGCCAATAAGACCCAGAGCGAAGCTCATAAGACAGAGCAGCGGGCTGACCAGTGTCGCTGCAATGATTTTCGGCCTTGCCACGAAGGAGGCGCTGTTGATACCCATCATCTCGATGGCATCCAGCTGCTGGGTAATCCTCATGCTGCCGATTTCAGAGGCAATGCTGGAGCCCATCTTTCCCGCCAGAATCAGGGCGACCATGGTTGAGCTGAACTCCAATATCATACTTTCGCGGACCATATAGCCTATCAGCATCTTGTCCAGGATAGGGTTGGACATGTTGGAGGCCGTCTGAATCACCAGTACACCACCCATAAACAGCGAAATGACACCGACAATGACAATGGAAGACAGAATCAGCCTGTCAATCTCCACTATCACCTGCCTGCGGATCATCTTCCTGCTGTCCGGCTTTCTGAATACCTGCCGCAGAAAAATGCAGTACTTCCCTATCGAATTGAAAATATTAGCTGTCATATTCTCCATTGTTCTCTTCCTGACCGGCAATTTCTCCCCATATCCGGAGATTACGCCACATTTGGAAGAATTTTAAATTTTCCACCACAAATTTTAATTTTTCCGGAAGGAATCCGAGCATAAATTTATGAAAAATCTCAAAATTATGCTAATCAACATAAATTGTGCGAAATGCTCCGGCATCCAGGCGGTGCCAGTGACAGTGGAGGTGGACATAAGCAACGGTATCGGAATCCATCTTGTGGGACTGGCCGACATTGCCGTAAAAGAAAGCCTGCTCAGAATAATGACGGCCCTTCACGGCCTCGGATACAAGGTCCCCGGCAAGAAAATCGTAATCAATCTCGCCCCGGCAGACGTCCGTAAAAATGGCAGCGGATACGACCTGCCAATCGCCGTGGGAATCCTTGCCGCATCAGGTCAATGCGACATTCCGGATATAAGCAAGTATCTGATAATGGGAGAGTTGGGTCTCGACGGCTCGCTGCGTCCAGTGCCCGGGGCGATTCCGATAGCGGAATATGCCTCACTCGCAGGATTCGAGGGATGCATTCTCCCGGCCGAATCAGCATACGAGGCTGCCGAACTGTCCTCAGGCATCCTCTATGCAGCATCTGATCTGAGAGATGTGCTTCGGATTCTGGAAGAAAGGGAGGATACTTCCGGGCTGATGCTGGAGAAAGGCTTCCACCCGGCTTCCATATTGAACGGCCCCTCCGACGAATATATGGACTTCTCGGAAATTGTCGGTCAGAAATCCGCGAAGAGGGGACTTGAAATCGCGGCAGCCGGCGGACACAATGTAATCATGGTGGGATCGCCGGGCTGCGGAAAGACATCATTGGCCAAGGCAATGGTGGGGATAATGCCTCCCCTGCGCAGGGAAGAGGCCATCGTTACCAGCAAGATATACTCCGTGTCGGGCATGGGAACCTGCGGACTGGTGAAGAGGCGGCCGTTCAGGGCCCCGCATTACAGCGCATCTCTCGCAGCCATAATTGGCGGAGGGAACGGGGACAACATCCAGCCCGGGGAGGTCTCCCTCGCCCACAACGGGATTCTCTTCCTGGACGAGTTCGCCCAGATGCCGAAAAGTGTCACTGAAGCCCTCAGAGGCCCTCTTGAGGACAGGAAGGTCACCATTTCCAGGCTGCGTTCCAAAGTGGAATTCCCTGCCTCATTCACCCTCGTTGCAGCAGCCAATCCCTGTCCCTGCGGCTATTACGGAGCCGGTGACAGATGTTCCTGCACGCCATCCCAGAGACAATCCTACATGAGCAGGCTCTCCGGTCCGATAATGGACAGGATTGATATTCAGCTGTATATGGAGATGGTCAGCCCGGAGAAACTGGTAAACCGGGTTCGTGAAGAGTCCTCTGCCGACGTGGCAGCAAGAGTCATGGCAGCACGGGACATCCAGACAGAAAGATTCTCAGGGACAGAAGTCTTTGTCAATGCTGAAATGACCAACTCAATGATGGAGCGCTTCTGCCCGCTCTCATCTGAATGCCGTGATATAATGGAAAGAATGACTGAGGCAATGGGACTTTCAGCCCGCGCCTACGGCCGTATTCTGAAAATCGCCAGGACAATCGCAGACCTGGAAGCCGTGAACCTGGGATTTTCCAATGCCAGGGACATCACCCCGGAACATCTCCTCGAGGCAGCCGGATTCAGGTTCCTCGACCGTTTCAGGGGGATATAATGGGGATCCTCAGGGAGCAATGCGGCTTGACATTGAACCTTAGCGGAGCCACAACTCCGGATTCTGAGGCTTGGTCCCCTGCCAGATCTGGAAATGAAGCTGTGTCATATCGTCGATGGTGTCAATCCTGCCGATGACATCACCGGTGGAAACCTTATCCCCTGCCTTCACGGAAACATTGCCCAGGCGACAGTAGAATGAGAAATAATTGCCGTGCTGCACCAGGACGCATTTTCCGTAACCCGGCATCACCACGATTTGCTTCACTATGCCATTGAACACGGACTTGATTTCGGTATCCTTGGCAAGGGCTATGTTGATGCCGTTGTTGAAAGGAAGCTTGACCTTGGTGAATACCGGATGATAATGCTGTCCGAAATGGTCCACGACAGGTCCTGTGGCCGGCCAAGGCAGCTTGCCCATATTCTTGGCAAACTCCGCATCCAGCTTGAGATCCACAGGCTTCGATGTCTTGGAGCCGCTCTTCCCGCCATTCACGGCAGAGGCAATTATTCTCTCGATTTCCCGGTTCAGGGCATCCACCTGCTTCTTCTTGGCTGCCAGCTGCTGCTGGTAGCGGGTCTTGTTCCGCTGCAGATTGGATACAAGGGCTGCAGCCTCCTTTTCCTCGGACTGGAGAGATGCCAGATCGGCAGCCCTCCTGTTCCTTACCGACTGAGCCTGGAATTTCATAACCATCAGGGAATCAGTCTCTTTCTGAAGCTCTTCGCGGGCAGCTTTGATTTTGTCCCCCTGTCTGTTCAGATTGGAGGAGAGGTTCCTCATATAGCCAATGCGCCTGAAGGCCTGTCCGACATTGTCGCTGGCAAGGATGTACATATACCATACGCGAGAGTCGCGGTTGCGGTATGCGCTGGAAATCAATTTGGAATAATAGGCGGAAAGTGTATCCAGACGGTTTTGAATCCTGTCAATCTCGACCTTCTTGGACTTGACCGCGGCATTGATCCGGGTCAATTCCCTGTCGCTCTCAGCCAGAAGCTCCTTCCTGTCGGCGACCTTTTTGCGAACCAGAGTCAGGGAGTTCAGAGCATTGTAACTCTTCTTGGAATTTTCCTTCAACTGCTTGTCTATCAATGCAATCTCACGCTCGAGGGCAGCCTTCCTGCTCTCCTGCACCCTCGTATCCTGTGCAAAGGAATGAAGCGGCAGCAAGAGCATTGCCATCAATATGAGAACGGCCTTTCTCATTCTTCTTCCTCCCCTTTGGCCTCCGCCTGCTTCCTGTAAACCGCAGCCAGATCATTCTCCCCAAGTGCCTCAAGCACAGTGGCATAATGCCTGAGAATCGTTGCGCTTTCCTTACCCCCGTACATCATTGCATGCTTGAAATATGGCTTTGCATCAGCCGGGCGGCCCAGCAGATACAGTATCCAGCCATAAGTATCGAGATAGGTGACATTGTCAGGCTCGGCATCTATCGTCTTCCTGCTCATCGCCAGAGCCTTATTGAGTTTCTTCCCGCTTTCGGCAAGGAACCAGGCGTAGTTGTTGAGCGCAGGGGAATAGTCAGGATATCGTTTCAGCAGGGTGTCATAGGCCTTGAACGCACTCTTGTCGTCACCGAGCTTGTGCTTCATATCCCCGATTGTACTCCAGCTTGACACGAATACGGCACTGTCCCCGGGACTCGCAAGCAGCATCCTGGAGCAGTTGTCAATTATCTTGTCGTAATTCCTGAGCTGGTATTCTGCCGTATTCGCGAAATCCAGGAAACCCGGTTCATTGTCGAATTTCCGGAACGCCTCCTCGCTCTCCGTCACGGCATTCTCCCATTCCCCGTTGAAAAGCAGGATTCTGATATACTCAGCCGCAGCCACAGGATTTTCAGGACTGAGTTCCTTCATTGTCCTGAAGGCATCCGCCGCCTTCTCCCTCCTGCCTGTCGAGAAATAATACAACCCGGCCGTCTCAAGGATTGAAGTATCATTTGGATGCACCCTTTCGGCAATGCTGACCGTCGTGTCAAACTGAGGTTTGAAAGTGTTGATAAACTGCCTGTCAGCCTGCCTGAACACGGCCTGGAGATAGTCGGCCTTGGCCGCGGCAGGTACCTGTGGATTGGCCGTGAGCACATCGAGAGTCGCGAAATAGTCATTGTACTTCCTCGTCATCCTGTAGGTCTCAGCCTTGCCCAGAATGGCCGGCGCATAATCCCTGTCGATATCCAGGGCGGCATCATAACGTGCCAATGCCGTGGAGTCATCGTACATTCCCATAGCATAGTCGCCGAGGACCGTAAGTACCTGAGGTGAAGAATATTCCTTGCTGTATTCATCCAGTACCCGGAATGCCTCCTCGCCCTTGTCCTGACGGCGAAGAATGTTGAATCTGGTCATCACCGTACCGTCATTGCTGCCGAACTGGGTCTCAATATTCTCAATGGTCTTCAGGGCCTCAGTCAGGTCATTCTGGCCGATGTAAATCTGTGCAAGGCTGTAATAGAGATCCGTCTTCTTCGGGAAATCCTTCATCAGTTCCTTGTACATGTCAATGGTAAGTTCCGTTCTCCCGGTCATTCCGTAAAGTCCGGCCAGCATATAGCGGTACCAGAAATTTCCCTTGTCGAGAGACACGGCCTTCTTGAGGTCCGACTCGGCTCCGGCGGCATTCTGAAGCTTGATTCTGGTCAATCCGCGGTAATACCAGGCAGCGTCATTCTCCGGTGAAGCCGCACAGATGCTGCTAAGCAGTGTCTCGGCCTCCTGCAGATGGCCTTCATTGTAGAGCGAGACCGCGTCAACCAATTGATTGTCAGAAAAATTCCTGCCATTCTGCGCAAATGCGGGGCAGGTAGCCTGAAGAATTAGGGAGATGACGGCCACTGCCGCCGCTGTCAATATCTTTTTCATTGATATATTCCAATGTTATGGCTCCTTCGGAGGATGCCGAACGACAAATATATGAATTATCTCTCAAGCCTCAAAAGATATGCCGCCAATCCATTGCGTATTCTCCCGGAAAATAACTATTTTTGAGGATGATTGAAGCACAGGGGTTTATTGGAATTTTTCCCTATGCAACATTTTCGCATCAACTTGCATCTTATTTACCGGACTATTACACCGAATGCCCCGAAGGAATGGAGAAGCCTGATTACACAGAGCTCATCGAAGGCTGCAGGAAGGGTGACAGGGCGGCACAGAGGAGTCTGTACAATGCCTTGGCATCCAGAATGTTCGCCGTCTGCATACGCTACATGGGAAGCAGAGATGAGGCTCAGGACATTCTGCAGGACGGTTTTGTCACATTGTTTTCAAAAATTGAAGACTATGACGAGAGGGGGTCATTCGAGGGATGGGCCAGAAAGATCTTCGTCAATACTGCACTTATGTCCCTGCGGAAGAATGACACTCTGAAAATGAGCGATTCCATAGAGACGGCATGGGGTCTTGGCGACAACCGGCCCACTCCGATCCAGGAAATGGGATATAAGGAAATGATGCGTCTGGTAATGTCCCTGCCTGTCGGCTACAGGACTGTTTTCAACATGTTCGTAGTCGAAGGTTATTCGCACAAGGAAATCGCCGAAGCTCTCGGAATCACATCCGCGACTTCACGCTCCCAGCTCAACAGGGCCCGACAGATGCTGCAGGAAATGATAAAGAACAGAACGTAATGACAGATAATTATAAAGAATTCGACGAACGCTTCAGGGCAATGCTGGAAAACGCTGAGGAGGAGGTTCCCCCACAGTTGTCCGACAATGTCTTCGCGAAGTTGGACGCAATTTACGCAGCGGAGGGACGCAGACGTGCCCTGCCTCTGTGGCTTCGCCGTGTATCTGCAATCTCGGCTATCGCCGCCGCGGTTCTTCTGGCCGTGGTACTCTGGCCTGATGACAATAAGGAAATGCTTGTGGCTGAAGACATTGAAGTAGATGATGATAGAAGCGTCGAGGCCTTGGCCGAGGTTCTGGACATCAATCAGGACAATGTTCCGGAAGAGATGATTCCGGTTCAGAAACAAGTGATTGCCAAGGTGGTCGTTCCTCAGGAAATCGAGAGCCGGGATGAAATGGCGGGAGAGAATTCCGGAGCTGAGGAAATCATTGATGATGAGATAGTTGAAGGTAGTGAAACCGTTACGGAAAACGGAAGTGGTGATGATGACGGGACTGTCATAGCCCCTGAAGACGGATCAGAAGATGAAAGCGGTTACATTGACTGGAATGAGCCGAAGGAAAGACGTAAGGCCGGCAAGGCGGCCATTGTCCTGGGCGGTGACCTTTCCAGCAACGGCAACGCAAAGTCACTGGGCAGGTTCAGCGGACTGAGGGCACCGGCTGCCGGAATCAGGGACCGCACCTGGATAGAACAGACTGACAGGGACTCACAGTACGCCATCCCTATTTCCGTGGGAATCGGAGCCAGATACCAGTTCGCAGGGAGATGGTCGGTAGGCGCTGGTGTCAACTACACTATGCTCAGCAGGACATTCGCAGGAGTATTTACCCGGATTGAGAATGGACTCCTCCTCGACAGAATCAGCACGGATATCAGACACAACATACATTATATCGGAATCCCTGTCAACTTCTATTACGATATCCTCAACTCGCGCAGGGTGAAGTTCTACTCATACGGAGGCGGAGCGGTAGAGTTCCCTGTATCAAATAGTTACAGGGTAAAGAACTCCCAGAATGACATTATTATGAAAGAGAAGGTGAAGGGAGTGCAATACTCCGTAGGAGCCGGAATCGGAGTGGAGTTCATGCTGGCAAACCACCTCGGGCTGTATCTTGACCCCGGTTTCAGATACTATTTCGACAACGGACAGCCTGTGAGCATCAGAACTCAGCAGCCATTTATGATGAATTTCGAGCTGGGCTTCCGATTCGATATTTAAAATTTACATAACACTTGCCACCTCTCTTAAAGCCACAAAAACTATCGCTTTCGCTAAATCGATGAATATCAACAATATACTCCACATGAAACATAGTGGAAAAATTCTAACCTTTTAAAATCATACATTTGTGGTATAAAGTCCCGGATATTGGTAAAATATTTCGGGGCTTTGTCATTTATTGCTTACTTCGCCAAAAAACTTGACGATGAAGAAGCATTCATTATTCTGCGGAACGATTCTCATTCTGCTCTCGCTCCGCTCCTGCGCCTGGCTTGATGATGGCGGCATCCTTTCCAGACCACGATTGGAAACAGACCCTCCTGCCGGAGAGGGCAAGGGAACAGTACAGCCCTCCCCAAAGGACAGTTCGCTGATGGTCACCGTCGTGGAATTCCCGGAAGGCTATTGCTGGCAGAGAGACAGTTCAGGGGA
The DNA here is from genome assembly GCA_022777585.1 of Bacteroidales bacterium. Taxonomy (GTDB): domain Bacteria; phylum Bacteroidota; class Bacteroidia; order Bacteroidales; family UBA932; genus Cryptobacteroides. Next base: position 22,945 of record JALFFZ010000069.1, on the reverse strand, counting down.
GGCTGGAGGATGCCTGATTTCCCTTTACTGCAATGGCGCCCGGATTGTCTCAGTGCCTTCCGGAGCGGGTTATCCTGCCTGTCAGGCCGCTGATATGCACAGATGCATCGGAGGGAAGCTCTATACCGATTATTCGTCAGCTTATGAGACCTCGGTCTATGAAAACGGGAACCTGCTCTTCAGTTACGAGGGCAGGGAAATGATTTGCGGTTTCCTCATTAAGGACGGAAGCATCTATACACTAGGCCAGAACAGGAGTGGTAACGGATTATCATTCAGGAAGAACGGCATGCTGCTTTATTCTTCAGCCTCAGGTCAGGTCATAGGCAGCGCTGACAGTCCATCCGGCAGGACCGGGGCATTGTATGAGGACAATGGAAGCATCATATTCTGCTTCCGCAGCACTTCGGTCACGCAAGGGACTGCCGTGACTTCCTGCTACATTGTCAGAGACGGTGTTCCCGAGAAACTTTCATTTCCAGACAATGTCAAATCCGTGTACGATATCAGGCAGATTAACGGGAAGATTGCAGCAGCGGTAGAGAATGTCACGGCATCAAAGTCTCCTGCGCTGATTGTGGACGGGTCTCTCAAGGCCCTTCCATTGTCAATCAGCAATATTAAAATTGGGAGCTGCCGACTCTGCTGGTATGGGGATGAGAATATTTTCCTCAATGTCACATTTACTCAGGACGGATGGAAAAGCCTGCGCTCCGCCCTTGTCAGAAGGGATGGATTCAAGGTTTTGTTCAAGAGCGGTGAGAGTGTGTCCGATTTCTGGATTCACGGAAAGGATTACGCCTGCCCGGTTGTCACAGAAGACCGTATCTCATTGATTTACAGTATAGAAGGCGAAAGACGCGAGGTAGCCCTGGAAGACGGTAACTACTCGTTGCTGAGCCCGTCCAGCATGAAATTCAATGGTAAAAGCATCACGGCGGGACTATCACCAAGAGATTCAGCCGGCTTCCCGATAATTGTGCGGGGTTCACGGGCTGAAGTCCTTAAGGTCAATGGATATGTTACCTCGGTGGGGTATTATTTTTAGTCCTCCCAGGACAATGTTCTGGATTCGTCCGGATTGACACTTATGCTTACCCGCAGGGTCTCCTCCGGAAGTAGTTCCTCAATGTTCTCAGGCCACTCAATCAGGCAGAGGCATCCACTGTCCACGTAGTCGTAAAAACCGATGTCCAGAGCCTCTGAGACATTGTTGATGCGGTAGAAGTCAAAGTGGAACAGCGACTCACCCGCCGCCGTCCTGTATTCATTGACAATGGAAAATGTAGGTGAGCTGACAGCATCCTCATTGACACCGAGCACTCCGCAAATTGCGGAAGTGAAGGTGGTCTTCCCAGCCCCCATCGGAGCAAAGAACGCTATGATTCTCCTGTCCCCGATCTCATCCAGGAAGGTCCGGGCAGCCCCGGCCAGATGCGCCGGGTCCTTTACAATAATCTCGTGTCTCAATTGAACTTTATTCAGACTCTCCGACAACCCACACGAGAACGTGCCTGTCGAATGTAATATATTCAAGGTCAAACTCTTCCTCATATCCGTCCTTGGATACAAAGGTCGCCTCAAGCTCACCCTCCCCCCTCGGATGGAAACGCTCAACCTCAATCTGCTCGGCGAAGTCCACATTGTATAGGGAGACTCTCTTGAAAACGGCCTCCTTGGCGCACCAGTAGATGGCCAGCTGCTCATTCCTCTTGTCGTCATCGAGGTCCTCGATTTCGTCCTCTGACAATGCCTTCAGCTCCACTGCAGAGAAATCCCTGTCGAGGGACTCAATGTCGATACCGACATCCTCCGAGTCGTGGAGAATGATGGCCACATACCTGTCTGTATGGGTGATGCTGATATTGGTCACCATATTCTCGAGGAAAGGCTTGCCGTTGTCGTGGTGGCTGAGATATACCTTCTCATCGAACATCTCGTCCAGAAGGGCGCGCACCGCAAGTCTCTGCTTGCGTAGAGACTCGCTCTTGATCCAGGATATCTCCTCCATTTCATCATTGGGAACCGAGCACAGAGACTTCAGCTCCTCCTCGGTCTCCTCTATTTTCCAGACAGCAATTTCAGCTTCGTTTTCAAGTGTTTTCTTTAGATACAGTGCCATAATAGTCAATACCTTATGAATCTATGTCCCCGCCCCTGCCCATATACGTCACACCTGTGCGCGGGGAATAACCGCACACAACATAACCACCATCCTGACAGTTATCAGGATGGCAGGTCACTATAAGATATGTGTCGCTGCAGATGAAATTCGACAATGGATCGTCCGCAGGTTTGCCTGCTGACATTGTCTGATCACTATTTACAGAACTGGGAGGTTCCATATTTTTAAAAGGCGTAATTGTTACGTCTGCAAATATAGTGCTTTTTTTTCAATGCAGAAAATAATTCGGGAATCTGAAAAAGGCTATTCCCCCTCTGCCTCCTCGACAGCCTTGAAATAACGGTAGGAATTGACCTTGAGCTCGCCCACAGAAAGCTCGTCGCAGACAATTGTTCCGTCAGGATGGGCCTGGAGTCCGGATACGGTGCAATAATGTGAATAAGGGCCTTCAACAGCATCCTTGATGGCACGTGCCTTCTTGCTTCCGAACGCAAGGATTACAACTTCCTTGGCTCCGAGAACAGTGGCAACGCCCACACTGAGGGCCTGTTTCGGCACCTGGTTGACATCATTGTCAAAGAAGCGGGAGTTTACCACACGGGTATCGTATGTCAGGGTCACAACCCTGGTCCTGGACTGGAGTGAGGAGAACGGCTCATTGAAAGCGATATGTCCGTCCTCGCCGATTCCGCCGAGGAAAAGGTCGAATCCGCCGGCCTCCTCGATGGCCTTCTCGTAATTCTCGCACTCGGCCTTGAGGTCAGGAGCATTTCCATTGAGGATGTGAATGTTCTCTGCAGGCTCGTCAATGTGGTCGAAGAGATACTTATGCATAAATGAATGGTAGCTCTCCGGATGTGATTCAGGAAGACCTACATACTCATCCATATTGAATGAAATCACATTCTTGAAAGACACCTCTCCTGCCTTGACCATACGAATCAGCTCGGCGTAGGTCTCAATAGGGGTTGAACCGGTGCAGAGTCCGAGAATGAAAGGCTTGTCGCTGACTGCGGCCTTCTCATTGATTTTCCTAGCTATGTGATGCGCGGCCCAGAGTGAGCCGGCCTTGCTGTCATCTCTAATTATAAGTCTCATTGTCTGAATTATTTATGGGCTCCGCAAATGCGAAGCCCGAGTTCACTAGTAAAGTTTGAGGAATACTTCCATTGCCTGATACTCGGCCATTCCGAGATCGTCGTAGATGCGGGCGGTATTCTGGGTACGGTCCTCAGCCCTCTGCCAGAACTCGCGAGGGTCATCTCCAGGGAAAGGAACGATGTCCTTCTGGGAAAGATGGCGGAAGATGGCGTGGCGCTTCTCCACGACCTCATCCGGGCTGAGCGGAACGGCCATATCCACGCGGCCGATTTCCCACTCCATCCAGGCTCCCCTGTAGAGCCATACGTGGGTGTTCTCAAGCCAGGTCTCCCCTTCTTCCTTGAGCTGCTCGATAGCCTCCAATGCAGCTTCGGTGCAGACACGGTGGGTTCCGTGAGGGTCGGCCAGGTCGCCTGCCATGAATACCTGGTCAGGACGCAGTCTCTTGAGCAGATCCTTGATGATGTCGAGGTCAGCCTGGGTGCGCGGCATCTTCTTCACGCCGCCCGACTCGTAGAAAGGCAGGTCGAGGAAGTGGACATTGGTATTGTCATTGAGGCCGAACGAACGGTCTGCCCCGCGGGCCTCGCTGCGGCGGATGGCTCCCTTGATGGCGAGAAGTTCCTTAGGCTCAGGCTCACCGGGTACCTTGGAGTCAATTATTGCCTTGATTCTGTCAAATTCATCTGCAAAGCCGAGCTGATGGGCGGCATCCATGTGCTGGAGAACCACATCATCGTGAACAGCAAGGTCTCCGGAGGTCTCGTAGGCAACGTGAACATCATGTCCCTGATGAACCAGGCGGATGAATGTACCTCCCATGGAAATCACATCGTCATCCGGATGCGGCGAGAAAATGAGGACCTTCTTAGGATAAGGCTTTGCTGAGACAGGTCTCTGGCTGTCATCGGCATCAGGTTTTCCACCAGGCCATCCCGTAATGGTATGCTGGAGGTCGTTGAAAACGTCAATGTTAATCTTGTCGAACGGTCCCCTCTGATCAAGCAGCTCGCCGAGGGAATGCTCGAGATAATCCTTCTGGGTGAGCTTGAGAATCGGCTTGTGAACCTCCTGGCAGAGCCATACCACAGCCTTTCTCATAAACTTTCTCGTCCAGTCGCAAGGTCCTACCATCCAAGGAGATACGACTCTTGTAAGGAGGGAGGCGCCGGTCTCGTCAGTGTAGCAGGTAATGTCAGGGTGTGACTGGAGCAATGATGCCGGATATTCGCTGTCCGGTTTCATTTCTGCCACTCTCTTTACAGCTTCAGCCTTGTCCTCTCCCCAGGCCATGAGGATGATTTTCCCGGCAGTCATTATAGTATCAATGCCGACGGTCAATGCGGCTGAAGGAGTATGCTTGAAGTCGCCATTGAAGAATTTGCCCTGACGCTTCCTGGACTGGTATGAAAGAAGGACAGTCCTCGTACGGCTCTTCAATGATGTCCCGGCCTCATTGAAACCGATCTGTCCCTGCTCTCCCATTCCTACAACGAGAATATCCAAGCCCCTGAACGCCTTGTCATACTCTGCGCAGTAATCGCTGATTTTATCCTCGGGAACACTGCCGTCCGGAATATGAATATTCTCCTCAGGAATGTCAATGCCATCGAGCAGAGCCGAACGGAGTATCCTATTGCGGCTTTGAGGCTCGTTTTTGCCATAAGGGTAATACTCGTCAATCGAGAATACTTCAACATTCCTGAATGATACCTTTCCTTCATCATATGCTCTCTTGAGCCTGGTGTAGAGTGATGCCGGGGTGGAACCCGTGGAGAGACCAAGCCTGAAGTTCCTGTCCTTGCAGGCATTGATGGCATTAACAATAATGTCGGCGATTTTGTCGCTCGCATTCGAAGACTGGTCATAGATTTCCGTACGTATTCTCTCGAATCCGTGAAGAATGTCCGCAGGAATACCCTTTTCAATGAGACCGCCTTCCTTTGGCAATGTAAAGTGTTTCATAAATTATGCAATAATTTGCCCTCGGATATTTTGAGGTGTACAAATATATTGAAATAATTTGAATGATTATACAGATTGTTCAATGATTGGCATAAAAATCCGGGCGGAGCTTTTGCCCCGCCCGGAATGGTATGTTGCTTGTCAAACTTTACTTTGACCTTACATATTCTATCTTGGAGATCTGAATAGTACCGTTGCTGCTAGTCTTATCCATATCAAAAACAAGTTTATAATATGCTCCTTCAGCTGGAGAAGAAACTACATACTCTTTCGCAACAGCAGCTGCGTTTTCAAGCGTCATTGGCACAGTCTCGAGAACTGTAGCATATTCAGCATCAGATGCGACAATCAGGCTTGCGCTCTTAATTTTATCAGATGCTGAAATCTTATCAAAAGTAACAATAACCTTGGTAACCTTGTTAGGAATTGGAGTAATGGTAGCGATTGATGCTACAGTTGCAGTATTCTTGCTTCCGCACTTTATATACTTCCAATCTTTCCAACTGTTATTGTTGAAAGCGGTGATGGTCCAGGAATAGTCACCAATCTTTGCCAGCCAGTCAGAAGTATATGAACTGATCTTATTGTTGTCCATGTTATCATCCGGGAAAGAAAGGATGATGGACACAGGGGTGTCGCTGCTATTCTGGGTAAGTGTAACTGTAACAGGGCTGCAATCAGCAGCGGAAATAGTAAATGTCGCTGTGCGTGTGTCGCCAGTATTGGCTTCACAGGTTATGGAAATAACGCCGTCATTCTTGCCGGATTTTGTATAATCCGTAATCCAGGACTCAGAGCAGGTCACAGCCCAGTCAACATTGGATTTCACGGCGATTGAAGCTGATGTCACCGCTGCAGCGATTGCATCAGGAGTCTCAGCCCTCAGATAAGGCTGTGTCTCGACGCTGACCGGAATAACCTGATAGTAATTGCTTCCGGAATTGAAGCCGTATATGTAACCTGTAACGGTGAACTCGGCTCCAGCAAGGTCAGTATAGCTCTCGTAGATGTTGCTGAGCTGGATATCGTAGTTGGCACCGTCCCTCTTGAGGAAGTATCCGCTGCTCTGCATGACACCTGAAAGCTTGGCATAAGTGATATCAATCTTGTCGGTGTTGACAGTGAAAGCGTTGAATGCCTCAAGGCCGGTGAGGTCAACAGGCGTAGGATAGGTCGGAGTCGCAGTAGCACCGTCATTCTCCTCAACGGAAGCCGATGTGATCTGAACCGTGCCGTAATAGTTGTCGGTGGTACCGGAAATGAGGATCTTGTTACCTACGGCGACAGCCGGTTCAGAGCTGGTAAATACGTAAATGGCTCCGGTAGCATCCCCGAGAATATAACCTTTCTTGTGAATCGCCATCACAGTGCCCTCTGTCTTCACGAGGGAGCCCTTCTCAGCGTCGATGATTTCGGCAATTGTGGAAACCGGTGTCTCAGACTGGCCATTGTCAGTCACCTTGACGGCCATAATATTGCGGAACTTGGCATTGTTGCCACCGGCGAAATAGCCGTAAACGGTGATCTCGTGCCCTGCAAGGTCGGCAAGCCCGAGAGATTCGAGCGGATAGGAGATTGAGCCCTGGACAGTAGTGCCGTCAATTGAAAGGTTGTAGTAATAGCCTGATATTGAGAGGACTCCTGTCATCTTGATCGGCTGGCACTTTGTCAGGTCGAGATTCTCGATGTTGTCCTTGTTGACATCCAGCCAGTTCGGCTCAGCCACGGTAAGACCAGTCTCGAGGGTAGTCACTGAAGCGATGCTCAGCTGCGGAAGATCGCCATAGACGGCAGTTGTTCCGGCAACCTTGACCTTTGAGTTCAATTCAACTCCAGGTTCTGTATATGCAGCATTGAAGGCAAGGAGGTATCCGGTCTCGTCCATAATTACAAATCCCCTGTTGTAAGTGCCGACAACGACACCCTCGGTCTCAGCCTCAATGCCGGAAGAGAGCGCAAGCACGTCCGCAATGCTCTTGAGATTGCCCTGGGCACCCTCCTGGGTGATGGTAACGATGGCAGTAAGGGTGGCGGAGGCTGTGAACTTGATGGTCGCAGTCCTGTTCTTGCCCTCATTCTTGGCCGCCTTCACGGTGATGGTCACAGGGTCATTGGAAGCCTTGCCGGAGAGAGGGGAAACCTCGATTCCCTCCACATTGCTTCCGATAATCTCGGCTGACCAGTCCCTGGTAGCCTTCAATTCGAATGTCTTGGTTTCACCCTCTGCCGAAAGGGTGACCTCAGAAACTTCAGCTTTCAAGGAGGCCGGTCCGAGAACCTCCTCCTCTTCCCCGCAGGAAGTCATTGCCGATGCAATCACGGCCGACATGGCGAGATAGAAGAATTTCTTCATTTTCATGTTTTCAAATATTAAAAATTATTATGATTTCCGTCCGGATGATATCAGCCAACAAGCTGATACCGGTACAAGGACACAATTTACAAATATATGAAACATAGATGAGATATCCAATCCGGGAAAATGACTACCTTTGCGGAAACTGAATGATTATGAGCATAGAATATCCGGGGAAATTTTGGAAAGACTACGAGCTGGTGGATTCAGGCGACGGAGAGAAGCTTGAGCGGTTCGGCAATTACTATATGATCAGGCCGGAGCCCAAGGCATTGTGGTCCAAGACATTGACTGCAGGAGAATGGGAGAGGGCGGCACATACCCGCTTCCGTCCGGGAGCAGGGTTCGGCAAGGCGGGCAAGGAGGACAGCGGAACCTGGGAGAGACTGAAACGGACTGATGATCAATGGTATATACGATACAACGGGGCGCAGAAGGGGCTTGATTTCACATTGAGGCTCGGCCTGACCTCGTTCAAGCACGTGGGCGTATTCCCGGAGCAGGCAGCCAACTGGGAATATATTTTCCGGGAAACTTCTGCATTGGTTTCCAAGGCCGGAACTGATGCCGAGGGCAGGATCATCCGCCCTAAGGTGCTCAATCTCTTCGCATACACCGGAGCCGCTTCTCTCGCCGCAAAGGCAGCCGGAGCTGATGTCACCCATCTTGACTCAGTAAGACAGGTGGTTACCTGGGCCCGGGGCAATATGGAGAGCAGCCGGCTCGACGGAATCCGCTGGGTAGTGGAAGATGCATTGAAATTTGCAAGGCGCGAGGCCCGCAGAGGCAATGTATATCAGGGAATTATCCTTGATCCGCCGGCTTACGGCCACGGCCCTGACGGAGAGAAGTGGAAGTTGGACGAATGCCTCTACGACATGATGAAATGCGTCAGCGCAATCCTGGCCCCGAAGGACAGTTTCATGGTCCTGAACCTGTATTCCAACGGGTTCTCTCCGCTTCTCGGGGAAACCGTGGTCAGGGAGGCCTTCGGGCTGGTAGGACCTGTCAGGCCAGCCGCAAACCCGGAGCATGATGGCAGGCAGGAGCAGTCCGCAATACTGGAATCGGGCGAGCTCGCCCTCAGCGACCGTACAGGCAAGGCATTGCCTCTCAGCATTTTCGTAAGACTCAAAAGATAAACTTATGCCCCGCAAGGAGAAGATTCACGATATGTTCAACAGCATTGCCGCAGACTACGACAAGCTGAACCACATAATGTCCCTCGACATTGACAAAAGCTGGAGGAAGAGGGCACTCAGGAGGATTCTGAAGTCCACCAGGGATGAGCGCAGGGCCGGAAGGGAGATTGATGAGAAACGGCGGCTCAGGAGCATTGAGGTGCTGGATGTGGCCTGCGGGACAGGTGATTTCAGCATTGCCATAGCCGAGGCAATGAGAAAGATTGCGAAGGACAGCTCTGATTCCAGCAAGGACGATGCAATGGGCCACGTCACCGGCGTTGACCTCTCCGAAGGAATGCTGGAGGTGATGAAGGACAAGGTTGCCAAGGCCGGGCTGGAGGACTTGATATCCTGTGAGACAGGAGATTGCGAGAATTTAAGATTTCCGGACAACAGTTTTGACCGTGTCACCGTGGCATTCGGTGTCAGGAATTTCGAGAACCGGGAGAAGGGTCTCAGGGAGATGCTCCGTGTCCTCAAGCCTGGCGGAAAGCTCGTGATCCTGGAACTTTCGGTACCGTCCAATGCCTTCATGCGCTGGCTGTTCAATCTCTATTTCATCCACATTCTCCCGCTGATCGGCGGCAGCATTTCCGGGGACAAGGCCGCCTACAGATATCTCCCGGCCTCAGTCCTGAACTTCCCCGGCAAGAAGGAATTCAGCAGCATCCTGCGCGACTGCGGATATGCAGCCGTCGGCCACAAGGCCTTCACCCTCGGCATCTGCAGGATGTATGTCGGCATCAAGCCCTGACTCTCTGTAAAAAATCAGCCAAAAACACCAAAATTGCATTATTTTGGCTAACTGTTAGAGAATAAAAATTGTAAAATATTGATATTTAACGGAATCCGAATCAGCATCATAAAATTAAAACTCAGCCATAAATGCAAAAATATCTGCATTTTGGCTGATTTTCTGTAAATAATCACTATATTCGCAGCAAAGAGAAATACGATGAACACTGAAAATATCATTGGCAGGCAAGAAGAGCTTGCAACATTGGGAAGACTCTATAACTCCGACAAGTCGGAATTTCTTGCCATATACGGAAGGCGAAGAGTCGGCAAATCATATCTTGTCGATGAGGCATTCAGAGGCGAAATAGCATTCTCGGCAGTAGGAATATTCTCAACATCTCCTGAGGCAAGCCGGAGAAAAATCCAACTCAGACATTTCTACAACAATCTGCTTGAGTACGGCCTCAACCCCGCTTACAAAAAGCCTGACGACTGGATGGAAGCATTCTCTCTGTTAAGAAACCTCCTTTCCCGGAACAACAGCAGACGCATTGTAATTTTTTTGGACGAATTGCCATGGATGGCAGGGCCCCAGTCCTCCGAACTTGTGGAGGAACTCGGATTCTTCTGGAACAATTGGGCAGTGAAGCAGAGAAACATTCTCCTGATTGTCTGCGGTTCCGCAACAAGCTGGATGCTCGACAACATTATCCGGGATTATGGCGGATTGCATAGCCGCCTGACAGAGAAGATGTTCCTTTCACCTTTTACTCTCGGGGAAAGCCGCGAATACTACAAAAGGCGTGGATTCCTGATGTCAGACTATGAAATCGCCCTGTGTCAGATGGCCATAGGCGGAATTCCATATTACATGGACCGGATGTCGCCAGGCCGTACATTGACCCAAAACATCAACAATTTCTATTTCGATAACAAGAGTATTGACCAGGAATTCACCGATGTATATGCCGGCCTTTTCCAGTCCGCCACAAGATACATTGATGTAGTATGCGCATTGGGCAGGAAATTCTACGGGATGACCAGAAATGAAATCCTTGCAGCAACCAAGATCAGCGGAGGAGGGACATTTACCAAAATAATTGACAATCTGAAAGAATGCGGAATCATCCGGGTATATCCTCGCTACGGAAAGGGCAGAAAAGAAACAGTCTATCAACTATGCGACTACTTCACATTGTTCTATTTGAACTTCGTAAAAAACTCACATTCAAGCAGAGACTGGGGGTCATTCCAGCGCTCACACGAGTACGAAAGCTGGAGCGGAAGGACTTTCGAACTTCTGTGTTCGCAACATATACGTCAGATAAAGAAAGCCCTTATGGTCAAGTTCGCCGACAAGGAATACTGCTGGTCAGGAACAACACCTGAAGGGCAAGGTGTACAGATAGATATGATAATCCCTTCCCCAAACGAAAGGACAGACTATATCTGCGAAATGAAATTTTCTGAGAGCAAATATCTCATCTCCAGCAGTTATGAGGAAGATATCTTCCGCAAAATCAATGCTTTCAGAAGTTCAAGCCGCCACAAGGTGTCTCATTCCCTGCTATTTGTAATGATAACGTCTCTCGGGCTGGTGGAATCTATTCACAACCGGGCTGTCAATATCAGGCTGAGCCTCGATGACTTGTTTACACTCTGACGGCAGCCTCGACCTCGGCAGTGAGGATCTCCCTGGTCCGGGCGTCAGGGATGGCGGCAAGCACGGGTGCCAGGAATGAGATTATCTGAAGTATCTTGGCCTCCTTTTCAGGGATTCCCCGGGAACGCATATAGAACTGCTCGTCCTCATTGAGCTGGCCCACAGTTGCCCCGTGAGAGCATTTCACATCGTCTGCATAGATTTCCAGCTGGGGCTTGGTCTCAGCGTGGGCTGAGGAGGAGACCACCAGGTTGCGGTTGGTCTGATAGGCCTCGGTCTTCTGGGCATCCGGCGCCACCACAATCTTTCCGAAGAAGCTGACGCGGGAAGAGCCGCCGGCCACCCCGTTGAAAAGCTGGGTGGAAACGCATTCAGGCACACGGTGACGAAGGTCGGTGCGGATGGAAAGCCGCTCATCGGCATTGCAGAGATAAAGCCCTGAAATATTGACCTCGGAATGCGGGCCCACGATGTCGACGGCAATCCTGACATCGGCCGAAATGCCAAGCAGCACCACTATCACTATGTCGAGCCGGGCATCACCGCCAACCACGATATTGCTGAAAGGAAGTTCCTGAACCTGGCCAGACCCGGTATCCGGACCAAGCGTATAAACCTTGCTCAGCTTCTGACCATCAAGCACTTCCAATGTATCAGGGCCAATATAGACCGGAAGGTCCTGATAATGGCCGGCATCCTGTGCCGGAGAAGGGTCAAGGCGTGCAGGTATGGTATTGTCGTACTTTATCATAATCAGAAGATATCGTAGCCCTTTTCCTCAATCACGTCCACAAGCTCCCGTCCGCCTGTCTCGACAATCCGGCCCGCCTTCAGGACGTGCACGATGTCCGGGACAATGTAGTCCAGAAGCCTCTTGTAATGGGTAATGACAATAGCTGATTTCTCAGGAGTATGGAGCGACCTGACTCCCTCGGCTACAATCCTGAGGGCATCCACGTCCAGGCCGCTGTCGGTCTCGTCGAGGATGGACAGGGTCGGGTCCAGCATTGCCATCTGGAAGATCTCATTGCGCTTCTTCTCTCCTCCGGAGAAGCCTACATTGACCTCCCTCTTGGAGAACTCTGGCTTCATCTGGACGAAAGCCATCTTTCCCTTCATAAGTTTCAGGAAGTCACCGGCTTTCATCGGCTCCTCCCCCGCAGCCTTGCGCCTGGAATTGATGGCCGTCTTCATGAAGTTGGTGATGGAGACGCCCGGAATCTCGACCGGGTACTGGAATGACATGAAAATGCCGGCCCAGGACCTTTCCTCCGGGCTCATTGCCAGAAGATCCCGCCCCATAAACTCAATGCTGCCTTGCGTCACCGTGAACGAAGGCTTGCCTGCCAGGACGGAGGACAATGTGCTCTTGCCGGCCCCGTTCGGCCCCATTACCGCATGGATCTCGCCCTTGCGGATGGTCAGGTCAATGCCCTTGAGTATTTCCTTGTCTCCTACAGAAGCGTGAAGTCCGCTGATCTGCAACAATATGTCATTTGCCATAAGAATATGCTGTCTGTTAGATGTTGTCTATGCGTTCTTGCGGTAGAGCCTTGCCCAGGTAATCAGCGACCAGATGCCGTTGATGAGGTAAAGTGAGCAGACTACCGGCATGAAAATGTGGCCTACGGATATGTGGAGGATGAGCTGGGAGATGTTTACCATCAGCCAGGCTATCCAGCAATCCCATTTCTTCAGGGCTGAGAGGAACTGGGCCACGAGAATCAGGATGGTCACGCAGGCGTCGAGGTACGGAACCGGGTCGGAAGGGAATCTGCCCGGGAATACGGCATTGCCTATGAGGCTTATGAACCAGCCCCATACGCCGGCGAGGATGAAGATGGAGGCTATGGCAATGATGCGCTGCCGCCACCCCAGCATTGTCACTTTCAATGCGGAACTGTCGTCGGAACTCTGTTCCCCGGACTTCGGATGAGTCCAGCGGTAATGTCCCAATATATTGATCCCCAATGATATAGGCTGAAGAATAAGATTGGCGTAGAGGTTCTTGTTCCAGAACATCAGGAAGAGGAGGGCGGAGTAGAGATAGCCCATCCAGAAATTGTACTTGCTGTTCCTTCCGGCAAGGAAGACGCAGGTCAGACCCGCCAGTGACGTGAGCAGGTCAATGAGAAGTACCGGGGTATCTCCGCCGATTGTGAACAATGTGTAATTTATCCAGTTCATCATTTTTCAATTATCAATACAGCTTCCGGCCCGGAGTCCGTCTGCTCCGACCACGAAAAACTGCTGAAAAGTGCCTATCCCACAGAGCCTTCCAGCGATACCTGAAGCAGTTTCTGGGCCTCGACGGCGAACTCCATCGGCAGCTTGCTCAGGACCTCGCGGGCATAGCCGTTGACTATCAGGCCGACAGCTTCCTCCGGACCGATGCCCCTCTGGTTGCAGTAGAAAAGCTGGTCCTCGCTGATCTTGGACGTGGTGGCCTCGTGTTCGACCACCGCCGTGGAATTGTCCGTCCGGATATCCGGGAAGGTATGGGCACCGCAGAGCGAACCTATCAGGAGACTGTCGCACTGGGAGAAATTCCTTGCTCCGGCAGCTCCGGGAAGCATTCTCACAAGGCCCCTATAGCTGTTCTGGCTATGTCCGGCCGATATGCCCTTGCTGACAATGCGGCTTCTGGTGTTCCTTCCGGCGTGAATCATTTTCGTGCCGGTATCCGCCTGCTGGTAATTGTTGGTCACGGCCACGGAATAGAACTCCGAGGAGGAATTGTCCCCCTTCAGTATGGTGCTCGGATATTTCCAGGTTATGGCGGAACCAGTCTCGACCTGGGTCCAGGACAGATGGGCTCCCTCGTGGCATATTCCCCTCTTGGTCACGAGGTTGAGAATGCCTCCGCGGCCCTCGGCATCACCGGGATACCAGTTCTGCACGGTGCTGTACTTGACATCGGCATCCTTCATGACCACGATTTCCACCACTGCGGCGTGAAGCTGGTTCTCATCGCGCATAGGAGCTGTGCAGCCTTCCATATAGCTGACGTAAGAGCCTTCATCGGCCACAATCAATGTCCTCTCGAACTGGCCAGTGCCCTTGGCATTGATACGGAAATAGGAGGAGAGTTCCATCGGGCAGCGTACCCCCTTCGGGATGTAGCAGAATGAACCGTCGCTGAATACGGCCGAATTCAGGGCGGCGAAATAATTGTCCCCGGCAGGCACCACCGTAGCCAGATATTTCCGGACAAGGTCAGGGTGCTCCTTCACGGCCTCGCTGAACGAGCAGAAGATGATTCCCTTGTCAGCCAGTTCCTTACGGAATGTCGTGGCCACCGAAACCGAGTCGAACACGGCATCGACGGCAGCCACGCCGGCCAGGACCTCCCTCTCTTTCAGAGGAATGCCGAGCTTGTCGAAGGTCTCGGCCAGCTTCGGGTCAATCTCCTTCGGCCTGTCAGCATCCTTCTTCGGGGCAGCGTAATATATGATATCCTGATAGTCAATATGCGGCATATCCAGGTGACCCCATTCCGGGGCCTCCATCGCCTGCCATTTCCGGAATGCGTCGAGACGGAAGTCCAGAAGCCACTGCGGCTCTCCCTTCCTCTCGGAAATCATCCTGACAATGTCTTCGTTCAGGCCTTTCGGGATAAATTCCTGCTCGACATCGGTGACAAAACCCTCCTTGTATTCCTTGGCGGTTATGTCCCGGAGCAATTCCTTTTCTTCGTTTATATCCATAAATACTTATATTCTCTTCATCAAGTCGGCGAGGACAATTGCCGTCATCGCTTCAACTACAGGAGGGGTCCTGAGGGCGAAGCAGGCGTCGTGCCTGCCTGGGATGGAAAGTTCATCCATCTCACCCTTTGCAAAATTGAATGTCTTCTGCGGCTTCCCTATGCTGGAGGTAGGCTTGAAGGCTACCCTGAACACGATCGGATTGCCGTTGGTTATGCCGCCGTTCACTCCGCCAGCCCCATTCTTGGACGGATGCACGCTGAGATGCAGGCTGACATCGCCGCCTTCGACATTGTCGAACGGGTCATTGTGCTCAGAACCCTTCATTCTGGCCGACTCGAATCCATCTCCGAATTCTATGCCACGGACTCCAGGGATGGAGAAGATGGCGTGGGAAATCAGGGACTCGACCGAGTCGAAGAACGGTTCTCCGAGGCCGGCAGGGACCTTGGATGCCACGCATTCCACTATTCCTCCGATGGAGTCACGCTCCCGCATTGCATTGGCAATCACGTCCTTCCATATAACTGAAGCCGGGATTTCAGACTCCGGCAATCCATTCCTATCCTCGTCCGTCAATGTTGCCAGAGCCTCGGTCCTGGACATTCCGCCCACCTCGATGAGGCTGGCACGCACGTCGCAGACACACATTTTCTTGGCCACGACTCCCGCCGCCACGATCGGCAAAGTAAGCCTTCCGGAGAAATGACCTCCGCCTCTCGGGTCGTTGAAATCCATCCACTTCACGCTGGCGGTATAGTCGGCGTGGCCCGGGCGCGGCATATCATTGAAAAGCTTGTAATCCCCGGAGCGGGTATTCCTGTTCCTGAAAATGATGGCGAGAGGGGCTCCCGTGGTGAATCCCTCATATATTCCGCTGAGAATCTCGGGTATGTCGGACTCGATTCTCGGGGTCGTGCCCTTTGGCCCGCTTTTCCTGCGGAGAATGTCCTCCGTGAAATCCTCGATACCGAGAGGGAGGCCCGGCTGAACTCCGTCAAGCACGACGCCTATCGCATCGCCGTGGGATTCTCCGAAAATGGAGACTCTGAATTTGCTGCCGAATGAATCCATATCTATGTTCAGAATAGTTTGCCGAAAAGTTCCCCGAATGTAGGGAAGGATTTGGCAACACATTGTGTATCATCTATTTCTATAGGGCTGTCAGCACCGATTCCGGCCACCCTGAGGGCCATTACCATACGGTGGTCGTGATGCGAGGTGTAGCTGCCTCCCCTTAGCAGTGTATGCGTGAGGCAGCGCCTGGCGAGGGAATGTCCCTCCACAATGAGCTTGTCCCCGGCTATTTTCGCATTGACACCCATCTTTGTTAGCATTTCCAATATGGCCTTGCCACGGTCGCTTTCCTTGTTGGCAAGCCTGCCCACACCGGCTATTCTACTGGTCCCCTCACAGAAGGCCGCAAGTACCGCGACTATCGGAAAGAGATCCGGGCAGTTGGCGGCGTCCACCTCGAATGCGCTGAGCGGCGCTCTCTGCACGTGAATGAGGCCTTTCGGGTCGTCGTCCCCCATCTGGGAGAGGCTGGCACCTGCCTCCATCAATATGTCCATGATGGAGAGGTCCGCCTGCAACGACTTGGTATCCAGACCGGTAAGTTCCACTCTTCCGAACACGGCACCGGCCACGAGGAAGTTTGCGGCCGAGCTCCAGTCGCCCTCGATGTCCATATCCGCGGCCTTGTAGGCCTGGCCTCCCTTGATGTGGAAAGTGATGGCGGTGCAGTCGCTCCAGTCCTTGGACTCGGCGAATTCCTCCCCGCCTTCCATATCGCACCAGACTTTCACGCCGAATGCCTTCATCACGTCCATTGTAATGAAGAGGTAAGGGATGCTTTTCGGATTGTTCAGCTCAATGACGGTGTCCTCGTCGAGAAGCGGCAATGCCATCAGCAGTCCGGAGATGATCTGGGAGCCGCTGACGCCTGATATTGAGGCTTTTCCGGCATTGAGGGAGCCATTGATGTCGAGAGGCACGAAGACTTCGGAGGCAGCGTTGGCCACAGAAGCGGAGCTTCCTGCTGAGAGAGAGGCCCTTTCGCCGACCTGGACAAGCCTGACCCCGAAGGCGGACATTATCTCCGGAGCGCCCTTGAGCGGCCTTCCGGTCAATGTCTTCTCGCCGGTCACCCTTATGTCTCCGTCGTTCAGAACCGAGAGAAGAGGAATCATCATCCTCGTGAGGAGTCCCGATTCTCCCGTATGCAAAATGTTGAGTTTCAATGAATTTCTTTTCGCACCGATACCCTTGATGGTCAATGCAGACCCATCCTTGGCCACATTGACGGAGGCGTATGAAAGCCCGACGGTGACCTCGGCGCCGAGAGCCCTGGCGACCGCGATGGCGGATTCATTGTCACCGCAGGGAGAATAGCCCCGGAGGACGGAAACGCCTTCAGACACTGCTGCGGCAATGATGGCCCGCTGGGCAAAACTCTTCGAACAAGGCATCTGGACAGGCTCTGCGGAAGGATATCCGATGAACTTCCTGTCGCCATAGACATTGGCCCGCATCGAAGCCGTGGACATCTGGCCCGGTGCGGCAGCCTCCTCCTCATTGAGGGCGGCGTATGTATGCGGAGCGCCTTTGGCAAGGCAGTCTATACGGCTGGACCGGCCTTTCTCCCCCATTGCGAAAGCCACGAGACGGCCCGGGTCAAAGCTCTCATAGAGCTTCAGCACACGTGCGGTGTCATCGTCATCATTGGCGGTGACAACTATTTTGGCAATGTCAGCCCCGAGGGCGAAACACTTCTCTGTCAATGCTTTAAGAGCCTCAAGGGAGTCAGTTCCGGAGAAATCGTGATAGGAGCGGATGAGGACCGTGCCGCATTCTCTTGTCTCCCGGCGGATGCGCTTAGACATCATTGCCGGGGCCTCGATTTCGAGATCGGCATAAGCCGCTCCGGCGTGGATGGCGGTTATGAGCAGGGACTCTGCTTTCTGGGATGCCCTGGAGTCGAGTTTGCGGTCGTCCGTGTTCCCGTCGTCGAGGGATGCCCTGATTTCGGACACCCTGCAGGTAGCTATGAGGGGCACGTCGGAGGAGGAGAACAGCTCTTCCACCTCGTCCTGGGCCAGGTTGCAACGGTCAAGCCGGATTTCAGCCATCTCCACCTCCCCGGATTCAAGGATGGCGAAGATTTCGTCAAGCGTCCTGTTCTGTATTGATGTGCAGATCATATTATTCTGTTGTTTGCCCGGAACCTACAAAGATACAAAAAATACCGGCAGCTTCTCAATTCTTACGTCGCCAATAGAGTGAATGAGCACGAAATTCACACCTTCGCCCTCGGCTTTCTTGTCATATTTCATTGCAGGGACGAGCTCTGATATGCTGTAGGGGCAGTCCACGGGCAGGCAGCAGGAGGCAAAATCGCGGCGGAGGGTGGCGGCTAGATGTGCATCAACATTGCCATAGAACTTCTCGGAAAGCCCGGCAGCCATTATCATTCCCATTGACACAGCCTCACCGTGACTTATGTCGTCGCCCTTCTCCCTGGCCATCCACTCGATGGCGTGCGCGAAGGTGTGGCCGAGATTCAGCTTGCGCCTCTCCCCCGACTCGAACTGGTCACGCTCCACGACTCCGGCCTTGACCGATGCCGCAGCAGATATAAGTTCCTGCAGCTCAGGTAGATACTCCAATATCGCGGCCTTGTGGCCATTGGCCCCGGCAATGGCGGAGAGTACGCTGATGGCCTTGCTGTAGTTGTTCCCCTCATTGTCAATGATGAAGGTTTTGACAAGTTCCGCCGCCCCGGAAATGAAGTCCCTGTATGGCAATGTAGAAAGTACCTCGGGGCATTCGAATGTAAACTCAGGCTGGCGGATGACTCCGAGCATGTTCTTGTAATTCAGGAAGTTGACTCCGGTCTTTCCACCGATTGCCGCATCCACCTGAGCCAGAAATGTGGTAGGCAGATAGGCAAAGCGGATTCCCCTCTTGTAGATGGAGGCGGCGAAACCGGCCATATCGGTAGTGATACCTCCGCCGATGGCAAAAATCAGGGCTTTGCGGTCAGCTTCAAGGTTCAAAAGCCATCGGCATATCTCCAGGACAGTGTCAATGTTCTTGGCATTTTCATTGGCATCGATGGAGAACCGGCCCCGGAGATTGCCGCAAGGCTCCAGCGCCTCCGCAACCCTAGCGGCATAGGCTTCCACGTTCCTGTCCGACACGATGTAGACGGCCGGATAATCCTTCAGGTACGGGACGGCATCCTCAACTGTCCTTCCGGTGTTTATTGTGCATAATGGTTTATTATTCATTGTGTTGAGGGGTATTAACAAGGTTTCCCTGTCAAGCGGCAGGATTAAAGAAACATTGCAATGCGGAAGCGGAGGTAGTCACGCAGGTCAGACCAAGTGTAATAGATTGATTCTGAGTGCGCAAGGTCTCCAAGATCGGCATCCTGGCCATTGAGGAGAACACGGACGAGAGGCTCGGCTCCCTTGCGGCGCGAGCGATAGAAGATGAACTGGAGGTTTCCGGCCATCGGGGAACGGTAGGTCTGGTAGTATTGCGACAGCTCTTCAGGCGTTTCCGGGAAGTGCCCGAAATGGTCCAGGTCGGCAATCATCAGCAATGTCATCAGGCAATGGTCGTGTCCGAAGCGCAGGTCCGCACCTGACCCGCCTGCGGCAATGACTTTCTCCGCCTTCTCAAGCATATCGACGAAGATGGCGGAGCAGGATGTTCTGTACTTGTAATATTCACCGAATCTCAGATAGTTGTCCACCTCCCACATCTTGACATATTCCTCACTCGTGAAAATGTCGGAGAAATCATTGCGGACATCGTCATCGAGACTGTTCATCCCACCGACAAGCATATACATATAGTCCATTGTCCAGAGATGGGACTTGCCTTCAATGGCCTTGGAGGGGTCTTTGAACATTCTGCCCAGCACGTCAATATACTCCGGGAAGAAGCTGCGGAGGAATTCCTCGTCCGACTGGGCGTATGGGAAATCGAACTTGGGGCCCTTGAACCGGAACGGGTTGGTACCCTGGTTGGGTGAAGTTGCCTGAATGTATTCGAGGCCCTGATGGGCAATTATTTCAGTTTTCGGGGCAATGCGGGAGAGCTCGGTGCAGAATGATGTCATACTCATGATTGACCTGATGGAGCCTGAGGCACAGGCCCGTACATGGCTGCCCTTTCCGAATGCCCGGGGATAGTCGGAATGCATCTTGCCGGCCATCCTCTTCTGCTGGTTCCAGCCTTTGTCTGTCAGATCACCGACCCTGTAGCGGACTTTCTCATAGAAGTCTGCAAGCCTGAGGCTCAATGACTTGCCATATTCAGTGATATTGTCCTCCTGCTCTGCTTTCTGAAGCATCTCAAGCAGGTCGGTATAGGTCTCCCGGGCGTAGGCATATCGTGAGCCGTGTCTACCGTAATGGCTGATATAGAATGGCTTATATCCTTTAGGACAGGCAGCGGGGCTGACTGCATCGAAGTCATAGACGGCATCCAGGCCGGAAGCCTTGATCCGGTCGGCGGCTACGATTTCGCGTACTGAGGACTGAGTTTCCCCCGCATTGCCTGCGGAGAGTTCAATGTTGATGGCTATGAGGCCGAGTGCCAGAGCGGCCCTGAGGACAAGTTTTCCAATTTTCATATCGTTCGTCATTTGCATTCCTGCAAATATACGAAATCTGTCATGGTTCAAAAGGCTTATTGTCAACTTTCTTCACCCACCATTCAAGAATATGATATCCCGGCTCCACCATACCTCCATGCCCATGTCCATCGAATTCGTACAGTTCCGTTGTCGTGTTGCCGACCAGCTTCATCATTCTTTGGAGATATGCATTTTCCTCATAGCGGCCGAAGAGCTCCAGTTCCCTGTCTCCGACAAGCAGCACCAGCGGAGGGCAGTCCTTTCGTACCCAATACAACGGGGCATATTCATCAATCGTCGGCTGAAGGTTGTCAATTCCATTCATCTTCCGGTATGAAAAATGGCTTATGGCCTGTCCACTGAACGGGATGTATGCAGAAATGTCGTCAGCGTCCTTGCCGTATCTCATCAACCATTTCTTGTCGAGAGCCAGCATCATTGTCAGATATCCTCCAGCAGAGTGTCCTGATACGATTATCTTGTTTGGACTGCCTCCATAATCGGCAATATGATCCATGACCCATGCCACCGCCTCAGCGGCGTCATCTATTGTCTTGTCAATGGTTACCTTAGGCAGCAGCCGGTAGTTCACTCCGACGAGCACACAGTCTTTCCCCTTCAGTTTCCCCGGTATCTGTTTCTCTCCCGATGTCAGTCCGCCACCATGGAACCATACTACGACAGGCAGGTCCCGGGCATCTTCCTCATAGCAGACATCGAGTTTAAGCCTTTCTTTTGAGTAGCTATCCGTCTTCGTCGTGTATAAAATGTTGTCTGCGGTCTTGTATTCTTGTGCCGATACCGTAATGCAGGCCACCGTTGCCATAAGCACAGAAAGGATTCTTCTCATACTGATTTCAATTGTATATTTATTCTCAATGTTCTGGCGCTCATAACGCCGTCTAAATATACGTCTTTTCTTTGAAAAATCTGCGTTTATAAGGATGAAATTGCCATCTGTCAAAACTCAATGCCAAATGACAACTTCGGCATTACATAAGTGGAGACAACGTCCATTTTCTTTGTCAGGAATACCGGGCAAGCGATGTTCAACACCAATCCATTGCCGGACTTGAGCGTCCAGCTCCATCCTATACCCGGCTCAATTACTGCCGCATTCCTGAATTCGCAGTTGGTGCTGTAATTGAGGGCGTGGCAAAATCCAGCCTTGATTCCAGCCACAGGTGTGCTTTTCTTATTGCAGATATATGCGCTGTAGTCGACGAATAGCATCCCGAATGTAGGAACATTGTCAATCGGAGCAAGCATAAACCCCGCACTGGCGCCAAGATAATGGTGATTATTGAACATATATCCGTGAGATGTCTCCACGCCCTGCCAGACCAGATAATGATTCGTATACAGAACCGAACCTTTGTAACCCGCTTGCCTGAAGAATTTTACATCTTCACCCTGTCCGAGCGCAACCGCCGCCGTCAGCAGCATTGCAATAATCAATGTCAATCTTTTCATAAATACGCTATTTTTGTTCCGGAGATCCTGTTGTTCATCTCCACTATATATCAGACGTATTCATGGCAAATAGTACCACCTGTAAACAGTAATTTTGTTTCCCTCTTCATGAAACAATGACACCGGC
The DNA here is from genome assembly GCA_022777585.1 of Bacteroidales bacterium. Lineage (GTDB taxonomy): Bacteria > Bacteroidota > Bacteroidia > Bacteroidales > UBA932 > Cryptobacteroides. The sequence continues at coordinate 856 of JALFFZ010000069.1, read as the reverse complement.
TTTGACAACAGGTTCAGTCTCCTGTTCATAAACGTGAAAGAGCCCGTCCGAAACATTTCAGAGGCCCTGTGTTGTGATAGTTTTCGGCAGGGCGAGAGAATGATGGAGCGAATCTTGTCCCGATGCCCCTCTGCTGAGATATGCGCAGCGGGTATCTGCGAGACAAGCACGGCTGGAAGTCATCGTGGAGACGATTGTAAAACCGGCGGGATTCCCGGACATGCAGCCGAAAACCCCGCTGGGACCTGAAACCAATGAAATTCTAATCGCTAATTATCAGAAACTTACAGTGAAGCCGACAGACCAAGGATGAATGTCAGCCTTCTGGTAATCCTTGCCAGTTCCGCGACCATAATAATTGACCGTGCCTTCACCGGCTGCGAAGACACTGAAACGGCGGCAGAACGAAATGCCGATTGATGGGGAGACAAACCAGCCGGTTCCGGAGAAAGTGTAGTCGGTCATCATTCCGCCCTTCAAGTCAATGTACGGGCTGACCACCTTGTTCAGGAAATTGTATTTCACCTGCAGGAATACCGGGACCATCGTACTGTATTCAATATCCCGGAGATTCACCCTGGCAAAGTCAATGCGCCTGACTCCGACACCTCCTCCGACATAGAGACCCCTGACGGGCACGTATCCGGCCGAAACATTCAGAAATGCCCCCTTGTCAATGTACCCCAACGCTCCCTCAGCATGGAATCCCTTCTCGTTCATCACCAACCCCTTGCCCTGTCCGAAAGCAACCGCCGCCGTCAGCAGCATTGCAATAATCAATGTCAATTTTTTCATAAATACGCTATTTTCAGTTACAGAGATCATGTTTTCATCTCATCTATACTGATAGACGTAT
>JALFFZ010000033.1 GCA_022777585.1 Bacteroidales bacterium | reverse complement strand
TATACTATAAAACAAGCATTAGAAGACATTTTACCATGAGATTAGAATTCATTACCACCCAGCTTTCAGATCCGAAGCTTCTCAAGGATCTTGCAACAGTAGTAGAAGACCCACAGTCACTTATCCCACAGTCTGAAGAGGAGTTCTCGCAGCTGTGCAAGTTCGGCCTCTATCCTGCTGATGAGTGCCAGCCATTCGTTACAAAGCAGGGCACGCCCTTCTATCACTTGGACAACATGTCTGTCCTTCCTCTCGGCCAGGAGGATCGCTGGATGCATTATGGCGACTTCAAGTTCCGCCAGATCGAAGTGCTCTACAACATGGTTCGTATGGACTCGGTAGAGGCACATAACTGGCTAAAGGACAATCTCTTCCAGCAAAGAGTAGATGCCCGCAAGAAGCAGGAGTACAAGGCCAAGTTCAGAGCCTCGCACCGTCAGGACTGGAAAAGGATCCAGACAGAGTGGATGAAGTACTGTCTTAACCTCAAGTACCGAGACAATGCTCTCTTCCGTAAGGATCTTCTCTCCACAGATAAGCTTCCCGTGGAGGATGCCACAGCCACCAGCTACGCCTCTAACCTCTTCTGGGGTGCGCGTCTTGTGGAAGTGGGAGGCAGAAAGTATTACTTCGGCTGCAACGTCCTGGGTAAGCTCCTTGCACAGCTCCGAGAGACAAAGGGCAAGCTTACATACACACTTCCAGAGGATCTTCATCTCTTTGGTAAACCTATTCTATCAATCTGATAACCAATATAATACATAGGAATTATAAGTAAGACAAGTATTCCTACAACAATGCGCAACTGCGCTACATGCCGCCGCTGGACCGGCACCGCCATCCCTAACGCCTTCTGCTCATAGGCCCAGAAAATCACTCGGTTACCTGACGCCTTTGGACTATTATAAGAAATTATATAACTTTGACTTCGGAAGTCGTTGCACTTCCATTTAGAATTCAGCTGCCACAACTTTTAAACTGGTAAATATATGAGTATTTGGAGAGACATGCAAGACAGACCTTTTAGGAAGGAAGATGCTTTCGTTTACATTAAAGAGAATCCAGGGGTTCGGGATCTGGATGCTAGGACAAACGAACTCCTCTGCGATGTTGATCGCTTCAAGTGTTTTTCATCATTCATACCCGGCGAGATTCACGATGAGGTCGATGTCATTCTGAAGGACCAAGAGATTCGTGAAGTCACAGTGACCTTGGCTGAGCTTGTAAAAGAACTGGAGAGATTGGAAGATGAGTTGGAAAAACGAAAAAAAGCCGGTGTCGGGCAGGAGGAACTTGGTGAAATCCAGGGAAAAATATTTCGCCTTAAAGATATTATTGCCTACTGTAGGAAAAACGGGCTGAGTGAATACACTTTTGAAGTGGAATTGCTCGGCAAATACACACGCGTGAATGGAAAGCCTACCATTTACCTTATGTGGGGAACCCTCATGCGTAAGAATGATCACGAAAACCTGACAGCGATAGTCTACGTTCATGAGTTGATGCATGCATACTTCGACATGCATAATGACGAGGAAGGGAATTATCTCCCGCATCCATACTGCCCAGTCATAGAAGAACCTATAGCCGAGTTCGGAATGTTACGTTTCATGGAGATGTTTGATCGGGTCAATCCATCTCTAGGGATACTTGGAAAGGCGATAAGCCATGTGAAGGCCAAGAAAAACAGTTTCGGAGTTTGTCATTATGGCTTTGGCTATTACCTGTATGAGGACAGAAATAACTTCTGCACCAACTGGGTTGACCTGTTCCACATGTCATGTCTGGGCATCGACGAATTCGGCGCTGCAATGGGAGCATATCAATCATTGATATCCCCCATCACGTATCCGAGTCATGAATACCTTTGTGAAGAAACCCTTTATAAGGTGGTGTATCCCAAACGCTTCTTTTTTACGACGAATGTGGGCTTTTATCCGTCAACAGCGGGATATGGTAAAGAACGAATGGAAGCACCTGTCAGTAAGGCTGTTTGCAACTGCGCACAGTTCCGTACGGATTATCGGTATATGGGTCCGCAGAAGGTTTATATTACGTTTGCGGATGGAAAAGGCTTTAAGATAAGGGGGAGGTCTACGATTTGCAAGAATTCTTCATCGAAACCGTTCGGTATGAGATTCAACATAGTAAGTGACACGCAATTAGTGACTGACTACGCTTCTCACTTCAAGACGGGAGGACAGTTCCTGTTTTATGAAGACTCCCAGGCTCAAGGAGGGAATCTTGCAGAATGGATTGCCAGGAAAATATAGGAAAAGAAAAGTTGTCTACTTTTCGCGTCTGGTACAAGTCTGGTACACTGGTACACAACGTTCGTGAGAAAAGTGTATATTTTAGTTGTGCGTTTTTAGAGAAAAGTGTAAATTTGCGGTAGGAATTATAACGGAAAAGTGTATGCTTCGAAGATAAATCCAGTCTAAAATCGCTGATTATCTGGAGAATGGCTCCAATAAGATTCTTGTCTTGAACGGAGCCCGCCAGATTGGGAAATCCTATATTATCCGTCATGAAGGCCAGAAACGCTTCGCCAACTATATTGAGATTGACCTCGTAGAAGACAAGAAGGGAGGCCGTGTTTTCGAAGGAACGCGCGGGAAGGACGACTTCTATCTGCGCCTGAGCACCATTGCCGGCGACCGGATGAAAGACAAGGAGAATACGCTTGTTTTCTTGGATGAGATTCAGGCATACCCCGAGATGCTCACGCTTCTTAAATTCCTTAAGCAGGATGACCGTTTCACCTACATTGTCAGCGGCTCCCAGCTGGGAATAGCGCTGAACCAGACCCTATCCAAGCCTGGTGGGGCCATCGAGGTCGTTAAGATGTATCAGTTGGATTTCGAGGAATTCCTTTGGGCTAACAATGTCGGGGATGAGTTCATCAGCCACGCCCGGGAATGCTTTGAAAAGAAGATTCCGATGAACGAGGCTCTTCACCGGCAGATGATGGATTATTTCAAATTGTACCTTTTGGTAGGAGGATTGCCAGATGCCGTAAATGCCTTCATAGAGACAAGAAATATCGTTCAGGTCAGGGCTGCCCAGAAGGAAGTGTACGAGCTATACAAAGGAGATGCAAGTCAATATGACAAGGAACATAAGTTGAAGATCGAGCGGATATATGAGCTGGTTCCGTCCTATTTGGAGAACAAGAAGAAACGAGTCAGATTTAACTAGATTGAGGATAAGAAACAAGCCCGCTCTTCACAGTATCAGGATGAATTCGATTATCTGGTGGCCAGCGGAATCTGCAACGAGGTGAAAGCCATATCCAATCCCAGATTCCCCTTGGATGAATCCGAAAGCAAGAACCTCCTGAAACTCTATTTCAATGACGTGGGACTCTTGACCAGACTTCTGTACCAGTACAACATCGCAGCTGTGATGGACGAACAGAAGGGAATCAATCTCGGCACCGTATACGAGTTGGCTGTCTGCAGCGAGCTCTCAGCCCACGGTTTCCCCCTGTTCTACTACGATAACAAGAAGAAAGGTGAAGTCGAATTCCTGGTCAACGACTATGACAGTCTGACCGTTGTTCCGATAGAAGTGAAATCCGGGAAAGACTACGACCAGCATGCCTCGTTGGACCATTTCGTTGAAACGCCAGATTATAATATCGAGAAGGGATATGTCTTGTGCAATGAGAGGGAAATACTTCAAGAAGGAGCGATTACTTATCTCCCGATCTATTTTGTTATGTTCCTTGTTCCTTCTACACCGCCGGACAAGGTGATAGTAGACATATCGTAGTTACAGAGTCAATCAGAAATCATATTGCCGTCAGGGATGCCTGACGGCCTTTTTTGTTTGACGAGCATGCTGAAATGCTGCATCGCCCAGTCCGAGTACGCCCTGGAGGAGATACCGGAGATAAGAGAGAGGATGAGCTACACCCTCAGGGACTCCTGGAACAGGGGGGCGTCGCTCGGCAGCGACCAGCGGAGCTGACCCCCGGAGTCCCGCAGCTCCATGAGGAGCTGGCCCATCAGGTTGGGTCCGACATATAGGGTCCCGTCACCGGAGAGCTTCGCGCCCCAGGTGTCGGGATTCTTCTTAGGGAAGGACGTCTGGTCCTCGCCGATGAAAAGGCCCCTGCTCCCTTCCAGGGAGCGTCCACTTTACAGAAGGGTGCGGTCAGCTCCGCAGGGTATCTCTCGATGGAGTAGTACTCCGGGTAGTTCCTCTCTATGAATTCCTTTACGTGCATGGCTCTTTCAGTATTTGGCTACGGTCTGTTGGGATCCCTCGATGAACTTGGCCTTGTCGTCGAGCAGGTCCCTGTCCACCTGGAGGATGCGGAACGCGCCGTAATCCATCAGCGCGTAGTTGTCCCCGGCTTCCGGCTTGGTCTGTGCCGTGGGCCAGGCGAGGAGAACCACGCCTACTGCGGGCAAAGACCGTGAGAACTTCTTCTTTTTCATCCCGAAGAAAGACGGTGAAGCCGTCTTCCTCCAACGATTCTAGGATACTTTCAGTGAATTCTTCTTTATCCAGGCACTGGAATCCTGCGTAGAAGGATACAAGAATGGTGGAATCTGGAGACCAAGCGTGTGTCCCGTGGAAGGAAATCTTGGCCTGCCAGAGGTCATCCTCGATGATGTAATCGGCCGGGATTTCCAATACGCCGCCCCCAGTCTTGGTTGAAGATCCAGGTTCTGCCGTCATATGTAAAGCTATGGGATAGAGGGTCCAGGCACTTAGCGCCCGGGACGATAGCGGTCTGGGCGAGAGAATCCAGATGATGAATCCATGAGGTGTCGGCCCGCATCTGGATAAGAATGGCCTCCGGGCCGGTTTGTTTGGGTTGTGTAGCGCAGGATATGACCACAACCAGAAAGGGTATCAGGGTATATGCATGTTTCATATCCCCAGATACCCTTGAAAGGTCGGTTTTCTTGCAAGGAATTGACTACTTAATGATGAACAGCGCCGTCGTGTGGTAAATGTCGGCCAGGATATCGGCATAATTTCTCCCATAACCCTCCAGGTCAGGTCTCAAGATCTGCCCAAAGGCCGATGCATAGATAGCCGCCCTCTTAATCTCAGGCAGGACGGGGCCTACGGATTTTCCCTTGATTCTACAGTATATCGCGACGGCTTCGTCAATATAGTACATGAGCATATCGTCCTTCAGTGACTGGACAGTCTGGATGAAGTGCTCATATGTAAAGGGCTTAGGGTCCATGTTTTCGTGTTATTGACAGCAAATTTTAAAAAATCTGCGAGAATTGGTAACGATAACGAATAAAGGCGGTATTAATAATTGAAGATATCGCACGACTATGCCAACAATCAGACATATCAACGAGGAAGAATACGCAGCAAAGGCGCTGGAACTCCTGAATCACAGGCGCGAGGGCTATGTAAACTACGCACTTAGTCTTCTCAAGCAGAGCATGTCCCCGGGACAGGCGTCAGAAAAGTTGGAAGATAAGGTGAAGGAAGAGATGGAAACGGTTCTATTTGAGTACCTTAAACATCGTGGGATCGTTTGTGGTGAGGTCCGGTATCTGTATAACATCAATGGATACTGCCGCAGGATTCGCCGTGCTCCGTCCAAGCACGAGGGGCCTTCGAATCTTCTGGATATCGAGCAGACTCTGCCGAATTACGAAGAGGTTATCGGCAACATTATGGTGGATGCAGAGAAACTTTGGACTATCGCTGAAATTGAAACTATTACTAAAGAAGCAAAGGAGAATAATCATGAAGCGTAATTATGAAATCATCGACGGCAGATGCGTGATTCCACACGGCGTCAGGCATATTGTTTATAAGGAGTTTGAGAGCGCCCATAACCTTCGTGAGGTCGTGATTCCTACCTCCGTGGCCATGATTTGTGCCTATGCCTTTAGCGATTGTCTCTCTCTAACTGGGATTGAACTGCCGTATTCTATCACTGCCATAGGGACGGGAGCCTTCAGCGATTGCCCGCTGAAGTCAGTTAAGCTGCCAAAGAACTTGCTCGTCATCGGTAGCGGGGCGTTTGCGGGATGCGAACTGGAATCGGTCGATATTCCCGAGAACGT
>JALFFZ010000013.1 GCA_022777585.1 Bacteroidales bacterium | reverse complement strand
TAGCATTCCGAGCATTCTTAATATCCGGAGCAACGTGTCAAAAGAACCGATCTCTCCGTTCTCAACCTTTTTGACGGAGGATAAAGAAATGGAGGCGGCTTCTGCCAGACTTTGCTGTGTAATGTTTCTTTTAAGCCTGATAGCCTTCAGTTTCTCTCCGATTCGCTTGCATAACTGCATGTCCGAGAGTGTATACATGTCGTTCATAATGGCTTAATATTAAACTATTTCGATGCAAATATAGTCATTATGGTCTAATTTCCAACTATTACAAGGAGAAACGACAGAAGGAGGCGTATACTGGAATCAAGAACGATGCGCAGAGTTTTAAAGGTCAGTCAGTACATAGTGCTGGGTGGGGAGATCCAGATTGAGGGCCCTGGAGTCTAATTCCCGTTATATGAGACATAGGCTCATATCCGATACCCCCACCACCCTCCAATATTCTCAAGTTTTTGCTATATTTGTAAAAAATACCTTAAAACAATGGGAACTATTTCAACTGGATTTGCGGGACTTGAACTCAAGTCGCCTGTTATCGTGGGAAGCAGCAGCAAGACTGCGTCAGTATCCAACCTTGTGGAATATGAGAAGGCAGGAGCGGGAGCTGTGGTTCTGAAGTCTCTTTTTGAGGAGAGCATTACCATGGAGATTGCCGCCAATGACACCGATATCCATCCTGAGGCATATGACTATCTGGCCGGATACATCAGCGAGGAGGTCCTTTCCAACTATCTGACTCTCATCCGCGAGGCCAAGAAGGCACTTTCGATTCCTGTGATTGCCTCCATCGCATGCCATACGGACGGCAAATGGGAGGAGTTCGCCAGAAGAATTGAGGAAGCCGGAGCTGATGCCATTGAACTCAATATCATGAGTCTCTGCACTGTACGCAACTATACCCCGGGTTCTTTCGAAAAGATGAATGTTGACATCGTGGCTAATGTTTCCGGAAAGGTGGGCATCCCGGTGATTGCCAAAATCGGCTCGAATCTTACCAATCCTGTGGATCTTTGCGACCGGCTCCGTGCAGCTGGCGCCAAGGCCGTGGTTCTGTTCAACCGTTTCTATCCGACCGACATTGACATAGACAGGATGGAATTCTCCACGGGCAATCCTTTCACCTCGTCCACCGACCTTTCGCTGCCTCTGAGATGGGCTGGCATCGTGTCATCCGCTGTCCCGGGCCTGCCTCTTGCCGTTTCAGGCGGTGTTGATTCCTGGAAAGGCGTGGCGAAATCCATTCTGAGCGGTGCATCTGCCGTGGAGATTGCCAGTGCGATAATACGCGAGGGCGCATCCTGGATAACCGAGGCCAATAAAGGTCTGGAAAGCTGGCAGGAATCCAAGGGTTTTGCCGCTGTCTCCGACTATAAGGGGAAACTGAATGCCGCTGACCCGGACAATGCCGAGAAGCTGGCGAGAACCCAGTTCATCAAGAATTTCAGCCAGGTTCATTGACGGGAGGTTTCATCCCGGCTTGACTGGCCGGGGGCCAGTGAATTCATGCTGTCCGGTTTGGAAATGTCCGCCGGACAGCGTTTTTATTATTCTCTGATCCTTGAGTCAATGATGATGGTCACCGGTCCGTCATTGACAAGGGCGACCTTCATGTCCGCCCCGAAGACTCCTCTCCCGACGGGTTTGCCGATTGCGGCGGAGAGTTTGGAACAATAAGATTCGTAGAGGGGGATTGCGAGGTCGTGATCGGCCGCGCGGATGTAGGACGGACGGTTTCCCTTCTTCGTGGATGCGGTCAGGGTGAACTGTGACACGGCGAGGGCATCCCCGCCTATATCATTGACGCTCAGGTTCATAACCCCGTTCTCATCATCGAATATCCTCATCCCGGCCGTCTTTCCGACCAGCCAGTCGACGTCGGCTTCCGTATCTCCCTGCTCCACTCCCACAAGCACAAGCAGTCCTTTGCCGATGGAAGAGACGCATTTGCCGTCTATTGTTACTGATGCCTCGAGGCATCTCTGGATCACTAGTCTCATGGTGCAATAATAGCGATTATTTTTAAGAATGCTGCTCCCAGGTGGCTACAGCTCCTTCCTCATGATGAAGTCATTCATATAGAAGCCGCCCCCGATGTCGAAGTCGCCGCTGCGGTCGATGCCCATTCCCATTTTCTTATAGAAATCGAGAGCCTTGTTGTGGCGGTTTACATTGAGTTCAAAGGCTCTGGCGCCCTGCGCCCTCATTGCCTGCTCGGCCTTCAGGAACATTTCCCTGCCATATCCAAGGCCTTGGTATTCAGGGAGAAGATAGATTTTGTGAAGGTGGAAGAGGCCCTTGTCGTCCTGTTTCCCGAATGATACGAAGCCGGCCGGAGTCTCGTCCGCCAGCAGCATCAGGTAGGTGACTCCTTCCTCCAGCTCGCTGCGTAGAACTGTCTCGGAATACATCATGTCCATCATGAAGTCAATCTGTTCTGCTGTTATGATGGATGAATATGTGGCCGGGAATGTCACCCTGGCCAGATTCCGGATTGAGAGGATGTCCTTCTCATCCGGTGTCATTTTGATATATCTGGTCATTGGCAATTTTTTCTTGCAACGAATATAGTAATTTTTGCTGATAATCTTTTGAAATATTGTTATATTCACGGAATCCTTTGGACAGTACTGTAAATAATAACCAGATTGACAGATGAAGACTATTTGGAGCAGACTCTTGGTGTTTTTTTCATTATTTCTTTCTTTTTCTTGCGCTGAAGAAGAGTTGGAGAAGATCGATGTTAAGTCGGTTACCGTTAATGTGGCTACCGTTACCCTAAGAATCGGAGAAACGGTTACTATCAAAGCTACGGTACTTCCTGAGGATGCGACGGACAAGACATTGAGCTGGACGAGCTCGGACCCTTCAGTGGCAAAGGTCGAGGAGGGGGTGATAACTGCATTGAAGCTCGGCACGGCAGAAATATCGGTGAAGGCGGGGGATAAGACTGCGAGTTGCCGGGTGACGGTGGAGCCGACGCCGGTTGCGAGCGTGACGCTTGACCAGACTTCTGCGCGATTGTATATAGGCGAGACTGTCAAACTCAATGCTGTCGTACTTCCTGATGATGCCACTTATAAAACTGTTACCTGGAAGAGTTCGGACCCGCAAGTCGCAACTGTAAATGACGGTACCGTGACTGCCCATCTGGTAGGTATTGCGACTATCACCGCAGTAGCTGACGGGGTGACAGCAACTTGTCAGATAGAAGTATCAGGCATTGGTGACTATGGTGAGGACAAGGACGTGTTTACCCTTCAGCGGGGTCTTGAAGGCCTGGATATAGTCTTGATGGGGGACGGCTTTACCCAAAAAGACATACAGAGGGGATATTACGCACAGGTCATGAATCAGGTTATGGATTCATTCTTCAAAATTGAGCCCTATGCCACTTTGCGTGATGATTTCAATGTCGTTTACATAAATGCGGCATCACCAGAAAACTTCGATGCTGTGAATACCGGTTCCAACGGGGCCTCCAACGGTAAGGCTGTCACGAAATTCTCTGTCCAGTTTACACCGTACAGCACAAGACTGACTGGAGATGATGACCTCGCCCACGACTATGCCGAGATTGCATTGGGAAACGACGGATTGAGGGCAGACAAGGCTACCATTATTGTCGTGGTCAATCAGAAATGCAGGGCAGGTACAAGCGTGATGCATTATTCCCTATATGGAAGCAGTGACTACAATCCGTACTACTCGGTAAACTATTGTGCGTTGGGAAGATACTCGCAGGAGATGGATGAAATCATGCAGCACGAAATCTGCGGGCATGGTTTCGCTTCCCTCGGCGATGAATACTACTATGCTTCTTCGTCAATAGAAGTGAATTACCCATTGTTTGAGCATCTGCAATCAAAGGGAATGTATCGCAATGTTGACAAATACATTGATGAGAACTTGCAAAGCCAGGGCTTCGACTACCCTCTGACGACAAAGGAGAACGTCTATTGGAAAGCATTGTTCAATACAGTCAATAATTATGAAAGCACTGAAGCCCTCGGTGTGTTCAAGGGTGCTTACACATATTCCTTCGGTTATTGCCGTCCGACTGAAAACGGCTCCGTAAGTATAATGGGCAGCGGATATATGTTCAATGCCCCTTCCAGACGAGCCATATACTATAAATATCTCAGGGCAAGCGGCAAGGTGCAGACCGATATTTTCGGAACAAAAGAAGAATTGTCCGCATTCCTGAAATGGGATAGTGAGATACAGAAAAAACTAAAGTCATCAAGCGCATATATCCGTGCCAATTTGAGCGGAGGAAACACCATTCCTCTTGCACCGCCTGTGTTGAGAAGCGGACATCTCGTAAATGGACGATTCGTCACCGATCCTGTACTGCCAAGGTCAAGCGGAGTCAGGGTTTCCGGCAGGTAACAGATAACTGTTGCTGTTGTTGTTTTGCTCCGGGAGACTGGCGTGAAAGAACTGCTGCATAGTTATGGGTAATGCAATAGTTCGGCCTGCCAGTTTATTCTGGCGGGCTTTTTTGTGCGCCCGGCAGTACCGAAGAGCCGGAGCCGCCTTCAGCGCAGCCCTCGGACTGGCACGCAGGGATGTCCAGCTCACTGCCTGACGTTACTCGATATAGTATTCCTTGATGTTCTTGATGCCCGGGATGCCGTAATAGGCCGCCACGATATCGCCCTTGACCCATAGTTTCCGCTTCAGGTTTGAAGGATTGGAAACCAGGTTTAGGGCGTTCCGTATTGCGCCCTGGGGCAGCTGCACTGAGAGGCAGGAGGACTTTTCTGATACCGATGTCCTTGAGGCGATGGCAAGGTTGGTCTCTGACTTGAAAGGTGGTATGAAAGATACGGATGATGAGGAAAGGTCCCCGCCTACAATGTATCCATATACCCAGACACCGGTGGCTCCGGCAGAACCGGCTGCTTCAGAGACATTGAGGGCCGTTGACCTGTCTCCGCCCTTGCCTGATGCAGGGTCGCCTCCAATTGTCACTGTCTCTCCCGTGTGGTTTCTGGCCGTGTCGAGCTGGATGCTGATGCCTCCACTGCCCGAGACATTCGGCACTGACACTGTTATGGTCAGGATTTCCCTTGCGCTCAGAGGCCTTGTGAACAGGGTCGTATTCGCGGATGTCTCCTTCAGGACGAGGCTGACATTACCGGGATTGAAATAGGCTGTGCGTTTTTCCGAATAACTGTACATGAGCTGGCCGTCATCCGAGACCAGGAAGAGGGAACCGTCCGGAAATGCCTTCAGAAAGGCCTCGTCCGTCTTGAGCCTGACACCGCTGTTCATCTGGCTGCAGGTCAGCATAACGTCCGCCACGTCTCCCTGCCTGACAGTCACGCATTGGTCATCCCCATAAAGGGGAGATGAGAAGGCAGGTGTACTGAATACTCCTGAGCGTGCGCTGATATTGTATGTTCCGGCACTGACCATAAGTTTCTCCGGGGAGTCCCCGTATTTGCCCTCGTACACCGTCCTGCCACCCGAATCCGTCACCATGAGAATGAATTCACTGGTGTCCGGTATTTCCGATGTTGCCTTGGTCACCTCGTATGACATTTCCGAGAAATGGAGCCTCAACGTTCCTGTCTCCGCCTCGCCATTCTCGAATACATCGCAGGAATGCAGGAGGGAGGCCGCTGCGATGGCGGCAATGATGAATCGCAATCTTAAACTCTTTGACATGATTCCGCAAGTTTTGTTCGGGGCAAAACTACGGCAAAATATTTCCGGAATGTTTAAAATTAATACGAAGTTTAACCACTATGTATGAATTTTTAATATCCGCAAATTACACAGCGTTTCTGTCATGCCCGGCCTGACCGGGCATCTGATGCATGATAAGTGAGGGCTATTCAGCCTCATCCGTCTCTGCCGCTGAGTCGAAAGCCTTTACAATCTTGCCTACCAGCGGATGTCGTACAATGTCCTCATTCGAGAACCGTATCACGCTGACTCCCTTTATGTCCTTGAGGAGATTGATGCCCCTGACAAATCCGGAGTCGCTTTTCCGCGGAAGGTCCACCTGGCTCGCGTCTCCGGTCACGATGAATTTGGCATTCGGCCCCATTCTGGTAAGGAACATTTTCAGCTGTACAAGGTTGGTATTCTGTGCCTCGTCGAGAATGACGCAGGCACGGTCAAGGGTCCGGCCCCTCATATAGGCGAGCGGGGCAATCTGGATTGTGCCGTCAGTAATGAACTCCTGAAGTTTCCTGGCCGGAATCATATCCCCGAGGGCATCGTAGAGAGGCTGGAGATAAGGGTCCAGCTTGTCCTTCATATCGCCCGGCAGGAAACCGAGCCGCTCTCCAGCTTCCACAGCCGGACGGGTCAGTATGATTCTCTTGATTTCCCTGTTCTTCAAAGCTCTTACAGCCAATGCGATGGCAATATAGGTCTTGCCGGTTCCGGCCGGTCCGGCTGCAAAAATCAGGTCACTGTTGAAATAAGCCTTGACCAGGTCCTGCTGAGTCTTGTTCCTGGCCCTGATAGGCTTGCCGTCAGTCCCGTGGACAATCACCGCATCCCCGTTCTGCATAAAACTGTCTGCCGAACTTTCCCCGTCGAAGAGATCCTCTACGTCAAACTTTGTAAGATTCATCTTCTGGTGACGCCTTCCAATCAGTTCCCCAAGCTTCTCGGAGAAACGGGAAATCTGGTCCTCCTCCCCGTCCAGCATTATCATATTGCCCCTCGCCGTTACCTTCAGTCCAGGAAAATAGGTGCAGAATTCATCAAGGATTTTGTTCCCGGCCCCGTAAATCTCCACCGGGTCAATTGCCTCAAGCGTAATGGTTTTCTTCATTGTCATTATTCTTAATCCGATACCCCTGTAGTCTCCTTGACATACGTGTATGTCCTTTTCATCTTGTAATAATCAGTCTCGTTCAGCCACCTCTCCCTGCATTCCAGACAGTCCTTCACCTCCACGGTGGAGTAGTTGTCGCATAGTTTTCCCGGCAGGGAGCACCAGTTGTAGGTCACTTCAGGTTCAAGCATCCTTTTGTCCCCATTGCGGTCGCGGGAGAACTTCAATGTCACTGTCATCCCGATCTGGGTATTGGCCGCGCTCATATTCGATACCGCATTGCCGATGGAGAAGAACACCGGCTTCCCGTCAATGGTGCAGGAATCCTGGACCACGTGCGGGTGGGAGCCTACAATCACGTCCACACCCTCGGCAATCATCCATTCCGCAAGCTCTATCTGCGACCTGGAATGCCTGAGCTCATATTCATTGCCCCAATGTGGAAGCGCAATGATAAAGTCCGCCATCTTCTCCTCAGCCCTGTCAATTGCTCCCGCAATGTCCTCCCGGTTCATCCTGAAGGTGGCCGGCCAGGAGCCGGACAGACCCCCTGCATTGGTGCCGTAGGTGAAGTTGAGCAATGCTATATTGAAACCTTTCTTCCTGACCATCAATGGGTAACGCCTGCATTTGTCTTCCTCGTTGACAGCGCTGCCGGTGAAGCGGACATTCCATTCATCCTCCATTCTTTCATAAACCTCAATCGTCCTGGCCAGACCTTTGAGCCCCTTGTCCAGGATATGGTTGTTGGCAGTCAGGAAAATGTCAATCCCGCATTCTGCGGCATATTCAGCATAGCTGTCCGGGGCCGAAAATGCCGGATAACCGCTGTAAGGCTCCCCACCAAGGGTGAACTCCATATTTCCTATCGCGAAGTCCGCCTCCCTGAGTCTCGGGGCGACCCCGGCGAGAAATGGTCCGTAAGGATATTCCATCTGCCTTGAATGCAGCATTATATCCCCGATTACCGTCAATGTCAATGTGTCCGCCTCCCCGTATAGCGGCTGCGCCTTGCCAATCCGCTCAATCATAAGCGGATGAATGTCAGGATTCCTCGCCGGACTGCAAACTGCCTCGGCCACGGACAGGAGTCCTATCGACAATAATGTGCGGGCTTTCGAAAGAGTCATCTGGTAGTGCTCTCATTCTCGTGGACGCGGTGTACCACGTTCAATGAGTCATCGTTGAGCCTGATTCTCAGCCATTCCTCAAGCTTGCGACAATCCTCATCGGAAATTTTCTTGCTATAGTCGGCAATGACCACGATTCCGTGCTTCATTGAGAGGCTGTCAGTTTCAACAGAGGCACCCTTTCCTATGAAAATGCCTGTCACTGAAGGATACTGGCTCTTGATTTCCCTGGCAACCCTGGTGTAAGGAATCTCCTCGGCCTTGTATGCGGCCAGCTCGTCCTCCAGCTCTGAAATTCTCTTCTCCCTCCTGGAAATCTCCTGGTCGGTTCTAGCATAAATGCCTTTCATCAATGTCTCGGAAGCATCTCCCTCACTGTCAGAGAGTTTCCTTTCTGAGAACTTGATCTGGCTTTCCGAAATCCCGTGCCTGTCAGCGGATTCCATAAGTCTGGTCTTCTCGGTGGCTGTCATCGGGTCCCCGGCTATGAAGACTTCCACGCTGCCTCCCTTGCGGGTATTGATTTTATAATCATATATATAGCCCTTGTCAAGGTTCTTGTTCTCCGAGATGAAGGCCTCAACCTCAATCTTGAACTTGTTCTCACGGATCATGCCTACGGCAGAGAGAATGCTCGGTACAATGAACAGGATCACGATGGCTGTCATCAATGTTCTGGTCCTCTTTCCCGTCTTGGCGTCCTGAAATTCCACCTCGTTGAATTTCAAATACTTGACCATTATGTATGTGGCGAGGACAATAAAAATGCAGTTGATGAAGAACAGGTACAGGGCTCCGAGGAAATAGTTCAGGGCCCCGGATGCGATTCCGTATCCCGCGGTGCAGAGAGGCGGCATAAGGGCCGTGGCAATGGCTACACCTGAAATTACCGTACCCTTCTCCTTGCGGCTCAGCTCGAAAATGCCGGCCAGACCACCGAACAGGGCTATCATCACGTCGTAGATGGTAGGGTTGGTCCTGGCGAGGAGTTCGGTAGGGTTAGCCAGCTTGAGTGGGGTGACAAGGAAATAGATTGTCGCGGCCACCACGCTTATGGACATCATCACGAGCAGGTTCTTGAATGCCGACTTGATCAGAGGTGTGTCATTGGTGCCGAGACCCAGGCCGATGCCGATAATCGGACCCATCAGCGGGGACACGAGCATCGCACCGATGATTACCGCAGTGGAATTGACGTTCAGGCCAACCGAGGCGAGCACGATTGCACATACGAGAATCCAAACGTTCGGTCCCTTGAAATAAATGTTGTTGCGGATGTTTTCCGCTGCTTTTACAGTGTCAATGTGGTCTCTGATGTCGGTAATGTCTCTGATGAGACCTGTAATTTCTCCTATTATCTTCATATTCATCAAAGTCTGGTCGATTTTTTGCTTAATGGGGCACTCGGCAGAACACAAAAATAATAATATTTTGTAAATTTGCGGATATTATGAGACCATATTGTATGAAGCCGATTAATTTCCTGACCATTCTGACACTGGCCGCCCTGCTTTGTTCGGGTGGTTGTGATATGTTCCGGAAGATAGCCGGGAGACCGGTTTCATCTGAAATTGAGGCAGTGAAGGCGGCTGCCGAGGCGGAGAAGGCTGCGGCGAGGAAGGCGGATTCCCTCGCCATTGTCGCCGCCAGGAAGGCCAGGGCGGATTCGGCTGCTGCTGTAAAACTTCTGGACAGTCTGAAGGTCAATGTGATACACTCATCTGCAATGGGTGGCGCAATCTCAGATGTCAGGATTCCTGCATACCACATCGTGGTCGGCTCATTCAAGAATATGGACAATGCCGGCACTCTGCTCGAGAAGGTACTGGCCTCAGGATATCCCGCATCAATTCTCAGACTGGGCAACGGATATGCGGCAGTGATTGTATGTCCTTCGGACAGAATCAGCGACATAGCTGATGCATACGTCCGTGTTTCACGGGAGAGTTTCTGTCCCCGTGGCGCCTGGATTCTTAACAACAGCGACAAGACATTATGAGGAGAACGGTAATTGTTTCTTTGGCATTGGCGGTGTCATTTCTCATTTTTCCGGCATTGCCGGCATTCTCACAGTACAGGACGGGGTATTCGGAACTTGAAGAGAGCGATATGGCGGGGACATTGAGGTCTCATGTATCATACCTTTCTTCAATTGACCTTGAGGGTCGGGCTCCAGGCTCGGCCGGGGAGAAGGCGGCCGCCGAATATGTCAGGGCAACATTGGAGGCCTACGGCGTTGACATTCTCAGCGGGGAGGACGGGGACATATTCGGAATTTCCAGGGAAAACGGAGACACCCTTGTTTCCAGAAATGTGACAGGCTTTGTGCCTGGATATGACAATTCATTGAAGGACAGGTTTATAGTGGTTGGAGCCCGGCTTGACAATCTCGGCACCACGACTCTTGAAGTGGATGGCAATCCGGTCACACAGGTGTATCCCGGGGCGAACGGCAATGCTTCCGGCCTTGCGGTAATGCTTGAACTTGCAAGGATGGTCAGCACCAATTCGATTTTGTTCAGAAGGCCGGTCCTCTTCGTTGCTTTCGGCGCATCCACTGAGGGTTTCGCCGGTTCCTGGTACTTCCTGAACCGCTCTGTAGGGTCTGAGATTAAAATTGACGCAATGATCAATCTGGATATGCTCGGTACTGGTAACTCAGGCTTTCTGGCCTATACCTCTTCCAATCCGGACATGAACATGATACTATCACAGGTGAATTCGGACATCCAGCCTGTCTCGCCTGAACTTACGTCGCAGGAGCCGTATCCGTCCGACCACAGATCTTTCTATGCCAGGGAAATCCCGTCAGTTTACTTCTCGACAGGAAGATATCCGGAGCACGGTACCGTGAGGGATGTCGCAGGCAATGTGGAATACGGGCCGATGGAGAGGGAATTGGAATATATCTACAATTTCACGAGATTCCTGGCCAATGTCGAGAATGCGCCCCAGTTCAGGATGGACAAGCCTGCGGTCAAGGATGACGGCAAGCTCCGCACTTATGACGAGTGTGACAGAAAGCCGGTGTTCCTCGGCAACCAGGATATCAGGATGTTCCTGGTGAAATGGGTTTACCAGTATCTCAAATATCCGAAAGCCGCCGTCGAGGACGGAATTCAGGGAAGGGTGACTGTCGGATTTACAATAAGGAAGAATGGCAAGGTTACCGATGTCACAGTGCTTCGCAGCGCCCATCCTCTGCTTGATGACGAGGCTGTGAGGGTGGTGGCGGCATCGCCTGACTGGAAGCCTGGCCGTATCAACGGAGTCCCTGTGGACGTGGCAATGTCAGTCGCCGTGGACTTCAAACTTGAGAAAAAAGGAAAATTCGGCATAAAGAAATAGAATTGATATAAAATAGCATACGATTTATTGTCATGGATTACGATTTCAGGAAAATTGAACAGAAATGGCAGGCCAGATGGGCTGAGCAGAAGACATTCAAGGCGGAGTTGGACCCGGAGAGGCCCAAATATTATGTTCTGGACATGTTCCCCTATCCTTCGGGAGCGGGACTGCACGTCGGACATCCGCTGGGATATATTGCAAGCGACATTTACGCAAGGTACAAGAGGTTGAGGGGCTTCAATGTCCTTCATCCCATGGGATACGACGCCTTCGGTCTTCCGGCCGAGCAGTATGCCATCCAGACCGGGCAGCACCCGGAGGTGACTACTACTGTCAATGTTGCCAGATACCGCAGCCAGCTTGACCGCATCGGCTTCTCATACGACTGGGACAGGGAGTTCCGCACCTGCGACCCAGAGTATTACAAGTGGACGCAGTGGGCTTTCATCAAGATGTTCAAGAGCTATTATGACACGGCTATGGACAAGGCCCGCCCTATTGCCGAGCTGGAGGAGCATTTCGCATTGAAGGGAACTGAGGACATCCACGCTGCCTGCACAAGGGAATTGAAATTCACGGCTGCGGAATGGAACTCGTTCACGCCAAAACAGAAGTCTGATATCCTTATGAACTACCGTATTGCATATCAGGGCGAGACATCGGTCAACTGGTGTGCGGGACTTGGAACTGTCCTGGCCAATGATGAGGTAAAGGACGGTCTCTCAGTCCGCGGAGGATATCCGGTGGAGCAGAAGAAGATGCTTCAGTGGCAGCTCAGGGTATCTGCATATGCCGGAAGGCTTCTGGACAGCCTTGAGTCACTCGACTGGACGGATTCCCTCAAGGAAATGCAGAGGAACTGGATTGGCCGCTCCTGCGGTACAGAGGTGGTGTTCAAGACATTTACAGAAGACAGGGAGAAGGATATCACTATCTTCACCACTAGGGTTGACACGATTTTCGGCGTTACCTTCATGGTTCTTGCACCTGAAAGCGAGCTTGTGCCTGAACTCACTGCCGGGGACAGAAAGGCTGAGGTTGAGGAATATCTCGCATACGTGCGCAAGAAGACCGAGAGGGAGAGAATTGCCGAGACCAGGACTGTTACCGGTGTATTCTCCGGTTCATACGCTGTCAATCCGCTTACTGGAGAGAAGGTTCCGGTATGGATTTCAGAGTATGTTCTCTCGGGATACGGTACCGGTGCCATCATGGCTGTTCCGGCTCACGACAGCAGGGATTATGCATTCGCAAGGAAGTTCGACCTCCCGATCATACCTCTCATCGAGGGCTGCGATGTAAGTGAGCACAGTTTCGATGCCAAGGAGGGGATAATGTGCAACTCCGGTTTCCTGAACGGTATGACTGTCAAGGAAGCCATTCCGGCCGCAATGGACTATGTCGAGGCTCACGGGCTTGGTCACAGGAAGGTAAACTACAGGCTCAGGGATGCAATTTTCTCCCGCCAGAGATATTGGGGCGAGCCGTTCCCGATTTATTACAAGGATGGCATACCTACACCTCTCCCATATGAGGAACTGCCGTTGAGACTGCCTGAGATTGACCAGTTCAAGCCGACCGAGACCGGTGAACCGCCGCTTGCCAGAGCCAAGGACTGGACATATAAGGGATATCCTCTCGAGACCAGCACAATGCCGGGGTTCGCGGGTTCAAGCGCATACTATCTGCGGTATATGGACCCTCGCAATGACGAGGCTCTCGTAAGTGCCGATGCGGACAGGTATTGGAAGGCAGTTGACCTCTATGTCGGTGGAACTGAGCATGCTACGGGTCATCTTATTTATTCAAGGTTCTGGGACAAGTTCCTCTTTGACCTCGGCTATGTATGTGAGGATGAGCCGTTCCGCAAGCTTGTCAACCAGGGTATGATTCAGGGCCGTTCCAATTTCGTTTACAGAATCGTGGGAACCAACAAGTTCGTGTCGGCCGGTCTGAAGGACCAGTATGAGACGACTGAAATCCACGTTGACATAAATATTGTGAAGAATGACCGCCTTGACATTGAGGCGTTCAGGAAATGGCGTCCTGAGTTCGCTGATGCCGAGTTCGTCCTCGAGAACGGGGAGTATGTCTGCGGATATGCTGTCGAAAAGATGAGCAAGTCGATGTACAATGTGGTCAATCCGGACGATATCTGCGACAGCTACGGAGCTGACACATTGAGACTTTACGAGATGTTCCTCGGCCCGGTGGAGCAGTCCAAGCCTTGGGATACCAAGGGCATCGACGGTGTGAACCGCTTCCTGAGGAAGTTCTGGAAGCTGTATTACGACGGGGATAATTTCCTCGTTGAGGACATCAAGGCTGTACCTGAGGAACTCAAGACACTGCACAAGCTGATCGGCAAGGTTCAGACAGATATCGAGACGTTCTCATACAATACCTGCATCAGCGCATTCATGATTGCGGTGAACGACCTTTCGGAGAGAAAATGCAGGAGCAGGGAGATTCTCGAACCTCTCGCAGTGCTGCTCTCGCCTTTCGCCCCTCACGTGACGGAGGAAATATGGGAGGCTCTCGGACATTCAGAAAGCGTATCCAGGGCATCATTCCCTGAGTATGTGGAGGCATATACTGTTGAGAACAGCTGCACTTACGCCGTCTCTTTCAACGGAAAGACAAGGTTTACTGCAGACCTTCCTAAATCAATGGATCGTGCGGAGGTGGAGGCTGCTGTGAGGGCAATGCCTCAGACCGACAAGTATCTGGACGGCAAGACGGTGGTCAAGGTCATCGTGGTGCCTGGCAAGATCGTGAATATAGTGATTAAATAGACATCTATCATTCAATCGGTTGTATGACATTGAAGAAAGTCCTTCCAGTTGCCTGGGATTATGTTGTCCTGACCTTCGGAACTCTGCTGTATTGCCTGGCCTGGGTCAGTTTCATGATACCGAACAACATATCGAGCGGCGGCCTTACCGGAGCCTGCACGATATTGCAGTATGCGACGATGGGTGCAATACCGATGGCCATATCCTTCTTCGTGCTGAATGTCCTGCTGATAATTTCCGGCTCCATTGTGCTGGGCAAGGGCTTCGGCATAAAGACAGTGTATGTTGTCCTCCTCTCGTCCGTCCTTTTCGAGATTCTTCCTGCCTATGATTTCCTTAAGGCGCTGCCCGGGAATTTCCTCTATATAGACAATGCACTGCTTGTTCCTATAGTGGGAGGAATTATGGAGTCCCTGGGAATAGGCCTCATTATCCTGCGGGGCGGAAGCACTGGCGGGACAGATATTGCGGTGCTGATTGTCAACAAGTTCTGGCCGGTGTCTCCGGGCAAGGTGTATCTCTACTCCGACCTCGTGATCATCGCATCCGTCCTCCTGGTTCCGGGCAAGGGCTTTGAGGATATGATTTTCGGATATATTGCAATGATTACCTTCTCCTTCATGCTGGACTTCGTCCTTCTGGGCAACAAGACCACATTCCAGGTGATGGTGTTCTCCGAAAAATACGAGGAGATTGCGGATTTCATAATGAACAAGCTTGACAGGGGCGTGACGGCCCTCAGGGCTGTCGGCTGGTATACCAGGAAGGACAGGAACGTGCTCCTCATCCTTGTCCGCAAGCCCCAGATCCGCGAACTGACCAAGGCCATCAAGGAGATTGACGGCAAGGCGTTTGTCAGCGTTTCTCCGGCAACGGGCGTGTACGGCGAGGGCTTTGATGAAATCAAGACAGGTATTGCGAAGAAATTAAAGAAAGATACTCAGAAATGACAGCCAAGTCAATATTGAAACTCGGGAAGGAATATCTTCTCCTTACCCTGGGCATCCTGATATATGTTGCGGGATGGACCATATTCATGATTCCGAACAACCTCATCGGAGGAGGTCTCACCGGCGTGAGCTCCATCATCCAGTATGCTGTCGGAATCAAGATGGGTTATACCTATTTTGTACTGAATGCCATCCTCCTCGTGACGGCATTCGTGGTAATCGGTGCCAATTTCGGCGGCAAGACGATTTACGCCATAATCCTGGCCTCTGTCGGGCTGAATGTGCTTCAGGACCTGATTCCTGCCACAATCATCGAGACGCTGTCGGTCCAGAACGGCAAGCTTATGTCCACGATAATGGGAGGAATCCTCTCCGGCGCCGGAATCGGCATGTCAATGTCACAGGGCGGAAGCACAGGCGGAACTGACATCATCGCACTGATCGTGAACAAGTACCGCAATATCTCCCCGGGCAGGATCATCCTGTGGATCGATGCCGTCATCATTCTTTCCTCTCTCGCCGTTCCTTCTTACACGGCAGAAGGTGAGCTCGTGCCTTTCGCGGAGAAGATCACCACTGTGGTGTACGGTCTCATTCTGATTACAGTGAATGGATATGTGATTGACCTCTATCTTTCCGGTTCGAAGCAGTCTGTCCAGCTTTTCATCATGTCCCGGAAGTACGAGGAAATCGCCGATGCCATCACAAAGGACATCCACAGGGGAGTGACGGTGCTCCCGGCAGTGGGGTGGTATACCAAGAAGGAAAACCACGTACTTATGGTGGTCGCCAGAAAGACAGATCTTAATTTTCTTCTGAAGTACATTAAGACTATCGATAATGATGCTTTCTTGTCAGTATCATCAGTATCAGGAGTTTATGGCAACGGATTCGATATAATCAAATCCGGAAGGACAAAGAGCGCAAAGGTGGTCGATTCTGAAAAGAAATGAGGTTTCTTTAAAGAATAATATTTCCACATATATGATACACTACCGCTGAGGACTGGTTTCCGAGGCGGTTTTTTTACATACTTTTGCAGCAAAAAAGATATGCCAAAATACATAGGTTATACGCACACTGCGACGGCATTGCGGGTGTTGTCCATTGTCAACCTGGCATTCTGCATTCCCTCATTCATCTCAGCGGGATGGGAATCCTTCCTGTCAGGTTTGACATTGAGTCTGAATACGTCTTTCTCGCTTCTGCTCCTGCTTCCGGACAACTACAAGGACTTCAAGAGGTCGATAATATCAGCGGGAGTGGCTGTACTGATTTCCTTCTCAGCCTCGGTTTCCGCAATAGCCGGGTGGATAAGACCTGCGCTGGCGTTACTGTCATTGGCCGCCATAGTTC
Source organism: Bacteroidales bacterium (assembly GCA_022777585.1). Taxonomy (GTDB): domain Bacteria; phylum Bacteroidota; class Bacteroidia; order Bacteroidales; family UBA932; genus Cryptobacteroides. Next base: position 2,562 of record JALFFZ010000013.1, on the reverse strand, counting down.
CGCTCTCGGTTTGTTTTATCTTCAGATCCTTCGATATGCTCAGGGATGTCCAGTTCCTGATGATGACTGCCTCAGGGTGGGAGATAATGATTTCAATGATAAAATGCACGTTCATCTCATTTTCCAGCGTCATAGCGGATATGGCTTTCGTCTCGGTGATCCTGTCAGATATCTGTGGTCTGTGGATAGCGTTCTCTTCCTCGTTGGCCGCGTTGCTGGCATACGTCATCCTGTTCCTGAGGTCAATTACCGGGACAGCATTCGTGACCTGGTCAGGAGAAAATGCTCCGGTGTGTGACAATGATGTCAGCAAATCAGCCTACCTCAATGCCGGAGAAGGGACGGACAAGTTCATTTACAGCAAAATCTGCAAGTATATGGAGGACAGCAGACCTTATCTCAATCCTTTTTACAGCCTTGACAATATGTCAAAGGACATAGCGACCAACAAAACCTACATCTCCAAGGTTTTGAATGAAAACTCCGCCCTGAATTTCTGTCAATGGGTGAACCGTTACCGTGTGGAATTCGCCAGGGAACAGTTCCTGAAGGACCCGTCATTGAAGGTTAGGGAACTGTCGGACATGTCCGGATTCAATTCCCAGGTAACGTTCAATATGGCTTTCAAACTGTTTTATGGAGTTACTCCCGGTCAGTGGTGCAAGGAGCAGAGGGATCTGAATACGCGGCAGGAACACCCTTCCAGTCAGAAGGCAGCGGCGCAGTCAGCTCCAAAGGGGTCTTCTTCACGGGATGGATGAAACTGATGTGTCTGGCTGTCAGGGAAATACTGCCGTCTATATTGGAGCGTGGAGCTCCATATTTCAGATCTCCCTTGATTACGGCGCCGTGGGCTGCAAGCTGGCATCTTATCTGGTGATGGCGGCCTGTCAAAAGCTCCACCTCGACGAGCCAGTATCTCTCGGTAGGACAGATAAGTCTGTAGCGCAGTCTGGCCAGCTTGGCATCTTTCCTCCCTCCAGGATTGGGGCAGACAAAGCTCTTGTTCATTTTCTCGTTCCTTGTCAGCCAGTCCTCCAGCAGGGCGGATTCAGGCTCCGGGCGTGAGCATACCAGGGCCCAGTATGTCTTGTGGACATTGCCCTCACGGAACATTGCGGAAAGCCTTTCCAATGCCTTGGATGTCTTGGCCAGTATTGTCAGCCCGCTGACAGGTCTGTCAAGCCTGTGCGGTACGCCGAGAAAGACCTGGCCGGGCTTGCTGTCACGCTGTGCGATAAAGGCTTTGTAGGTCTCGCTCAGGGGCTCGTCCCCTGTCTTGTCTCCCTGGACGATTTCCCCGGCTCTCTTGTTGACCACAAGAAGGTGGTTGTCCTCATATATTATCCTGCCTGCCAGGTCATTGTATTCCGTATCCGTCAGTCTTCTGTATTCCATATTGTCGTGAATTATGACACCAAAGTTAGCAAAAATATGACAAATTGACATAATTCCGTCCTCTTCCGGCATTGGCACGGCATTGGTTAATTACCCGGTGTCGCCGGTTGGCGGCACGGATTCCGCCGGGTGGCGGACCGTATGACAGACAAAAAAACAGGAGATTTATATCATGGGAAAAATTATTGGAATCGACTTGGGAACTACCAATTCCTGCGTTGCGGTTATGGAAGGTAACCAGCCAACAGTCATCATCAACAACGAAGGTCAGAGAACCACGCCTTCAGTAGTCGCTTTCACCGAGGGCGGTGAGCGTAAAATCGGTAACCCTGCAAAGCGTCAGGCCATTACCAATCCTAAGAACACCGTGTTCTCCATCAAGAGATTCATGGGTGAGTCCTACGATCAGGTTACAAAGGAAATCGAGAGAGTTCCTTACTCCGTGGTAAGGGGCGAGAACAATGCCGCCAGGGTAGAGATTGACGGCCGTCAGTACACTCCTCAGGAGATTTCGGCAATGATTCTCCAGAAGATGAAGAAGACAGCCGAGGACTATCTCCGCCAGCCTGTCACGGAGGCTGTGATTACGGTTCCTGCATACTTCTCCGACTCACAGAGGCAGGCTACCAAGGAGGCCGGAAAGATTGCCGGACTCGATGTCAAGAGAATTGTGAACGAGCCTACGGCTGCAGCCCTTGCATTCGGCCTTGACAAGATGAACAAGAGCATGAAGGTTGCTGTGTTCGACCTCGGTGGAGGTACATTCGATATCTCAATCATGGACCTTGGTGACGGTCTTTTCGAGGTAATGTCCACCAACGGAGATACCCACCTCGGAGGTGACGACTTCGACCACAAGATCATCGAGTGGCTTGCACAGGAGTTCGCTTCAGAGAATGGAGGAGCCGATCTTACAAAGGATCCGATGGCTCTCCAGAGACTCAAGGAGGCTGCAGAGAAGGCCAAGATTGAACTTTCCAACCAGACTTCCACCGAAATCAACCTGCCTTACATCATGCCGGTTGACGGAGTTCCGAAACATCTTGTGAAGACATTGACAAGGGCAAAGTTCGAGCAGCTCTGCGACGACCTCTTCCAGAGGACACTGGTACCTTGCCGTCAGGCTCTCGCCGATGCGCATCTTACTGCCGGACAGATTGACGA
>JALFFZ010000120.1 GCA_022777585.1 Bacteroidales bacterium | reverse complement strand
TCTACCGAGGCAAGAGCGGGAATGTAGTCGGCTTGCTTGCCCACTTGTGCATATGGACGGATGTCCATGTAAATATTCTCAAGTATTTGATGGTAGTTCATGTCGATTCAGATATTCAAATGTTTTCTTTTATTCATGCTTTAACTTACTTGCTTTTCTTTTTGAACTTGCCAATAAGACCTGACCATGTATCCCATCCGTGCTTTTCAGCAACGTCGCCGAGTAGCAAAGCAAAGGCAAAAGCAACGCCCTGAATACAATAATACCAGAAAGTTTCTTCCACTGAATCTCCAAAAAGTTTGTCGAGCACAACGAAGATTGCGATGAACATGACAAGCATTATGGGATATCTTAGAATATTGCCGTTTTTCTTCATAATGTAAATTGCGATTTAACTGTGTAAATATATCTCTATTTTATAGATATTACACTATGTCTGTTCTTTATGGATTGACCGGTCTTATCTGCCTCTGTCAATTCCTACACGGCAAAGGTAACATTTTGATTCAGGATTTCCGTCGCATTCGTAAACCTGTGGTTATTTGAACACTCTTCGAAGGAATGCTTGGAATTATGCAATACTATTCTATCTTTGTATGAAAATATGTCTTAAAATCAGAGTGCGGAAAAGCCGTTCAATCTGGCTTTATAAACTAAAGGGATAAAGATGTGAACATCTGATGGGTTTTGAATTATGAGCGAAACAGTTACAATCACAACCAAGCGATTCTCTGACCTTACCATTGAGGAACTCTATGGTATCCTTCGGGTGAGGTCGGAGGTGTTCGTGACGGGGCAGAAATGCCTGTACGTTGATCCCGACGGAAGGGATTTCGGATCCGTCCAGGTGTTCGCCTCGAAAGGGGAACGGATCATCGGATGCCTGAGGATATACGGGAAGGAAGCAGGCGTTGTTCAGATAGGAAGGGTCGCCGTGATTGAATCCCTGCGCGGGACAGGCGTAGGGAGAATGATGATGCGGCAGGCTATAAGCCATGTCACGGAAAACCTTACTGATGAGAAGATATATCTTGAGGCTCAGACCTATGCGATAGGCTTTTATGAGAAGCTCGGATTCAAGGTCATCTCGGATGAATTCCTGGATGAGGGAATCCCCCATAAGGGTATGGAACTTCTGATTGAAAGGGTCTCTGGCATTCAGTGCGCGGACGATGCCGCCAAGGCGAAGAGAGACAAGTATAGCCTTGTCTATAAGCAGGTTGAAGCCATTGTCGAGGGAGAGGATGACTGCATTGCAAATATGTCCAACATCGCTGCTCTTCTTCATAGTACATTCGGATTCTGGTGGACAGGATTTTATGTTGTCAAAGGTGATGAGCTGGTACTGGGGCCGTTTCAGGGTCCGATTGCCTGCAGCCGTATTCCGTTCGGCAGGGGAGTGTGCGGGGCAGCGTGGAAACGCAAGGAAAGCATCGTCGTTCCCGATGTAGAGCAGTTCCCGGGACACATCGCCTGCAGCAGCCTGTCGCGCAGCGAAATAGTAGTCCCGATCTTCCGTGACAAAGAGGTAATCGCGGTCCTGGATATAGACAGCCGGAATCTGAATGCATTTGATGAAACTGACCGGGAAAGCCTTGAGAAGATAACGGGATTGATACATATAGATTAACCTGCAAACGCAGATAATAAGAATATTTATATGCAGTTGATGAAAACAAAGACACTGAGAATCATACTTGCGGCGGTAACTGTCGTTTCGCTCGCTCTGGCAATCTATTGCCTTGTTGTAAGTATCAGGGGAACAGGAAGCAGCTGGGCATTGCCCGCCGCTCTCGGACTGACTGCACTTGGGAACTTCATCAATATATACTCTTTGAAGAGGTTCAAAGGGAAGGAGGAATAAGATGGAGGTTGATACCACAAATATGTGTTCTCACCTGAAGAGAAAACTCTTCGAGGAAGACGGGACATACCACAAGATATGGCTTGCGCTGCAGGCGGACAACGAATTGACAGCTGTTGTCCGCAGTCGTCAGCTGCATATCTACCGCACCGGCAAGAAGGTCTTGATACTCGCAGGAAAGGCGGCACCGAAGATTTTGAGGGAAGATAGAATCACGGAATTGTTCTGATGCCAACACTGATAATCAAGGACAAGCACTCAGGCAAGTTGACTTTGCCTTATGGCTCATGAGGGTGTGGAAAATCAATTCCATTATCTATGAATAGAATTTTGATAATCCCGATTTCTGGGTATATTTGTGAAACAAAACAGAAGTATATGAGAAAGAATTTCGGCGTGAAGACTTGGACTTATCCTCAGCCGGTGCTGATGATAGCCACATACAATGAGGACGGTACTCCCGATATTATGAATGCGGCATGGGGCGGGATCAGTGACTCGGATGAGATTTCGATTGCGGTCAGCGGTACACATAAGACAGCTGAGAACCTTCGAAGAAGTGGAGCGTTTACCGTCAGCTTCGCAACAGCCGGGCAAGTCGCGGCGTGCGATTACGTCGGACTTGTTTCAGGCAACAAGGTTCCGGACAAGTTCGCAAGGGCTGGATTCCACGTGGTGAAGTCGGAGTTCGTCGATGCTCCGCTTGTGGATGAACTGCCAATGGCACTGGAGTGCAAGGTGCGGTCATACGACCCGGAGACTGACATCCTCAAAGGGGAGATTGTCAATGTCTGCGCAGATGAATCAATTCTCACGGACGGGAAGATTGACCCGGCCAAGCTCCGCCCGATTGTCTATGATCCTGCAAATCATGACTATCTGGAAATCGGGGCAAAGGTCGGCAATGCCTTCAGTGATGGCAATAGATTGAAGTAAAGATGACAGGATTTCTCGAATATGACTTGAGTGGGGGAGTGCGGGCCTTCACCGCAGGAAGGAACGTGCAACTGCCTTGCGCTGTGATTCAACCTCACCAGACCCATTCGACGATGGTGGCTCACGTGGACAGGCCGGATCTCACCAGAGAGGATCTCGAAGGCGTGGATGCGCTTGTAACCAATCTCACTGGTGTTGCCATAGGGGTAAGGACAGCGGACTGCATACCGGTTCTGCTTTATGACCCTGTGCGCAGGGCAATCGGTGCGGCACATAGCGGATGGAGAGGAACTGTCAATATGATCAGCAAGAAGACCGTTCTGGAGATGTGCCGCCTGTTTGGAACACATCCGGAGGATATTCGCGCGGTCATCGGACCGGGAATCGGCTATGACAGCTTCCAGGTCGGGGAGGAGGTGGCCCTGACATTCAAGAAATCAGGATTTCCTATTGACAGGATATGGTCTTTCCGGGGAGCGAGGAAGGAAGGGTCGATGGAAGGCGGGCATCACATTGATCTGAAGGAGTGTGTCCGTTGCTCACTTGCCGAGTGCGGAGTGCCTCAATCCAATATAACTGTCTCGGATATAGATACTTACAAGGATATCCGATATTACTCCGCACGTCGTGAGGGAGCCTCCTGCGGCAGGAATATCAATGCGATAATGCTGATATGACTGTCGAACGGCAGAGAATGACAGAAAGATGCGTCAGGACGTAAAATTGTTGCATTGTCACACCATAGAATCTCTAATGCCGCCTGACCATCTCGCCGATAACAGGTGTCGGCAGCATCCGCTTTTCCCATCCGAGTCTCAGGATGCAGGCTTCGTCACCGGAAGGGAATCCCATTCTGACAAGGTAGTCCAAGCTGTTTCCTTCAATGCGGAAACATCTGGAAATCAATGTGTCGCCGACAAAAGTCTGACGGATGAACTTAATCGCCAGAGATGAAACATAATGCGTTCCGGCGAAATCTGCCGGGAAATCACGGACGGCGTAATTGACGTATGAGCGGTTGCCGACGTGCTTGTTGAAATCCATATCGTTCATCGTCGTGATATGCTCGTTTTCGGAAATCAGGTCATCCGAAGACTCGAATTTCATCTTTGGATGCTTGGACTGCGCTACATTGTCAGTGCCCCGTACTTCGCATAAATCCGAAATGTGAACCGGTCTTCCCGTAGCATGGTCGATTGGCGTCCATATTCCTGTACCTGAAGCGTATATCTCTCCACTGTTGCGCCTGAGACAGAAGTCGAAATAGGCCCTGGACGAGGTCAGTTCGCTGACTTTGACTTCCGAAGTGATTCTTTCCCTCCAGATGGGAGCATCCTCGCTCACCTTCATTGAAATTTCAGCAATGACCCACATATACCCTTTCGGGCGAATGTCGAAAGCAGCAATCCTCCTGTCGGTCATGAATGCCGCCACTGAGTTTTGGAAATATGCCAATGCTGAGGTCAGCTTGAGCCTGTACTCCGGGTCAATGTCTTCCATTGTAATCAGGTATTCATTTCTGTGAACACCGTTCAGTTCTATATATCCCATAGTTGTATTCCTTTTATTTCGCAAAAGTAAATAAATCCTTTCGGTCTGTAAATAGAAATTGACAAAAGCATAGTATTTTTAGAAAAAATCATTATATTTGCAGCGAAGTTTTTCATAGTTTAAGTTTAGGTTAAGTAGCGGGGCTATCGCAGTGAGTGCGACGGCCTCGTGAATTGTTTTGTGTATATCCGGGAGATGGTGCCCTTAATCCTTGGAGACCAGTTCACCCAGATAATGCGCGAATCTCAGGTTCACAATCAGAAAGACAACTCCTGCCAGACTCAGCAATAATAGATGTAACCAATTCATAACCAATAGAATACTGTGAATGCCGTAAGCTGCGTAGGGCAGCAGGAGTATGGTTGTGACAAGGCCGGGAACATAGCCGCGGATTACGATAGCCTGGACAGTGTGCACAAGCAGGTGAATGGAAAATGCCATATATACTGCAATCCAGATTTCTCTGGCATAAGGGCATTGCGCCAGGACGTATGCGGTTACAAGGAGAATAATCAGGAGTTCCTCAGCGGCTGCGATTGCGAAGCCCTTGGTGCCGAGACCTGCAAGCCGTTCCAGAGCCGGAGCCATTTTCGGAAACCGCTCAATCAGACCGCATCTGTGACGCGTCATCCATTTATTCAGGAAAAGAATTTCCTCCAGATCATGAATGATGAATGCAATGGGCAGTGGGAGTACCAGTACCAGTATTGACAATCCGCTCATATCCAATCAGTTGACTATGATTTCATCAACAAATAGCCAGGCCTTTGCTGCAGGGTTGCGGAATGCCTTGTATCTGACATATCGTCCATTCTCATTGCAAATCACCTTGAAATCCTTGAATAGCAGATTTGAATCCGAGGTCGGGACATCATTGAAACATTCCCCTATAGGATGGAAATTCTCACCGTCATCCGAAATGGATATTTCAGCTCTTTCCGGCAGGAATATTCCCGGACCGGAAGACTGGAGGAAAGTGGCTCCAATATAATGAATATCAGTTGGCTCCCCAAGGTCAATGATAATGTCGATGTCGTTGAGGAAGCCCATCCATCGTCCGTCATTGTTGGCCCAGCCCCCGTGCTGTCCGTCAATCAGTGTCATCTCCCCTGAACCGGGATAAGCTTTGTGCCAGCGTATCAGGTACTGTATTTTGCCCCCAGCAGCCTTATTCCTCACAGGTGACAGTGAAGCCCTGAGCTCTCCATATTCATGGGCGAGGTCGAAAACTTCGTAACCATTGTCTTTCAGCACATTCATTGCATTCAATGCCCTTTGCCTGAAATCCTGATAGCCAGCCTTGTCTTCCAAAGGACTCCAGCCAATCTCGGCTATGGCCGCCGCACGTGGCCAGAGCATGTGTTCCGCGTGACTTTCCGTTGGCACATATTCTGTCCATAGGTTTGCCTGGACACCCAGCAGACGGTCCAGGCCGTCCTCCGGCATTGATGACTCAATTGGCTCATATTCAAATACTTTCTCCAATGGAAGATATCCTCCGATGGATTCAGGTTCAATGAAAGGAGCATCCTGGGCCTTGTCCAGATAGCAGTAACTTCCCGGGCACATTATGACGTCATTGCCCATATTCATAGCTGCGATTCCACCTTCTGTTCCTCTCCACGACATCACGGTTGCCGTCCTGCTCACCCCTCCTTCCAGAATTTCATCCCAGCCGATGATTTTCCTTCCTTTGCTGTTTACATATTGCTCAATTCGCCGTATCATATAGCTCTGGAGTTCATCCACGTCAGCCAACCCCTCCTCCTTCATCCTTCGCTGGCAGTCCGGACAGGTTTTCCATGCCTGTTTTCCCGCCTCGTCTCCTCCAATATGTATGTACTCTGAAGGGAACACCTCGATCACCTCATCGAGAATATCCTGCAACATCTTGAATGTCACTTCCTTGCCAATGCAGAGGTCAGCATGGGTCTCGGGATTTCCCCCGCATCCCACCTCCGGATAAGCAGCCAGTACCTCTTCAGAATGCCCCGGCATCTCGATTTCCGGAATCACGGTAATATGCTTTTCCGCAGCATATTCCACGAGTGACCTCAGCTCTTCCTTAGTGTAGTATCCGCCGTATGCGCCGGGAGCGCCCTCTTCCACGTACGCCCTGTCGCCGTTCCACCAGGCTTTCCAGCTTGCTTCAGGTCTCCAGGCGGCATATTCCGTCAGTCTCGGCCAGGACTCAATCTCCATTCTCCATCCGGCAGCATCAGTCAGGTGGAGATGCAGCCTGTTCATCTTGAACATAGCCATCGCATCAACCTGCTTTTTCAGGAAGTCGATGCTGTAGAAATGTCTTGAGACATCAATGTGGAGGCCCCTGTACGGAAATCGCGGATAGTCCTTAATAATCTGGCATTGCAGTGAAGCCGGACCATTTTCTTTTTCCGCAGCATTGAGCAACTGTGCCAAAGACTGTCTTGCATAGAACTCACCGGCATCGTCCGCAGCTGTTATTATCACTCCTTTCCTGTTGATTACCAAAGTGTAAGACTCTGAAGGACCCTTTTTGCGGACCACCTTGACCGTCGGCTCTCCTGTGAAAATATATGCCCCGTCAAGAATCTCGATTCCGGCAGGACGCGGCAGAATCACATTCCCGGCCAATGTCACATTGTCCTTTGAAACGCATGTGGCTGATATCAGAAATGCGGCCAATGCCGATGTCAGTATTCTCTTGTACATATATGGTGAGGTTTTCTGCGAAGATAGTTATTTTCTCAGATGTACCCAACAATCTGGTGGAAGCCTGAAGTCTCAGATTGTCACTGTACCCTTATCGCTTGTTCGCTTTATCTCTTTTATCACCTTTATCACCCATCATCCCAAAGATACACAGTATCAAGTATAATGGAAGCATACCAATGATAGACTGATGATAACTCCTTTCATAGTGGGTTGATTCCATGCCCCTTTGACTGCAACTGCAAAGAAGGATGGCCGTCCCTTCTCTGCAAAATGACAATGAAGTGATTTTTTTATTATTTTTGCCGATATGAGCAAAAAGTTATTCCGCCGGGCCGCGGCGATGATAGCGGCCATCCTCATTCCATTCTTATCTGCGTCCGCGGCGCAGAAGGATACACTGCGCATCCTGGCCATAGGCAACAGTTTCTCGGACGATGCCGTGGAATGGTATCTCCATGATATCGCTGCTGCCGACGGGGTGGTGATGATCATAGGCAATATGTATATCCCGGGATGTTCCCTTGAACGCCATCTGGACAACAGCAGGACGGGGTCCACTGATTATTCCTACAGGAAGATCGGGGCGGACGGGGTTCGCAGAGTTACTCCAGGATACTGTCTGGAGGAGGCTCTTGCAGATGAGAAATGGGATTATGTCACAATGCAGCAGTCAAGTCCGATATCCGGGGTTTTCAGCACGTGGGAGGCATCATTGCCGCAGCTCTATGATTACCTGAGAGCACGTGTGGATGCGCGATTCGCAATCCATCAGACCTGGGCATACGAGCAGACCTCGACGCACAAAGGTTTTATGAATTATGACAATGACCAGATGAAGATGTACAATGCCATCGTGGATGCAGTGGACAAGGCTGCCGACCTCATTGGGGTGGATATCATCATTCCGGTCGGGACAGCGGTTCAGAATGCCCGCACATCATTCATAGGGGACCATCTTACCCGTGACGGATATCATCTCAGCCCGACCATCGGCCGCTTCATAGCCTCCTGCACCTGGTACTGCCGTCTGACTGGCCGCAAGCTCCGTCGCAACAGTTACCGCCCGGAAGGCATTGAGCCAGAGATGGTCGATGTCGCACACCGTGCGGCAGAGGCTGCCGTCAGGAGGCCTGGGAAGGTAAAATCGATGAATTAACCGGCGGAAAAATTTGCCAACGTCAAATTGCCGTAGTATCTTTGTATCCCGTATTGATTACAACTCAGACGTATGAAACACGGCTTCGACAACGACAAGTATCTTAAAATCCAATCGGAACAAATCAAAAAGCGCATTGCGCAATTCGGGGACAAGCTCTATATGGAGTTTGGCGGAAAATTATTCGATGACAACCATGCGGCAAGGGTGCTTCCCGGCTTCCATCCGGACAGCAAGCTCAGGATGCTGATGCAACTGAGCGACTACGCTGAAATCGTGCAGGTCATCAGTGCTCTCGATATAGAGAAAAACAAGATGAGGGGCGACCTCGGCATCACTTACGATGAGGATGTTCTCCGTTTGCGTTCCGAGTTTGAGAATGTGGGCCTCTATGTCGGGGGAGTCGTGATTACTCATTTCAACGGGCAGTCGAGTGCAGCCACCTACCGCTCAAGGCTGGAGAGGCTTGGAATCAAGGTCTATTACCATTATACCATAGAGGGTTATCCCAATGACGTGGCCCTCATCGATTCAGACGAGGGATTCGGAAAGAACGACTATGTCGAGACATCCAGACCCCTCGTCGTCGTTACTGCCCCGGGCCCGGGAAGCGGCAAGATGGCCGTCTGTCTCAGCCAGCTCTACCAGGAGCACAAGCGCGGCATAAAGGCGGGTTATGCCAAGTTCGAGACCTTCCCGGTATGGAATCTGCCTCTGAAGCATCCTGTTAACATTGCATACGAGGCGGCCACGGCCGATTTGAACGATGTCAATATGATCGACCCATTCCATCTTGAGGCCTACGGCAAGATTGCAGTGAACTACAACAGGGACATTGAGATTTTCCCGGTGCTGAATGCCATTTTCGAGGGTATCTACGGGGAGAATCCATACAAGTCGCCGACTGATATGGGCGTCAATATGGTGGGCTTCTGCATGAGCGACGAGGATGTCTGCTGCAATGCTGCCAGGGACGAAATCATAAGGCGCTATTACAATGCTCTCGGCACGCTTGCGGAGTCCGGGACCAATGAGGATGAGGTGAACAAGATAAAGCTCATCATGCAGCAGGCCAAACTCACCACGGCCTATCGCAGGACCACCGTGGCGGCCAGGGAGAGAAAGGAACTCTCCGGACAGGCATCCTCTGCAATTGAACTTCAGGACGGGACCATCATTACAGCCAATACCAGTCCTCTTCTCGGACCGAGTGCGGCACTCATTCTAAATGCTACCAAGCATCTGGCCGGCATTGACCATTCCGTGAAACTCATCCCTGAGGAGATGATCGAGCCGATCCAGCGGACCAAGGTCTCCTTCCTTCATGGCAAGAACCCGAGGCTGCATACGGACGAGGTCCTCGTTGCGCTTTCAATGATGAGTGTCAAGGACGAGAACTGCCGCCTGGCCCTTGAGCAGCTATCCAAGCTGGACGGCTGCCAGGTTCATTCCACTGTGATGCTCAGCGAGGTTGACCGGAAAATATTCAGGAAACTGGGCGTGGGCCTGACCTGCGACCCGGTCAAGAAATCCTGAGTCCGGTCCGAAGTTGCGGCATATCGGTTTTTTCCTTATATTTGGGAGGTCCGTACAGGGCTTCCCAAATTTTTTCAGCCATGAGAAAGATTATTGTTTCAGTCATCCTCATTGCAGCGGGCCTGACAGGCCTCAATGCACAGTCATATCTCAATGACATACTCAATCCGGTGTCAAGCAACCGCTACACGGGATTCCGTTCCTCGCAGAAAGTCACAGTCGCCCAGTTCGACTACAAGGGCGGATTTGTGCTCAGAACAGGCAAGGGCGGTCTCATCAGCGAGCCCAATCCGGGATTTGTGGTATATGACCTTGGAGGATCATACAGCAAACTGACATTTGTGATGGGGCCGTACAACCCGAATTCCGCTACCATAGGAGAGGATGTCATCGTGACTGTCAAGGCTGACGGAAGAAGAATACTTGACCGTGTGGTCAGATGCTATGGCGTGCCGGAATCCGTCACATTGGACGTGACCGGGGTGAAGGAACTGCGCTTTGACCTTCCGCGCGGAGTTACGGATATGGCTTTCGGAGAAGTGAGGTTGTGGAAACCGGGCCAGACGGTGCAGACTCCCCGCGATCCACAGAATCTTACGGCTTCATCCAAAGTCAAGCTCGTGGAGACGCTCTGCCCTCATTATACCCGCCATTCGGGTTATGTGGCGACGGTCCGCGAAACTCCGATACCGCTGTCATATTGTGCTCCGAGGAATCAGAAGTCAATGAATATCAATGGAAAAACCTTCAATTCCGGACTCCGTTTCGAAGCAAGCATGCAGCTGGATACCCAGAATGCCTGGAGTTATTTCTGGGTGGAGAAGAAATTTGACAAACTATCGTTCATCCTCGGCCCTTGCGACAACCAGAGCAAGAATGCCACGGGCTGGCTCATTGTCAAGGCGGATGACAGAATCATTTACGAAAAGCTTATTTCCCAGACCGACCTGGCGGAACAGGTGGTGCTGGACATTGCCGGGGCGGAGAACATTTCCTTTCATTCCGAATTCAATGGGGGAGATTTCCTCGGAGGCCTGCATTTCGGCCTTGCGGATATGTATGTATGGCCGAAAGGCTCTTCCTCCCTGCCGCTTGCCGGTCCTGTCAATCTGAACAAGGAAAAGATTTCCAATCTGCCTGACGTCTGCCCGCTGATGTCCACGATCAAGCCTTATTCCGTGAGGGGAATGAGCTCGGCTGACAATGTGCTGTTTACCGGAGAGTCAGACTATTATACCTTCTCGATGGGCGGGGAGAAATTCAGCGAGGGGCTTATCCTGACCACCGGAAACACATTCCTGGAGGACAAGATAGACTCTTATGTCGCCTTCGACCTGGCCGGGGAATATGACTGGATTTCTTTCAAGGCCGGCTGTCTTACCGACCACAGGGTGCTTGGGGATGATATAATCCAGGTCTGGGCCGACGACAATATCGTGCTCGAGACGACCATCCACGCCACCTGGCCGAACCAGTATTTCGAACTTCCGATCAACAAGTGCCGCATCCTGAAGTTTGCGAAGCCTGGTAACGGCAAGTCCAGACAGGTTTATTTCGGCGTGGGTGACATTGCCCTTTACCGCGGAAGGCCTGTGGCCAATGACCTTTTCCGCCACGAGAAGCCTTATTGTCCTGACGAGGCCGACCTCATTGACCTTTGCAAGCGTCCATATTTCCATTATGTCGGCAGGTATCTCAGCACCATTACCAATTTCGACTTCAATGACTGCTTCAAGAACGGAAGCAGCCAGAGGGAATATTTCCAGATGAAGGACGGCTCGAAAATCTACAAGGGAGTGATGCTGGAGACCAACATCCCGCTCGGGATTGAGGATATCTCATTGACTGAAATGGTGTTCATGTTCGTGACGGGAGCCGGCAGCTCAATCAGTTCAAGTCATATCGGGGCTGTGACGGGAATCACCGCTGGGGCCGGAACGGGAGGCGCATTGGCATCATTGAAACTGATGGATGACAGCGGCAGGCAGTCATCAGTGGCGGCATTCAACCCATACGGGGAATATGAGACCTGCACGTTCACGGTTGCGAACAAGAGCGGATATTCCGACCCGGTGGACAATCTTCTCTCCGGAGGACGTCAGCACAGACCGGTGAAGCTCAATGTGTTTGCGGATCAGAGGCTGGTAGGGGAGTTCTGGCTGGAGGACAATATGTCTCCGACGACATATACAGTGCCGATCAACCGCTGCCATCAGCTGATGTTCTGGCTGGAATGCGGTGAAACCCGCTCGGGCCAGTATGTGCTGTATGACATGAAGGTCAGCAAGCGGCCTTGCGGGATACCGGTGCCGGAGCGCTACAGCTCATCAGGCGGGGAGGTTTCCCGGGGCAATGTCTCCGCGTCGGCCCGGGGCAATGTCTCCGGAGGCAGTGCCGCTTACGGAAACAGTGATGACGGAGCTTCCGCATCCGGGTCATCGGGCAGGACGATGCAGGCATCAGGCCGCAGCCGAAGCCGCCGGCAGAATGACGAACCGGCAGAAAGGGTCAGCTGGACCTTCATCGGCTACTCTTCCAGTGAAGCCGTAAACGCATTCCTGCGGGATGTGGACCAGATATGGAAATCGACCTGCGAGCTCCAGAATCTGAAGAAGATACCGGATTACAGGCTTTCCCAGACCTGGGTCGAAGCCTCCGACGGCCGGGCCTACAAATGCGTATCAATGATAGATGCCCGGGGCAACAGGCTGAGTACCACCGATATACAGAGCGATATCCTTGCCCGCATCTCCGCAGCCAAGATGATCCGCACCAACTCCAAGATGGCCTATGTGGGACTTCCCGGCGCCTCTCTCGGCGTTACCTCCCTGGGCAGCATCGAGGCGATGTCCAGCTTCAGCAAGCAGGTCAAACTGGGCAAGAATGTCCTGTCCCAATGCGATGCTGATGCGCAGTCATTCATTGAAGCCTGCCAGCTGGAACTGGATTCCGTCCAGGACCTTATCCGCCGGGCCATGGATGTGGACGGCTTCAGGAGCACGGCCTATGTGATGATTATCCCTCAGGAGGACGGCGACATCCTCCCGGAGGTCATGCAGCAGTTGCGGTATTTCAATTTCTAGGTCTGTTGGGCAAAACAAAATACGGTTTGCATCTGCATAGGTGGGTTTATTTTTTATAATATTGATTATTAGGCAGTTAGCTTTGTTTTATCGGCTATTTGCATGGGTGCTTTATATCCCCTGATTAGTCTGTGCAAAGTTCAAATAGTGGTAAGAAAATTTGATAAATCATTCTATTCACAGATATTTGGACCAAACCAATAACCTTTTAACGCGATGAAAAAGTATTTTGCTTTACGTATCGTAGTTCTGGTATTCTCTTTATCTTTTGTTTTCAGTCTTGATTCATTGGCTCAGACAATGATTCAGATTAAAGGAAAAGTTACAGACGGAACCAACTCTCCAGTAATCGGAGCAGGAGTAATTGCTGACGGTACAACCACAGGCTCTGTCACAGATGTAGACGGTAGTTATTCTATTTCAGTCCCGGCCGGGACCAAGCTCATTTTTTCCTGTTTGGGTTATCTTGACCAGATAGTTGAAACAGGTAATTCCTCTTCAACTATCAATGTTGTGCTTAAAGAAGATTCAACCCTTCTTGATGAAGTGGTGATGATTGGTTATGGTACAGCAAAGAAAAGTTCACTTACGGGCGCACTTTCTCAGGTATCTTCAGATTCCTTCAAGGATCAGAAAGTTACCCGTGTAGACCAGGCGCTTCAGGGACGAGCTTCCGGTGTTCAGGTCTCCAATACTGTAGGAGCTCCGGGTGGTGATGTGCGAATCCGTATTCGCGGTGCGAATTCAGTGCTTGGAGACAATAGTCCACTTTTTGTCATTGATGGATTTGTCGGTGCTGATTTCAACTCAATCAATCCTAATGATATCAAATCCATGGAAGTCCTCAAGGATGCATCGTCCACTGCCATTTATGGTTCAAGAGGCGCAAATGGAGTTGTTCTCATTACGACGAAGAACGGCAGCTCTGCCGGAGATGTTCATGTGACATACGATGGAAGCGTATCTGTTTCTTCGATGATCAAGAAGTATGACTTGCTGACAGCTGCCGAGTATGCTCAGGCTTACAACGAACATAACCTTGCTTTTGGAACGGCTGCCATTTATTCAAATGAAGAGATTGCCGCTTTGGAAAAGAACGGTGGATATGATTATCTTGATGCCATTCTCCGCAATGCTGTTTCTCACCAGCACCAGATCAGCATTGATGGAGGAAATGACAGGACTCAGTACCGTGTTTCTGCAAACTATCTCAATCAGCCTGGTATAGTAAAGGAGTCCGGTTACAATCGCCTCAACGTAAGGGCCAGCATTAACTCGAAGATTAATGACAGGCTCAAGCTCCGTTTCAATATCAATGCAAGCAAATCCGATGGCAGGAACAACGGTGGATATTCAAGTGCCTCCACTGTAATCAACCAGGCTATTGCATGGAATCCTACAATGGGGCCATATGAAGCGGATGGCGTTACACTGAGAATGAATGATACTAACGGTTCTCTGAAAGCTAACCCTCTGGCCCTGCTCTATGATTCGGAAAGCCTGAACTCCAAGATTTTCGTTACTATGCTGGGCGGTGCGAACTATGAAATCCTGAAAGGCTTCTCCGCTGATTTTCAGATTGCCGGAGATCTTGCCTATCAGACAGTCAAGGACTGGTCTGGCAAGACTGCATCAAAGGGTACTCCAAGCGCTTCAATCTCCAATTCTCAGGCAAACACCATTCAGACAACTTCACAGTTATCTTATGTCAGAACATTGGGTAAGCATGATATAAGTGCAGTTGCAGCAGTTGAGACCCAGTCTTACAAATACAACGGTCAGAATGCCGAGGCCATCGGACTTATATTCCCTGACCTTAAATATGACAATCTTTCACAGTCAAGTACACAGAAAGTCTCAAGTAACTTTTCGATGTGGACTCTCCTCTCTTTCATTGGACGAGTTAACTATTCCTATGGCGGAAGGTATCTTGCATCATTGTCTGTCAGACATGACGGTTCTTCAAAATTTGCGCAGGGACACAAATATTCCACTTTCCCGGCTGCCGCTCTCGCCTGGAATATCGGAAAAGAGAACTTTATGGAGAATGTTGATGTCATAAGCAAGTTGAAGATTCGTGCAAGCTGGGGTCTTACCGGAAGTCAGGCAATATCTCCTTATGCTACCATGTCAGCATTCAACAATGTGACATACCCATTCACTCCAGGATCTTCATCCAGCGGTATTCAGGCAGGCAATCCTTCAAATCTTGATCTGAAGTGGGAGACTACTGCGCAGACTGACATAGGTCTGGACTTCGGCTTGTTCGATGACAGGCTTACCTTGGAAGCTGACTATTATATCAAGAATACGCGTGACTTGCTTCTCAACAAGTCTGTTCCAAACTATCAGGGCGGCGGAAGTGTGGTTTCCAACATTGGCAGCATCAGAAACTCCGGTATTGATTTGGCATTGACAGGCAAGATTATCGAAAAGAAAGACATTTCTCTCGAAAGTACGGTCAACGTTTCTTTCCTGAAGAATAAAGTACTTGACCTTGGCGAGCAGGAAACTGTATATGTTGCATCCAACCTCACAGGTATCAATGATGGCATGTATGATTTCATATATCAGGTCGGACAACCTCTTGGTACAATCTATGGCCTCAATTATCTTGGACCTTGGAAGAAGAGTGAGGCTGCGGAAGCTGCCAAATATGGTATGGTGCCGGGAGATGCAAGATATGAGGATCTTGACAATAACTATGTAATTGATGCATCGGACTATAAGATCATAGGATACGGTATGCCGAAAGTTACTTTTGGATGGAATACGAACTTTGCATACAAAGGACTGTCTGTCAACATGTTCTGGCAGGGAACTTTCGGAAATGACAAGTTGAACTACAACAGGTGTATCAATATGATGGCCTCACGTGACGTTACAGGTGCCCGTTTCAGCGAAATCAAGGACAGATGGACCGAAGATAATCAGGATGCATTCCTCCCGTCCTGGAGCCCATCCAGCAAATGGTATCCTGTATCAAATCTGTGGCTGGAGAATGGCGGATATCTCCGCCTTAAGAACCTCAGTATCGCATACAACTTCGATATAAAGAAGGTGGGCAACTTCACAGTGTCGCTCAATTCGACAAACCTCTTCACTATCACCAGATACAAGGGAATAGATCCGGAGGCCTCAAACGTTGGTGGCGGTACTTCCGACATAATGCAGGGACTTGATTATGGCGCTTACCCTAATTCACGTTCGTTTACTCTTGGACTGAATATCAGATTTTAACTAATGGATTCCTTGGTAATGAAAAATATATTCAAAAATATAGCAATGGTTGCATGTGGCGCTATCCTGGCCAGCAGTTGCAACTTTCTTGATGAGGAGTCAAGGGGACAGGTATTTGACTCTTATCTGACAACACAGAACGGATTGGAGGGAGCTCTTACCGGTGCCTATCGCGGATTGAACTCTCCTTGGTCTGTCGGCTTGTGCAATGGTACATACCACCAGCTTACTGCAGGTGCGGACGATATGTATCTTCCTACGACAGATGCCTCCGGCACTGAGATTGACCGTTGTGGGGTAACAAACGGTAATGGCTCAGTGGGAAGTACATGGAACGGCCTTTACAAGGTCATTCTGAACGCCAACAAAGTGATTGTAAACTATGAGAAATGCTCAGGGGATAAAGAGACAATCGGGGTAATAGCCGGAGAAGCTTTCTTCCTCAGGGCTTATGCCAACTTCATTCTCTGCCAGCTTTGGGGAGAAATTCCTCTGATTCTATCCTCAACTTATACTGCTGAAGAGGCCACAATGGAGCCTTCTTCTCCGGCCGAGACGTACGCCCAGATTGAATCGGACCTTGAAATGGCTATATCACTGCTCAAGGATGAAAGACGCAACGGTGAGATAGGAAGGCCGAACAAACTCGTGGCTAAAGCCCTCAGGGCTGAAGTGTACCTTGTGGAAGCAGGTTACCCTCTTAAGAAAGAAGGCTATTACAAGAAGGCTGCCGATCAGGCAAAGGAGGTTCTCGACCAGTCAGCGGCACAGGGTCTCTTGCTTGAGGATGACTATGCGAACCTCTTCAGAAATATTGACAAAGGGGATAATATTACAACTGAGGACCTTTTCGTGATTCCTGCGTCAGTATCCGACTTCTGCGTTTTTTACGGATGGTGGTCTGAGCCTGGTGAAATTGGAGGTTGGAATATCCTGTTTGCCGAGGTTCAGTTCTACAGGGATTTCCCTGAGGGACGCAGAAAAGACTATACCTTCTATACTGAAACCAGTGATGGCAGGTCTTGGGAGCAGTGGGAGAAGAAGCATCCATCCTACCTGAAACTCATGATGCTCCCGCAGAACGGTTATTCCAGCTGTTCTGCATCGATTCCTACCCACCTGCTCCGTCTATCACAGACAGCGCTTACCTATGCTGAAGCAGTTGCCCGTTCCGGCTCAGCTACCGGAGATGCTTATACTTGGGTCAACAGAATCAGGACAAGGGCTGGCCTGCCGAACTATTCAGGCCTCTCGAACTCTGAATTTATCAAGGCTGTTGTCGATGAGCGAAAATGGGAATTCGCAGGTGAGAATGTCAGGTGGTACGATGTCCTTCGACTTGAGTTGCAGGATGAAGTATTCGCCCACAAGGATCCTGCTTATGATCCAGGCAGCCTCCACCCGGCTGGAGACAAGGACTATACCTTCCCGATTCCTGCCACGGAAACATTGGTTAACCCGAATCTGAAATAGAGTTATCACTTATGCAATCCCTCATAGTGGTACATGGGGGATTGCTTATAATATCGTTTTATGAAAAGATTGCTTTGGATTCTGACAACATTGGTATTGTTGGCATCAAGTTGTTCATCCCCTGAAAAAGTAAAGTTCGTGACAGTTCAGGGTACGGAACTTATAGCGCCTGACGGCTCTGTCCTTTTTATCAAAGGTACAAACCTTGGCAACTGGTTGAATCCTGAAGGCTATATGTTCAACTTCAGACGCACCAATTCGGGACGTCTCATCAATCAGATGCTGTGTGAAATGGTGGGACCTGATTTCGTTGCCGAATGGTGGCAGCTTTTTAAGGATAATTATGTTACTATTGAGGATTTCGAATTCTTGAAAAGCATAGGATGCAATACCATACGCATCCCATTCCATTACAAGCTGTTCACAAACGAGGACTATATGGGGCTGAATGATCCGGATGAGGGCTTCAGGAGAATTGACCAGGCTGTTGAATGGGCCAGGCAGACGGGCATGTATCTCATACTGGATATGCACGATGCTCCTGGCGGACAGACCGGGGATAATATTGATGACAGTTATGGATATCCCTGGCTGTTCGAATCAGAAAAAAGTCAGGAACTGTTCATCTCAATATGGCGGAGGATTGCTTCTCATTATGTAAATGAACCTACTGTTCTCGGATATGAACTCTGCAATGAACCCATTGCTCCATATTTCGAAGATAATCTGAATGAATTGAATGCCAGTCTTCAGCCATTGTATATCAGGGCTACTGAAGCAATCAGGGAAGTTGACAGAAACCATATTGTCATTATCGGCGCTCCTCAGTGGAATACTAACTTTGAGCCTATGACGGATTGGACTTTCGATGATAACATTATGTACACCTGCCATCGTTATGGAGGTGAAGCAGGCGTAGATGGGATCAAAGACTACATTGAATTCCGCGACAAGACAGGGCTCCCGATGTATATGGGAGAAATAGGACACAATACCTGGGAATGGCAGAGCACATACAGCAGAGTGATGCAGGATAATGGCATAGGATATACATTCTGGCCATACAAGAAGTTGACGCATGAATGCGTGAACGCATTTGCCGAGCCTGAGAATTGGGATAAGGTTGTTGAATTCTCAGAATGTGACAGAAGTGATTTCTTCAAGATAAGGGCAAATCGTCCGAATCAGGAAGAAATGCGCAAGGCACTGCTGGATCTTATTGAAAATATAAAATTCAAGAATTGCACTCCTATTGTTGATTACATTGAATCAATGAATCTTTGACTATGAAAAACTTCTTTTTACTGACAATTGTTTCAATAGGTGTTCTGTCCTCCTGTTGTCATGATGAAGGCGTTACTGTACGTTTTGATGGCGAAAAGGAAATGTCTGGGCAGAAAATTGCCCTGAAGGATATCAACCCCGAACTGCCGAGGGATTGGGACGGATACAACTATGTCGTACTGGAATACAAGATAAGTACCGCTCAGAGATTCCAACTGGGTTTCACTACTGATTGGGGATATAACGAATTGAGAATAATGAGTTATGTGCCAGGGGCATGGAACCGGATTGCGATACCGCTGAAATACTATACTCAGCTTCCTGATGCCGCGTTCGACCTTGCTGCAACCAACAACAAACCCCGCAGCATGGGTTGGATTAACCTCGGGGGCAAACGCGGCCCTATGCATGGAGTTGATTCTGTCGGCGTAAGAATGAGAAAAGCAATCGGAACTCCTGAGATTACAATCAGAAATATCACATTGTCAGTAGATGACCCGGGGGACAAATATCTTGAGAAGACTCCGGCCTATGACGAATTCGGACAATCTATCCGATGTGATTATCCGGAAAAAGTGCATAGCCTTTCCGATTTGAAAAGGGATTGGGCCAAAGAGGATGCTTTGGAAGATATCTCGTATGATTACGGATACTCAAAATATGGTGGATATCTTGCTCATCGCTATGATGAGGGGACCGGTCATTTCCGTGTAGTCAAAATTGACAATAGATGGTGGTTTGTTGACCCTGAAGGTTATCTTTTCCTGTCTGTGGGAGTGGATTGTGTTGGAATAGGGCAGGGAGGCAGTATTCGTGACCTTGACAAACGCAGGGAAATCTACAGGGAACTTCCGCCCAATGAATTCTCTGCACGTGGGCGTAAGGAGCAGCCGTCTTTCGGCGCTTGGAATCTTGAGAGAAGATACGGTGAAGATTTTGAAGAGCCGGCTTCCAGGATGGTAATAAACAGGATGAGGAGATGGGGATTGAACACAATCGCCAATTGGTCAGATTCCAAGATTTACAGCAGGAATGAAATGGCTTTTATTGTCCCTATGGATGACTTGGGCATGGATGCTGAACTTATGAGTCTGTGTGATACTTACGATCCTGCATACAGGCAGCATATTGATGAATCTGTATCCGGGTTTGTGAAGCGCTTCATTGGTAACCCATGGCTTATCGGCTATTTTGTAAGCAATGAACCGGCCTGGATAAACCAGGAAGTCCGCCTTTGTCAGCTTATCCTGGACGGGAAGGACAGGCCTATTCGTGAGGCTCTCGTAGCATTCCTCAAGGAGAAAGGTGATACGGAAGCCAATAGAAGAACCTTCATCTTGAACACATTTGACACCTTCCTCGCGGCAGTGTCTGAATCTCTAGAAAAATACGACCCTGACCATTTGAACCTCGGCATCAGATTTGGGGACCCTGATACTCTCGGGGAAGATCTTCTTGGAATCTGTAAAAATCATTTCGACGTATTCAGTTTCAACTGCTACCAGCTTGTCCCTGACAGAGAGATGCTTGACAGGGCTGCAGAAATACTCGACCTTCCAATGATAATTGGAGAATACCATTTCGGAACCGTTGACAGAGGCTTGGCACAATCGTTATGGCAAGTGGAATCTGAGGAAGAAAGAGGTGTTGCCTATCGATATTATACGGAGAACGCATATGCCCATCCTAATTTCGTGGGTACAGGATATTTCCAGTGGTGTGACCAGGATATAACCGGACGATTCGATGGCGAGAATTACAACTGCGGTCTTGTGGATGTTACAGACAGGCCGTATGAGAAGATGGTTGAGGCTGTCTCAATGACATCATCGAATCTATATAAGATTCATTCGGGCGAAATGATACCATTCAGCGTGCAACCGAAAAATGCACGTGGCCACGGAGCTGTCCCTGATTTGTGGAATAGATAAATATGAAAAGATTCCTGATTATCATGATGTTTCTTCAGCAAGCAATTCTCCTGCTTGCTGGAGAATCTGTTTATACACATCCCATTCCTGACTCTGGAGCCTCGTCCTTCATCGGCATAGAAACAGACGGAAAACATGATGTCAGCCTTGCCTTGCAGGAGGCTATAAACAGACTCAAAGTGGAAAAAGCGTTCGGGACACTTTTTATTCCTGAAGGTAAATATCTGATCTCCAGGACGATATATGTGCCGAACTCCATACGTATTATCGGCTATGGGAACAGACGTCCGGAGTTTATCCTTGCTGATGAGTCTCGTGGCTTTGACGGGGATGATTTGAAATATATGTTCTGGTTCACCGGAGGTCTCGTCAAGGATGAATCCCACATTGATGATGCAAATCCAGGAACGTTCTACAGCGGCATATCGAATGTTGATTTCAGGATAGGAAACGGTAATCCGAAAGCCGTATGTATCAGGGCTCATGTCGCCCAGCACGGAGTCTTTTCACATCTTACATTCAATATCGGGGGAGGATTTGCCGGGATGCATGAAGTGGGAAATGAAATTGAAGATGCTGACTTTATAGGCGGGCAGTATGGAATCAGTTCAGGAAGGACATCCCCCGGATGGCCGATGATTATGAACGACATACGTTTCTACAATCAGGAAAAGGCTGCAATAGTTTCCAGGAATACCGGGTATGCCATATCGAATATGCACGTAAGAAACACTGCGGTTGGTATTGAACTGGAGGATGGAATCCCGGACAGGCTTTATATGGAGAACTGCTGCTTTGAAGAAGTTTCAGACTGCGGAATCAGAATTACCGGGGATGAAGGAGCCTGCAATCAAGTGAATCTGATTGATATTCACTGCCACAAGGTCCCGGTTTTCGCTGATGTCAGAGCCAGAAGTGAACTCATTTATGGGAAAGATTCGCGCTACAATGTCACTGAGTTTGTGTATGGGCTCATATCCGGACAGATGGGAGACGACAGCGAATACGGGCTTGCTTATGCCATCAATGCGGAAAGTTCATATTCAAGGATGCGGAATACAATGCCTCAGATACCGGACAGCAAATTCTGGGTGAGTGTATCTGATTATGGTGCAGTGGGGGATGATGGCAAGGATGATACAGATGCCATACAAAGGGCCATTGATGAGAATCTTGTTGTATTTGTGCCTGAAGGGTGGTATGAAATCTCAAGGACAATCAAATTAAGGAAAGGCAGTAAGCTTATAGGCTTGCATCCTTATGCTACACAATTTGTCCTTAAGGATGGTACTCCGGCTTTCAGCGGATTTGGCGCGCCTGTCCCGATGATTGAGTCCTCGGAGGGCGGTGATGACATTTTCAGCGGTATCGGAATCTGTACCGGAGCATATAATAACAGGGCTGTAGGCATCAAGTGGATGGCCGGTGAGAAGTCATATGTAAATGATGTCAAATTTGTAGGAGGACATGGCTATGTGCCCAAGCCCGGTAATCCCAAAATTCATGTCAGTGGTGTGGACCGGGCGTGGGATAGCCAGTATTGGAGTTTCTGGATTACAAATGGTGGCGGCGGAACGATAAAGAATATATGGAGTGCCAGCACATATGCCACTGCAGGCCTGTATGCCAGCAATACCGATACCCCTGCACGACTTTACGCGATATCGCTGGAACACCACGCCAGGGAGGAGGCAAGATTGAACAATGTTTCAAACTGGAAATTTTACGGATTGCAGTTTGAAGAGGAAAGTCTGGAAGGCAGAGACTGCATTTCATTGACAATGGACAATTGCCATAATCTGATGTTCGCAAATACGTGGTTCTACAGGGTGATACGTGTCAATACGCCTCGAGAGTACGGCATTTCTGTCTCCGGCTGTTCGGATATATGCTTCAGGAATATGCGTGCTTGGACACAAGTCCTTTTCCTTACGGCTGCGACGGCATATGATCCAAATCGTAGACTGTCCATCTGGCCGAACGATTTCGCATATGCCTGCGTCACAGGGAAAGAAGAGATGGGTATATATTCCGATGACGTAAACAAAATAGCCGGTGGCTTTGAATTTGCCTGTGGCGCCGCTTCGGATAGCAAGGGAAATGTATATTTCTGCGAGAATCGGCTGAAGAAAGTCTATAAGTATGATGTCGGGAAAAAGGAATTGCACCTGATTGCGGATTTCCCTTGGAAACCCTTGGCTGTATGTGTGGACACTGAAGATAATCCAATTGTAATATGCCGTGTGGATCCTCAGCCCCATCTGATGATAGACGGCAAGCCTGAGGCCTTTGAGGAACTTCCTGATGCCAATCCTTGGTATTGCGGTTGGGGCAACGGAGGCTGGCGTGCAATGGCATACGTTGTAGATGTTGGCAATGATGAGATGATTCCGCTTGAATTGGTCAATTCTTCAGGAATTTCAGGAGCAGAGCAATATGTTTATCCTGCGCACAGATGGCGGGAGAATTTTGATGAGACATTGAGGCTTGTCCCGGAGAATAGCTTCATTTCCATTGACGGGAAGACTGTAATCCCGCAGTGCTATGACCTCAACAGAACTGTTCAACTCATATGTGCTTCTCCGGGGAGTGCCGTATTGCAGAGTTGGGAGGACTACAAAATGACTTTCCGTTATACCGTATCCGGCGATGGTTCACTTGAGGATGGCATGAAAGTAAGCAATCGCGGAGAATACGGGTTGCTTGAAGATAGCTTTGGCAATATGTATATCGCTGAAGGCCAGATATTTATTCTTACGAAGGAGGGAAGTGAAATAAAGCGGTTCAATCTTCCGGAACGGCCACTTTCGATTACATTGGGAGGCGAAGACTTCAAGACCTTATTTGTAACAACGAATAGCTCTCTGTATGCTGTAAGACTATAGCCAGGCAGATTTATATCCTGGCTATGGTTTCTGTAAGAGATTCTGTTCTTGCCAGCCCCATGTTTTTCCGTAAACGGTGCCTTGCGGATTCTGCGCTTATGACCTCAATGTTCATGAGGGACGCTATCTCCTTTGTGGTCATCCCCAACCTAATATATGAGCAGATCTTTATCTCGTTTTGGGAGAGTTGAGGATATGCTGCCTTCAGTCTGTCGAAGAATCCGTCATATATTCCGTTGAAATATGCTTCGAAGGCTTCCCAAGAGCCATTAGTCCTGTAATAAGTGTCAATTAAACGTCCGACAGGAAGTATGGCGGTCTTGATTTCAGCTGATTGTGAGGACGCTTTGTTCAAGGCGTTTTCTATATCCTTGAGCATATTGTTCACTGTGATATCATTTATGGCGATGGAAGTAAGCCTTGCGTTGCGTTCTTTCAACTCCATTGACAGCTTGGCATTCTCAAATTTAATCCGTTGCTGTTCCATCATTTCGTGTTGTTTTATCGCGTATTTGCGCTTGAGCACCTCTGTTCTGTGAGTATAATAGCTGGCAAGGCAAACCAGAACAGATGAGAACAATATAAGAATAAGCAGAATAAACCACCAGGAATACGCCCAATGTCTATTCCTCTTCAGATCAAGGGCGTATAAGGTATTTCCTCCTCCGTCAGTAAACACTAGTTTATGATATCCGGATGACAGATAAGGCAATACTACGGAAGAGCAATTCTGCAGAAGTCTCCTTTCTCCATCATCCAGGCGATAGAAGACGGGTCTCATCGGATTGCTGCAGCCTAACATCTTGATTCTTATAGCATTGGCATTATACGGAAATTGGAGGATATCTGCATTTCTGGTTTTCAGATGGTATTCCTTACCTTCTGCCTGATAAGAGCATTGATATACTGACAGATTGGAAAATTCTGCCGGGAGGGCAACTCTTGAATTGAATATGGCAATTCCGTTATGGAATCCAATGGCTATCAGTGAATCATTAAGTTCGGTGAACTTGCTGTAATTATCTGAATACTCATAGGTTTCCTGTCTGAAACACGAGTTGGAAAGAAAGGAAAGGGTGTCTGCATCACGTGATACAATTCCGAATTCTCCATCGCAATAATTGAAGTAAAGGTTGTCTTTCTGCATAAATGAAAAAACTCCTTTGCTGAAATAATTGCAGATGTCAGAATAATACTGTGATTTCACAATGCTGTCTTTGTCTTTGTCATATACATAACAGTCTTTTCCTTGTGAAAACACGAGTTGATTGTCCACGGAATGAGATAGAGCCATTGACTTCCCGTCACCGACCGTATAGAAACGGGATTTTATAACTTTCTTCTTTTCTTTGTCAAGGATTATCCGCTGAACACCTCCCCATAGGCCCTCAACCCATAAATCGCCCATGGAATCATGCTTGAGAGGGACCCGGAAATAATCTTCGTCACTTTGGAGTCTGTTTCGTATCTGTAATCGTCCTTCCTTCTTTTCGAGAAGTACAATCCCCTCTTTGTCAGAGCAGTAGTAGAGATTATTCAGACCATTCCATTTGGACAGACGCCAGACATTGGAAAGGATTTTTTCTGTTTGTCCATTCGGATAAAGTGAATATAAATCATCGTCAAGAACGATAGCAAGAAACTCTCCGCAGTCAATAACTGTCCATACGATGCCTTGTATCCCTGGAACCTGATGGGAATTGGACTCGGAATCGACCCAATATAGGCCTTTATTCGTCCCGAGCACAAGAATATCTCCGCAGATTGTTGAGGAATATACATCTCCAATATTCTGGTTTCTGCTGGTATAGAACATTGTTGAAGTGTTTGATGAGAATTTCACCAATCCTCCGTCAAGCCCGAACCAATAGTTCCCATATCCATCTTCCGCCAGTGAAAGCACAGTTGAATGTCTTAATCCGGACGTATCATTGATATGCTCAATGATTTCACCATTGTTCCCGATGATGAATACTCCGTCCAATACAGTCCCGAGAAGATAATTCCCGTTCTCCATAATTATGGCGGAGAATACCCTCAATTGGCTGAGACGTTTGTTTAATTCCGGGAAAACATCAACTGATACACCATTTGCAAATTTCCGGATGCCGCCGAATTCCGAGATATATTCTATCTCTCTGCCTGAGAACCTGACAGCTACTATTCTGTCCTTTTCTATCAGTCCCAGAAAATTGACAGTATCGTAGGATATCGTGAATAATTCATTATCCGACTGTCCGCATATTCTGTCCCCAACGTCAAAGATATATCCGATATTGCCTTCTTTTGAAGAGAGACACTTTTTTAAGCTTCCGTCAGTAAGCCTGTATGAATAAACATCTTCATGTGTCTGTATATACAGAATATCATTCTTTGGGATGATTTTCCAGAAATTCTGGAACTGGGTATTATCCTCATTGTGATATAGCAGGTTGAATACAGGCAAATTGCAGTCATCGATTTCATAATAACCGAAGAAGTTGTCTCCAGCAGTATACATCCGGCCGGAAGAGGAATCAAAATATAAGTCCCGGATGCATCCGTTGGCCTGATATGATTCCCATTCCATGCCATCGAATATGCATAATTGCTCACTTGCGGCAACAAATGTCAGCCCCGTGTCATTCAGCTCAACATCCCATACTCTCTTGTTGCCCTTGTACTTGTCGCCCGGGAAATAATCTACCGGTTTGCTGAAAGGTAGTGGGGAAGAAACGGCCGGAACTGTTCGAGTAAACACCAGCAAGAACAGGTATATGAATGCAAAATATCTCATCATTCGTAAATGTACTCATATTTTGTCGTTTTGCAAAATTTTGATTTCCATACCATTACTCTTCATAAACAAAATGAGGACGGTCAAAGACCATCCTCAAACCTGTTAGTGCCGTGTAACTTATTTCTTGCTGCATTCACCGGCGAGACCGCACCAGGTGAGGGCGGCAATGGCAGCTCCTGCGAGTGGTGCAAGGATGAAAACCCAGAGATCCTTCAGGGCAGCACCTCCTACAAAGATTGCAGGACCGAGGCTGCGTGCCGGATTGACTGAGGTTCCGGTAAGGTTGATGCAGACAAGA
>JALFFZ010000105.1 GCA_022777585.1 Bacteroidales bacterium | reverse complement strand
GGCGTATTCCGCCATATCCGCCAATTTTGCAGCAAAGTATCCTATGGGATTCACTGCGGAGAATGTGGTATTTCCTGTGGACAACTGGGACGACCTCGCGGTAATCAACTACACCTCCGGCACCACAAGCGCTCCAAAGGGAGTCATGCTTACCTACAAGGCTTTGAGCGCCAATGTCGATTTCGGCCAGAGATACATCCCGTCCTCGTCTGAATACACCATGGTCTCGATGCTGCCGATGGCACATATGTACGGGCTGATGTTCGAGTTCCTCTATCCTCTCTGCAACGGTACCAGCATCACTTTCCTCGGAAAGACCCCTTCTCCGACACTTCTGCTGGCGGCGATGAAGGAGGTGCGTCCTTACCTTCTCATCACCGTGCCGCTTGTCATGGAGAAGATCTACAAGAGTTCGCTCAAGCCGGCCCTCAGCAAGCCTCTCATCAAGTTCCTGACATCGATTCCGGGTGTCAACTGCTTGATATACAAGAAAGTAAGGGAAACTCTCCTGTCTGCGCTCGGCGGCAATATCCAGATGATCATCATGGGCGGTGCACCGCTCAATCCTGAGGTGGAGAAATGCTTCAAGAAACTCGGGCTTCCTTACACCGTGGGCTACGGAATGACCGAGGCGGCCCCTCTCCTCGCATATGAGGCCTGTGACAAATATGTCCCCGGCTCCTGCGGAAAGGCAGTGGACTGCGCTACTGTCCGCATCGATTCCGAGGATCCTCAGCACGTGGTCGGTGAAATCCAGGCCAAGGGAGACAATATCTGCCTGGGCTATTTCAAGAATGAGGAGGCTTCCGCTTCAGCATTTACAGAGGACGGATATCTGCGTACGGGTGACCTCGGTGTCATTGACGCTGAAGGCAATATATTCATCCGCGGAAGGAGCAAGAGCATGATTCTGAGCGCCAATGGACAGAATATCTATCCGGAGGAAGTCGAGGCCGTAATCAACACCCAGAACTTTGTGGTTGAATCTGTGGTTGTGGACAGGTCATCCAAGCTCGTCGGTCTCGTATATCTCGACAAGGATGCCATCGGCAAGGCAGGTCTCGACCCCGAGACAGTTTCCGACATTCCGGAGCAGATCCGCATTGCTTCAAACAAGGTTCTCCCTTCATACAGCCAGCTTACAAAGGTTGAAGTTGTGGACAAGCCTTTCGAGAAGACCCCGAAGATGAGTATCAAGAGATTTATGTACAAGTAGGATTTTCCGGTGGGAATGCAACATTTCCCGGTCCGTGTGCATCTATTGAGGGAATCGGTCTGGTGACCGGTTCCTTTTTTGTAAACAAATGAACGATGAGAAATAGACTATTCCTGATTCTGGCGGCCATGCTGATGACAATATCCGCCGAATCGTCTGCCTTCAATCCGATTAAGCCTTTCAAGGTCAATGCCTCCTTGCATGTGGGAGCGGGGGCTTTGTCAAATGCAGCTGACAGAGTGAGTGACGGATACCTGAGAGGTTTCTTCTATAGCGACGGTGGTCCGAAAGTGGAGGTATTGTACGGTGAGAGAATCTATGTCAATGAGGAACTTGCATTGTCTGCCAGAATCGAGTCGCATCCTTTCAACCGTTTCTCTTTCGGCGCGGACATCTGGTGGAGCCGGATCGGTGCGGACATCTATCAGGGATTGAGCAATGAAATAAGTGACGCCAGATCCTTCAATGTCATCCACATACTTCCTGAAGCCCGCTTCTATTATTTCCAGAGCCGTTTTACCACCCTTTCCGGTGCAGTAGCCGCCGGAGTAGGCATTGTCACCGGTTCCAATGCCACATGTTCATTTGATTACCAGATTACTCCGATTACATACACAATAGGAAAGAAGGTCTATGGGCTGGCTGAACTCAGTCTCGGATCTGTTTTTATGGGGCTGAATTTCGGCTTTGGATGCCGTTTCTGATAAATTTTGACTATGATGAAAAAGTATCTTATATTGATTCCTGTGGTGATGCTTGCCACATTTTCCTGCACAAAGGAGAGCTGGGGAGGATATAACCCTGATGCCGAGTTTATCTTTGTCGAGAAAGTTGCTGATGTCTGCATTCTCAGGCCAGTGGCGTTGATTAGCTATCTTGACACATTGTATTCAGATACTTCCCTCACATTCAAGGATGGTTCATCATTCATCCTCAATTATAACAACGGTGACCGCATAGGCCCTCTGACAATGACGCTTTCAGCGGACAAGGATACCGTGTGGACTTATTGTGACGAGAGTTTCACAGTTGCAAGAAACGACGGACGCTGGGCTGTCAGGAGGAATGAAAAGCATTTGAATACAGTATTCACCTTTGATTACTCAATGGAAGCGGAACCGGTGGATGACAACCTGGACGGCATCCGTGATGGCTGGAAAATCTGGCTTGAAGGCCGCAGGCTTGAGGACGGGGATTATTATATGACATACAGGACAATGGATGATTACCTTGTATTTCCGACCCCTGGGGCACATTATTCCGAGGCTGTCATGGACGGAGACCTGCGTATTGAATTCTGGCGCAAGGACGAGTACAAGGATTACATCCAGGCGACTTATTCCAAATCAGGGTCGCAGTCATATGAGACCTCATTGTAATCCTGCCAAATTGTCATAAATCCTCGCTTGGAATATAATTTGACTCTGCTTACCGTGCTGTCGGACAATGACAGCACGGTTTTTTGTAAACAATAAAAATTCAATATCATGGCAGAAGTCAAAGGTAAAATCGGTGTGACCACGGAAAACATTTTCCCGGTCATCAAGCAGTTTCTCTATTCGGATCACGAAATCTTCCTCAGGGAGTTGGTAGCCAATGCGGTGGATGCCTCAGAGAAGATGAAGGCCCTCGCCGCAAGCGGTGACTTCAAGGGCGAACTCGGTGAACTTGCCGTCCGCGTCGAACTGGACGAGAACGATAAGACATTGAAAATCATCGACAACGGTATCGGTATGACATCCGGGGAGGTGGACAAGTACATCAACCAGATTGCATTCTCCTCCGCCGGAGAATTCCTCGAGAAGTACAAGGACCAGATCGGAAGCATCATCGGCCATTTCGGCCTCGGTTTCTATTCCGCTTTCATGGTATCCAAAAAGGTTACCATCGAGACATTGTCGTGGAAGGAGGGGTCCGAGGCAGTGAGATGGAGCTGTGACGGCAGCCCTGAATATGAGCTTGAGCCTTGCGAAAAGGCTGACAGGGGTACTGTAATCACCCTCTGGCTCGATGATGACTCCGCAGAGTATGCCTCCAAGTCCAGAATCAGCGGACTTCTCTCCAAGTACTGCAAGTTCATGCCGGTTCCTGTAATCTTCGGCAAGGAGCAGGAGTGGAAGGAAGGAAAATATGTGGACACTGACAAGGACAATGTCATCAACAATGTCGCCCCTCTCTGGACCCGCAAGCCTTCCGAGCTCAAGGAGGAGGACTATATGGAGTTCTACCGTGCTCTCTATCCTGGCCACGAGGAGCCGCTCTTCCACATTCACCTCAATGTGGACTATCCTTTCAACCTCACCGGAATCCTTTATTTCCCGAAAATCAAGGACCGTATGTCGGTGGAGAAGAACAAGATCCAGCTCTACTGCAACCAGATGTTTGTCACAGACCACGTGGACAATATCGTGCCTGACTTCCTTACCCTTCTCCACGGAGTGATCGACTCTCCGGACATTCCTCTGAATGTCTCCAGGAGCTATCTCCAGAGCGATTCCAATGTGAAGAAGATTTCAGGTTACGTGACAAAGAAGGTGGCTGCCCGTCTTGAGGAAATATTCACCTCCGAGAGAAAGACATACGAGGAGAAATGGGACAATCTCAAACTCTTCATCGAGTACGGTATGCTCACCAATGAGGAGTTCTGCGATAAGGCCCTGAAGTTCGCCCTCCTGAAGAATGTGGACGGCAAATATTTCAGTTTCGACGAGTACAGGACAGCCGTCAGCGGCAATCAGACCGACAAGGACAACAAGGTCGTATATCTGTATGCTACCGACAAGGATGCCCAGTATTCCTTCATTGAGGGAGCGGAGAACAAGGGCTACGATGTGCTCCTCATGGACTGCGAGCTCGATGCACATTATGTCAACCTCCTCGAGCAGAAGCTTCAGGACTGCCGTTTCTGCAGGGTGGACTCCGATTCCATAGACAACCTCATACCTAAGGAGGACAGGAAGCGTCCTGAGCTCTCCGAGAGCGAGAAGGAGGATCTCGGCACCCTCTTCAAGGCTGCCCTCCCGGCTGAGTATGAATATGTTGTGAACGGAGACAATCTCGGTGAGGATGCTGAGCCGATTCTCATTACCCAGAACGAGTTCATGCGCCGTTATCGCGATATGAGTTCAATGGGAGGCGGAATGAATTTCTACGGTTCTTTCCCGGCGTCATACGATATTACAGTAAATCTTGAGAACCCGCTCGTGGCCAGGATTCTTGATGCCAAGAATGCGAATGTAAAGCCTCAGGCTGAGGTTACTCCGGCGGATCCTGAAATCCTTAAGGCCGGCGAGGCCAAGGATGCCACCGAGGAGCAGAAGAAGGCAGCCGAGGATGCAAGGGCTGCCGAAAGGGAGGCCCGCAAGGCTGCTTCGGACGAGCACAAGTCTGAGATCGAGGAGTTCGCAGCAGGCAATGAAATCCTTCACCAGATAACCGACCTGGCGCTTCTTGCGAACGGAATGCTTAAGGGCAAGGCTCTCAGCGAGTTCATCGCCCGCAGTCGCAAGGTTGTCAGCGACGCTTATTTGAAGTAACGGAAGACATATGGATAAGAATGAGAAGCCGAC
Organism: Bacteroidales bacterium; assembly: GCA_022777585.1. Lineage (GTDB taxonomy): Bacteria > Bacteroidota > Bacteroidia > Bacteroidales > UBA932 > Cryptobacteroides. The sequence goes on along the minus strand of JALFFZ010000105.1, from coordinate 109 downwards.
CCAAAAGGGTCGGTTTCTTGTATTCTATATGGGGATGATGAGTTGTCGGAAGGCTCCGCCAGAGTTCCGCTTCGCTTCATCCACCCTTCGGAACTTCGTTCCTTCGGGA
>JALFFZ010000073.1 GCA_022777585.1 Bacteroidales bacterium | reverse complement strand
CCGCGGCCTCGTGAGCGGCTCCCGAAGGAACGAAGTTCCGAAGGGTGGATGAAGCGAAGCGGAACTCTGGCGGAGCCTTCCGACAACTCATCATCCCCATATAGAATACAAGAAACCGACCCTTTTGGGTCGGCTTCTTCTCAAATATGCAATGAAATTACACCAATGTGACAGTGGCAATTATGGAAACGGCTATCTCTACCCTTGCATAAGCGAGCTCAAACTGTACAAGTAGCGGCAAACGCATAGATACGCAAAGAGGGTGACTGTCAGTCTTACGGCTTTCAGTCACCCTCTCATAATTCAATACGCCGGGACTATTTTGCCGGAACGATTACGATATCGTCGAGGAAGATACGCTTGCCACCGGTCTTGGTGTAGTCGATGGCTCCGGTCTCCTTGTTGAGAAGGGCTGTCGCCAAGAGAGTAATTCTGGTATCCTTGTCAGCACCGATTACCTTGACTGAGAAATCAGTCCAGAAAATCTCACCCTTTCCTTGCGGAGTGCTCAGCTCATCACTGTACTTGGTGCCGTTCTCAAAGCTTCCGTTACCCTTGATTACAAGTGTGAGCGTATAGTCGTCAATTGTACCTGAGCCCTGTACCATTCTGGCCCACTTGAAATTGACATTGATATCCTTTCCTGCAGGATCTACAGGAGGCAAAGTTATTGATGTCTGGCTGCTGCTTGAGGTCTTGCCCATCTTGAGGTAGCATTCCTGCGGATATACTACATTGTTTGCGCCATCCGCCTTGCCCGGAATATAATATCCGATGGCATCACGCAGCGGTGCGAAAATTTCATTCAGCGCAGCTGTGGCGTAAATGTTAGGAGCCTTTGCACTCAGATTCTTGTTACCTACGGTATCGTAGTCTCCAGGGTCAGTAGCCTTGGCAACGTCGATTACAGGCTGCAACCAGCTGAAGTCATCGGCGAAAATGATACCTGTAGCAAACTGCTTCACAGTGACAGTCTTGGTATAGCCATAAGCCTCATTTTTGAAGGTTACGGTCGTACTCCTCGCCTCACCGGTGTTGGCCTCAAAGGTTACAGGAATCTGATAGGTGCCTTTCTGTCCCTCAGCCGCAGGGAGAGTTAACCAGCTGCCTTCTACTGCCACAGTGAAGTCAACATTCGCATCGATGTTGTAGTTGACAACTCCACCGAGACCGCTGACGCCGAGATGTGTGTAAGGAGCACTCACGTCAATCCTTGGCTCAAAGTTGTCCTGCTTGAGCATAACATAAGCCTCGACATTCTTTTCCTCGTTGTAGAAACGAACGTATCCGCTTCTGGTCGCGCCGGTCAGGTTAGGTGCCAGGGTGAAGGAATGGTATGACTTCTCGACAAGACCACGGGTAGAAGGAACCTCAGCCTCGGAAATCCAGGAGTCGGAAATCTCTAACTGATAATCAATATTGGACTGGACAGTGACATCGAAGGTATCACCCTCTCCGAGAAGAGCGGATGTGCTCTTGTCAGTGACAACGCTGATGAGAGGATCAAGCTCTCCGCCTGCTGCTGACTGGACGACATAGATGTTCTTTCTGGTGTCTGCGGAGGCAATGGTGAAGTATCCTGTCCTGAGAGTAGTGCTGAGGCTCTGCTCGCAATTGACGGTTACAGCGACATCCTCGTTGGCATTGCCCTCGAGCACATCAATTGAGAACCAGTCTGCGCCGTAAGCCTTGGTGATGGTCCAAGGGTTGTCGGACTTGACAGTGATGGTTGCAGGTCCTTCAGGAGTTCCCTCGAATGTGACAATCTCATCAGAAAGTGTCAGTTTCGCATAAACTGGGTCGGCATAAGGAACGCCGGAATCCTTGATCTTGATATTGTCAAGATGCCAGCGCTGCTGGTCCGGAGTAACTGATTCGTACTGATAAGGACGAATAGAGATTCTGGACTTGTTGGTTGCACCCTTGAGGAGCACAGTAGCGTGCTGCCATTCAAGATGTCCATTCTCCTGGGTTGTAATCAGCGGGTCGCTGACATTGCTTCCGTTCTCGAACAAGCCTGCTCCTTCAGGAACCTCGACAACAATCTGTACATTGTCAATGTTGCCGGAGCCTGTCATGTGTGCAGCCCAGTCAAACTCGATGATAGCATTCACAGGTTCGCTGCCCTTGAAAGCGATTTCAGGGAGCCTGAGACCGTTGTTGTTGTTCGAAGTCGCAGTGCTCGTCTTTCCGAATTTCCAATAATAAGCCTGTGGATAGATTACTTTCGGGCCAGGATTCAAATCCTCATATCCCCTGGCCAGAAGCTCATCAAGAAGCAAGGAAAGGGATGCGTTTGAGCGGAGGTTCGGAGCTGAGGCACCTGCATTGTTCTCGCCAATAGAGTCGCCTACATCCACTCCTGATGCCTCGATGAATGACTTCATCCAAGAGAAATCATCGTAGAAATATGCCTCAAGGTTTTCATTGATGCCCTTGTCTTCAAGACTGATGATGAGGATAGAGGCAGTACCGTTCTCAACACCGAGAAGATATCCCTGATATGCGATATTATGCATATTTACTGCCTCGAGGTTGACGGAACCGGATTTAAGCTCAACTGCCGCAACCGAGACTGACAAAGCAGGGTCAAACACGAGGGATGAGCCAAGAATACCTGACTCAGCTGTCACATATACTGGGACATTGAGTGTGGACGGATCAAATGGAACCGGGCTTGGATACACAACCTCTTCATTTGAATTCACGGTCACCTCTCCAGCCTTGATAGCGGAGGTGCCATACTTTGCCACCTTCTCGCCAGCAATGAAGACTTTGTCTCCGACAGCTACCTTTTCTTTGGAATCAACATACAGGGCGCCTGAAGCATCGCTGATTACAAAACCTTCAGCGGCAACAGCCATTACCTGTCCATCAGGAATCTTGGCGAATGCCCCATCATCAATCTTTTTGAAATCGGCGACTGTCATTTCGGACACACCTATATAGTTGTCTCCTTTCTGATATATGACGGCAGTCACTGAATAACCCCTGTTGTTTGCAATCGTGATGGTCGCTTCTCTTGGAAGTGACATCACGCCATTCTCATAGTTGTCAGCCACGGAGACAGTGACTTCCACAGTGTTGCTCCCGCGGACCGGATCGACGTCAATCCAGTCAACCGGGACATCAATCATCCACTCTTCATCTGATGCAACAGTGAGAGTCTGAGGTTCAGCGTCCTTTGCGGCGAAAGTAAGACTAGGATCGCAAAGCAGCGCACTTGGCTTGACCATTTCCTCTTCCTGGCAACCCGCAAGCGAGACGCAGACAAGAGCGGCGCTGATACTGAATATTTTATTTAGTAATTTCATATACAATAATATTTGCGGTTAAAAACAGTGCGCTATTCTTCTGAAAGGCCATCTTTCCAACCAGGGTTCTGCTTCAAGTTCTTGTTGAGTTCCCTGTCCTCGAGCGGAATAGGATACAGATAGTCCCTTGACTCGTCGAATGAGCGGGATTTGAGCCTGTGCATATCAATATAGCCGCTTCTTCCCTCACTCAGCACTATTCCGTTTGTGCACGGAACATTCTTTCCGTCGATTTCAATCTCCTGAATCTGAATCTTGTATGTAAGCTTGCTGTCCGGTGCTTTTGCGGTGTCGTAAAGAAGGATATCCGCAACTCCGTCACCAGTCAGGTCATATTCTCCAGGACCCGGAAAATAGATTCCCTGAAGCGGCTGCATGAAGCAGCGGCCTTCTTTCCATCTCACTATATCATCCCATCTGTTGCTGTCCTCAAGAACCAGCTCGATTGTTCTCTCCCTGCGGATCTCCAGCAAGGCTGCAAGATTGGAAGGATTCTTCTCGGCAAGAGTCCTGTAGCCATATCTTTCGGATACGAGATAAGGGTCGACAGTAAGGTCGTCAACAACCATTTTTGGCATCCCGACCCTCTCCCTTATCTTGTTGATGGACTTGTCCGCCTCAGCCTGCTTGAACTCGTTGAGCTCGGCCTTCGCTTCGGCGTAAATGAGATGTGCCTCCGCAAAGCGGTAAACAGGGATGTCGTTGAAGGACATATCGACACGCTCGGCTGTCGGGTACAATGAACCGTCCATAACGTACTTGTCATACTGGAAGCCGGATGAAGTGACTGAGATGTCAGGACCTACCATAGTGTATTTGTCGGTTGTACGGACGTGGTCAGGCATCCTTATTATGGCTGCAAGCCTAGGGTCCCTGTCCTTGACTTCGTCCACGAACTGCATTGTCTCCCAGCCTTCCTTGTCTGTGAAACGGCTTCCATCCTTCATAAGGAAGGAATCTATGAACTTCCTGCTGAATCCCGGATTGCCCTGTGTGGACATGCAAGCATAGCCGGTGGCATTGTGTACGCAGGAAATAGGCTGGTCCATACGGATTGCGAGAATGTATTCATTCTTGTCCGCATCGACCTCGCGGAAAAGCTCTCCATAGTCAGGAGCCAGCGAATAAGGGGATTTGTCAAGAATCTCCTCGGCAGCTTCAGCGGCAAGACGGATGTAGTCTTCGCTCTTGAGACCCTCCGGGTACTCAAGTCCACGGTACTTCCTGTATGTACCCTCATAAAGGCAGAACTGGGCTTTGAGCATAAGAGCCGCCCATCTGTTCACCCTGTATGTGCTCACTCCGGAAGGAAGGGCCTCTATGGCCTCGTCAATGTCCTCAAGCATCTTGGACATCACAAACTCACGTGAATCCTGAGCCTTGTAAAGATCTTCATCTTTGGAACCTAGTTCCCTGTCGTACCATGGAACATCACCGAATCTCTTTACTTTCTCGTAGTAGAACCTTGCACGGAAGAACTTTGCAAGTCCGGTGTACTGTTTTACAACTTCCGGATCGTTGCACTTGTCCATATTGCCGAGCATTGTGTTGATCTTGCGGAGCTGGCCCCAACTCCATCCTCCAGAACCTACTGCGGTCGGGATTTCACGGGCAACTCCGCCCATAAGTTCGTCAGAAAGCACACCTTTCTGGAAAAATATATCAGACTGCCTCTCATATGGCTCTTTTGAGAACAAGTTGTCATAGAAAGAGTTGGAGAACAGCTTGAAATCCTGCTCGTTTCTGAAATAATTCTCAGGCACGAGCTTGTCTTTTGGGGTCTTGTCAAGGAAGTCGCAGGACGAAAGGCCAAGAACTATTGCCAAGACAGGTAAAATATATCTTTTCATTATCTTTCCTCCCATCTTTTAGAATGTAATATCTACGCCGAACATAATGGTCTTCTGCCATGGATAGGCGATAAAGTCGTCATCATCAGGAGTATATACTCCATCGCTATTCTTGCTTGTACCTCTGTAATATGTGGACTCCGGGTCCCAGTACTTCGTGTGCTTCTTCAGTGGCGACCAGTATGCAAGGTTCTCTCCCGAGAAGTAGAGCCTGATTTTGTCAACGTGGATGGCGTCCATCCATTTCTTTGGCAGTGAATAACCTACGGTGAGGTTCTTCAACCTCAGATAACGGCTGTTCTGCAGGTATCTCGTGTTAGGAAGCTTGAGTTCTCCTCCGGTTGAGGAGTATACGCGAGGCCTCGGGAAATATGCGTCAGGATTCTCCTCAGACCAGCAGGTCTTGATGAAGTCCCTTGGCATAAATGCTGTATAATATGCGTATGAATACGAGCCCCAGAAAGGAATGTTCTTTCCGGAAGGATATACATAGTGGTTACCTACTCCCTGGAAGAATACGGATACATCAAAGCCCATCCAGTCAAAGCCGACATTGAAACCGTACTGCATGCTTGGCAGGGAGTTTCCGATAATCTTGCGGTCACCCGGATCAGCCACAGTGTTCTTGCCGTATGAAAGGACATTGATGCCGTTAGGGCCTTCCTGCTTGTTGTCGAGATCGACATAGCGGAGGTCTCCTGCGAGGAATCCTCCCTGCATTCGGTTGTCTCCGATAAGGGAGAGGGCGTCAAGTACGTTTGCCTGGTAATTCTGGGCCTCTTCGTCGGTCTTGAACAGACCGTCGACAACGAATCCCCAGATTTCTCCAATCCTCTGGCCAGGATAATAGTCATTCAGGAGTTTGTCCTTGTTGTTGTCATATCTGGTGATATGGGACACGTAGTCGCTCAATGTCGCCCTCACATTGTAATTGAAAGGCTTTCCGGCGAGCCTGAATGAATCTCTCCAGCTGAGTGACAACTCGTATCCTTTTGTCCTCAGGTCAGCAGAGTTCTCCTTAGGGGCGTCAGCACCATATACAGCAGGAAGTGAGTTTCCTTTAACGAGCATATTCTTGGTGTCGCGAATGTAGGCCTCAGCTGTGAATTCGAGCCTGTCATTGAGGAATGCCGCATCGAGACCGACATTGTACTGCTGTGCGGTTTCCCAGGTGAGATTGCTTGAGTTAGGGGCGGAAATACCCGTGTACTGGGCTCTGTTTGAACCCTCGCCAAAGGTATAATGATTGAAGGTGCTTACGCTCACTGTTCTCATATAGGCGTAGTCAGACACATTCTGGTTGCCAAGAGAACCGTATGAGGCGCGAATCTTGAGGTTGTTCACAACATTCTTTGCGGAACGGAAGAATGGCTCCTCTGAGATTCTCCAACCTATTGAGCCTGAAGGGAAGAGACCCCATCTATGGCCCTCTCCGAATCTTGATGTTCCATCATATCTTCCAGAGATTTCCGCAAGGTATCTGCCCTTGTAGTCATAGTTGATTCGTCCGAAAAATCCCATGAGCGCATACTCGCTCTGTCCGCCTGCAACCTCGGTGATAGTGGCGCCGGACTCATCCGGAACTACCAGATTCAGGTCGTTGAGGTACTCGTCAGATATATTCTTGCCTTTGGCCCGAACATTCTTGTAATGGTATGTCTCAGTGCTGAAACCAAGCATCACCTTCAGGTTATGAGCATCCTTGAATGTGTCGTTATATGTAGCGAAAACGTTGCTGGACAGATAGTTGTATGTCCTATGGCGCTCAGTGAGGGCATTCTCTCCAGCACCAGTTGTATATGAGTCGAACTCGTTAGGCCTGATACCGTATGGAATATTGACAGATCTGAAGCTGTCATCTCTCTGAACCCTTCGATAGGTTACGTTGGCTGTGATATTGAACTGTTTCACAGGAGTGATGACCATCTCGGCAGTGTTTGCGAAATTGAATTTCTTCTGGTCGTTCTTGTGCTTTCCCATTGAGAGAACAATCTGACGGCCGTTGGCAACGCTATAACCGGAAACAAGCGGGTTGGCATACAGACCTGTTCCGTCCGGGTTGAACAGAGGAAACGAGGCCGGACAATGCCTGAGATTGACGAAAATATCCTGGTCGTCAGATCCGTTGGCTCCGATGTATGAGTAATCTGAATTGAAGAAGGAGACATTGTCAGACACCTTCAGCCAAGGCTTCACGTTGGCATCTATATTGGCTCTAACATTCAGTTTCCTGAACTCGTCCGGATTGATCTTGTGAATACCGGACTGCTTGTCATAACCTGCGGAGAGGAAATACCTGACGGCCTTTCCACCACCGCTGATGGATACATTGTGCTGCTGTACGGGATGTCTGTCATTGAACAACTCGTGATACCAGTCAGTGTTGCAGTAATATACCCACTGCTCCTTGCCGTTTCTCACATCCTTGACCACCCACGGACGGTCAGGATGCTCTGTCTTGTCATTTACGCGGGCAAGGAGTTCGAGCATATCGTGCTCAGTGTAGTTGGTGTAATTCTTGTGGGCAGCCTGAGTCCTCCAGAATAGGTCAAGGGTATATACTGACCAGTATCCTCTATCCTCATAATCGGTCGAGGTGGTAGGCTCTTCCCATCCGAATTTTCCACTGTAGCGGATTTTTGCATGGCCGTCATCCGAGGTGCCCTTCTTTGTCGTTACCAGAATGACACCGAATGCGGCTCTCGCACCATAAACTGCTGCGGCAGCGGCATCCTTGATGACAGAGATGCTTGCGACATCATTTGGGTTCACATCTTCTATATCTCCGATAGCACCGTCAATAAGGGTGAGCGGAGCGGCATCGGAGTTGTTGATGGATGTGAATCCTCGGATGTTGAGCTTGCCAGTACTGCCAGGCGCACCCGACTTGGTGGTGATGTTGAGCCCAGGGACAGAACCTTGGAGCATTGTCACAAGGTTGTGTGATGAACGGTCTTTCAAGCTCTTGTCGTCAATGACAGAAACGGCACCGGTCAAATTTACCTTCTTCTGGGTACCGTAGCCCACTACGACAGTCTCGTTGAGAAGCATATTGTCCTCCTCGAGATAGACCACGATTGAAGTTTTGCCGGCAGCAACCTTGACGAGCTGGGAGGAATATCCCAGACAGGAAACATCCAGTGTGGCGTCAGAGGCTGGTACATTCAATGTGAAGCTACCGTCAACATCGGTCACTGTGCCTTGGTTGGCACTTCCGGAAAGAATTACCGCCGCGCCGATTACCGGCTGCTGATTGGTATCAAGAACTTTTCCTGATACCTGCCTGTTCTGTGCGAAGGCGCTTGTGAAGCAGACCGTCGAAAGAACAAAGGCGACAGCTAATGATTGTAATACTCTCATACGATTAGCGTGTTAAGTAAATAAGGTTAATTATTATGTTGGTATTGATGGAATCAGAATTTGTATGTTTCCACGGAGAAGGTCTTCGGGCGTTTCATGGACTCCTTAAAGACGTTTCCGAAACGGTCTGTCACCTTTATTTCAAGAGTGGAACTTGAGTTTGATGCCTTCACTTTCCACATATGGCTGGTGGTGGTCGTCTTGAAAGTAGGACTTGTCGTCTTTTTCATTGCCGGGGCTGAATATGTGACGAGGTGAAGAGGGTCGTAGACAGTAACCTGCGTGACATCCAGTTTTGTCCCGTTCTCGGTCACTTCAATCTTCCATTGCGGGTCATAGTTCCAGATATTGATGTATACTTCATTGTCAGTGCTGGTTGAACTCCACGTTGACGCGAGCTTGTTGAATGCATTCTTGTATGTGTCGTCAGCTGAGGCATCCATATACTTGTCTGCCGTGATGGTCATCTGGTTCCTGTCATAGGTCCTGAACTGGAAGTCAGTGTCTTTGCCGATAGGCTTGAACGCCCATTTGAAATCGGTTCCGCTGACTTCGAAAATCTGGTATCCTCCAGGAGCTCCGTCCTGACCTATGTGTATTCCCGGGAAATTCTTTCCGGTCCACCACCAGGTGGCGCAGGCTGCCCCACTATTGTGCTCATAATGGGTAGCGGCTATGCTGTTGTTCACTTTGTGCGTATGTCCGGTTATGACCTGTACATTCTGATAACCATTGACGGCGGATGCTACTGCAATCTTGTCAGCTTCTGGAAGAGAATACAGTGGAGCATGCATTGAAAGAACTATGGACTTGCTTTTCGGAACGAGAGCCAAATCTTTTTTCAGCCAGTTGATGTTTTCATCCGAAAGGTCGGCTATGTGAACTCGTGAATCCGAGTCCCCTGCACCGGTGTTGTTTGCCACGATGTCATCCAGGATAACGTAATGAACGTCCCCTATGTTAAAGGAGTAGTAAGTAGGAGCTATGATTTCCCTCCAGTACCTGGCGCAGTCCAAGTCACCTTTCACTCCGGACAGGCAGGCGTGGTCGTGGTTACCGATTGTATTATATACTGGAATGGAATTAATCTTGTTGAGATATTCAAGCGCTTTGTTCAAGTCGAAGTTCCTGCTTTCCCAATAGATGTCCCAGGAAATGTCTCCAAGCGTCATGGCGTAAACCTTCCGTCCGCTGTTGGCTGCGATATATGTGTTAATGTCGGACACGAACTGAAGATACTGGTTGAGGTCATTGTTTGAACTGGTTCCCCTGTTCGCAAGGTGCAGGTCTCCAATAGCCAGCATAACGTGGTCGGACTGGTCTCCGGCATCAATCAATGTGAAGTCCACCCGTTCAGGGACAGAGGCCGCGGCGTGCAGTGTATAATGGATTTTTGGCTGGGTACCTATGCAGGATGCCTCATAGCCACTTGGCAAGGATACAAACACATAGCCCAGCTTCTTCTCGGACTTGATCTGGTATACGCCATCTGAATCTGTTGTCACAACTTCGAATCCGTCGGATACGACAACATCCTTGATGCCTTTCCCGTTGCAGGTTACCCTTCCGTAAACAGTGCTTCCCGCCGCCGGTTCGACTCCGTCGGAAATCAGGAGGGTCGTCTTCCCCATCTGCTTAGTGACCTCCCCCCTGCGGACAAAAACCGTATAGCTGTCGGCGAAATAGCCGTCGAAGAGCCTGACAGTTACATATTTGGACGAAATGTCGGCAATTGCGCAACTGTGCTCCTTGCCGGAAGAGTCTTCGAAAATGAAGACATCGGTACTAGCCGGTGCCTTGCTGAACATGATGCGAAACTGGACCAGGCCATCCGCTCCCACCGTAATGCTGGAAGGAATGTCAAGCTGGACATCAAATGAGCCTGCATTGTCCTTCTCTCCCGTACTGCAGGAAACGACGAAAAGGATACCAATTATGGCACCAACCAAAAGATATGAGAATTTCTTCATGTTTATTTATGAGTATGTTCTGTAATAAAGCAACGCAATTGAATCCCGCATTCTCAGAATCAGGATGGAATTGCGAATTGAAAGTAAAAAACGAAACAACTAAACCAATTTTCTATCCGTTCCGGTTACATTTCGAAACAAAGGTAACTCAAAAAATGTTTTAGTCCAAATATTTTTTACTTGAATAGGACCTCTCAATGAAAGTATTTATAAACAATAGCGAAATTTTAACAAAAAATTCATAGAATTGAACATTCTACGGTCCCCACGAATACAGCCGGCCCGGTGAGGAATACATCCACGGCTGAAAATTCCGGTTTTTCGCCGGGACGGAGAATCAGTGATGGGGTGAAGGTCACATTGAGTTCGGCAATACGGGCCCGTACGGAGCAGACGACAGGTTTCGTCTCCTTGACTACAACCGGTTCTCCCGAGCGATTGTAACCGGCGGAGGAGTCTGCCCGGCTGACTGCTACCCGATAGGCTATCCAAGAGGCCATGGCGGAGGCGGTGATGCCGGTTCCGCAGGCCAGGGTCTCGTCCTCGACACCCTTCTCGTATGTGCGCACGACAATGTCACGGGGCGCATTGACCTTGACGAAGTTCACATTGACCCCTACAGGGGCGAACCTCGGATCATGCCTCAGCGGGCGGCCCTCCCCCACAACATCCAGTTTGTCAATATCTTCCACGAATCTTACCAGATGTCTTGTACCTGTGTCGAGGAACCAGTCGCAGGACCTGTCCCCGTAATAAGGCTTTGCTCCGCTAACATTCTTCATTCCCAAACGGACAATTCTCGCCGCATTGGTGAAAGCCGCCGCCTCGCCGGAGAGAAGCTCCGCCTCATGCGGGCCGTCAGGAGCCTCGAAATGGAAATTCTTGTAACCGAGATCGGCAGCGAAGGCCACAATGCACCTGCCACCGTTGCCGCACATCATACCGCCGGAGCCGTCGGAATTGTAATAGCGCATACGGAAGTCATAGTCTCCGCTCTCCTCAAGCACCATCAGGCCGTCAGCCCCGAATCCGGTGTGGCGGTCGCACAATGAGGAAATACGCTCCGCACTGAGGTCAATCGAAGCACCTCTTCCGTCGGCAATGAGAAAGTCATTGCCGGCCCCGTGATACTTATAGAATTTCATCGGTTATCAATGTTTTGGTACAATAATGTGGTTATCAGTGGGATGCGTTAAGCTTTTCCGAGACTATCCTGCAGAGAAGGCGTACGCCCTCCCTGAGCCTTTCAGGAGTCATGAACGAGAAGTTCAGCCTCATCGTATTGAGCCCGTTGCGGCTTCCGCCCTTGTGAATAGCCTCAACGAAATCGGTGAAGAACATATTGCCGGCCACGTATGCCACTCCGGCAGAAAGGGCCGTGTCGTAAAATGCCATCGAATCGAAACCCTCCGGCAAGGTCAGGAAAAGAAAGAGACCACCTTCAGGATGGGTCCAGCTCACTCCCTCAGGCATATTCTTCTCAAGTTCCTCAAGCATTATGTCCCGCTTTTCCCTGTATGATTCAATGCTTTTCTTCAGGTTGGCATCCAGCCTGCCGGAAGTCAGGAACTCGGCCGCAAGATACTGGTCGAATACCGGCGGGCAGAGGTCCAGGGACTGCTTGCAGAGATAGACCTGATGCAGCAGGTCGGGATGACCGAACATCCAGCCGAGCCTGAGGCCCGGACACATTATCTTGGAGAATGAGCCAAGGTGTATGGTCCTGTCCGGAGCGAGGGAATAGATGGAATCGACCGGTTCGCCCTCGTACCTGAGTTCCTTGTACGGGCAGTCCTCAATGATGATGAAGTCATGCCTGTCAGCGAGTTGCGCAAGCACCTTCCTCTCCTCCAATGTCAATGTCTCCCCTGACGGATTCTGGAAATCCGGAATCATATACATCAGTTTCAGCCGTTTCCCGGAAGACTTGATGCCGGCTATGGCCGCCTCGTAGGCCGCCCTGAACTCCTCAATGTCAGTCCGTCTGGCCACTCCCACCATCTCAGCCCTGTAGGACTTGAATGACTGGAGAGCGCCCAGATAAGTAGGATTGGAGGTCAACACGACATCGCCCGGGTCCAGGAAGACCCTGGCGCAGACATCAATGCCCTGCTGCGAGGAAGTGGTTATCTGAATCCTTTCGAGAGGCTCCCCGAAACGGGCCGAAATCGCCTCCCTTAGTTCTGTGACTCCCTGTGTACCACCATATTGGAATGCCTTCGGGCCATATTTTGCCAGCACTTCCCTCATTGTCTCGCCCATCGATTCCACCGGCAGGGCATCGGGAGACGGATATCCTCCGGAGAGGGAATATATGCTGTTGATATCCACCTTCTTGAAAATCTCCCTGGTCGGGGATCCCACGAAGGCTTCCGTATCCTTTGAAAAGAATTTTCCGTAATCCATAGACTATCTCAACAAGTCTTCAAGCACGGTGGAGGCATCTGTCTTGCCATCCCTGTACTTCACGATCACAGGAGTATAGAGATGAATGCCGGCCTCGGCTCCCGGGCCCTTGGTCACAGGCCTGCTTCCGGCCACGACCACGGCTCCTTCCGGAACTACCATCCTGCCATCTGCGTCAGGACGTATCCAGCATCCGTTCACGGCATCGTAAAGAGCTGTGGATTTGTTGATTATCACGCCTGAACCGAGCACGGCCCTCTCCTTCACGAGAACTCCCTCATACACTCCGCAATTGCCTCCGATGAAGACATTGTCCTCAATGATCACAGGCAATGCGCCGACCGGCTCAAGCACTCCGCCTATCTGGGCGGCAGCCGCAATGTGGACGTTCTTGCCGACCTGTGCACAGGAACCCACAAGTGCGTGGGAATCAATCATTGAGCCCTCGTCCACGTAGGCTCCGATATTGACATAGGCAGGAGGCATCATGATCACGGAAGGGGACAGATAGGCTCCCCTCCTGACAGAACTTCCGCCAGGGACGATACGTACCCTGTCCTCCACGGTGAAACGCCTTGCAGGTATGGTGTCCTTGTCAATGAAGGACAATCCGCCCTCCGACATATCGGTCAGCTTCCCGAGACGGAAACCGGTGAGTATCATCTCCTTGATCCAGGAGTTGACCTTCCATTCCCCGTCCGTTTTCTCTGCAACTCTTATCTTTCCGGCCTCGAGGTCCTGACAGACCTTGAGGAATTCATTCATTTCGCTGTTCATAATAGTATCTATTTGGAGTAACTGCCCACAATGCCGGCGAGGAGATCCTTGGTCGATTGCACGGCCTCAGTGAGCGGAAGACGCATCTCAGGGGTGCAGAAGCCCATTATTGAAAGGGCGGCCTTGACCGGAATAGGATTGCTCTCGACGAAGCAGGCATGATAGAGAGGCATGAGCTCATTGTTCAGAGCCACGGCTTTCTCCATGTCCCCGGCAGCTGCGGCATCTGCAAGGGCCTTCATCTGTGAAGGTGCCACATTGGACGCCACGCTGATGACACCGTCGCAGCCGGAAGCCATCAGTGGCAGGGTCTGGTCGTCATTGCCGCTCAGGACAGTGAATCCCTCCGGAGCCTGCCTGCGGATATCGATAATCTGGGTCACATTGCCCGAAGCCTCCTTGACAGCACGGATATTCGTAATCCGAGCCAGACGGAGGACAGTCGAGGTCTTCATATTGGTACCGGTACGCCCGGGCACATTGTAGAGGATGACATCCCTGTCGGTAGCCTCTGCTATTGTCTTGAAATACTGATAAATACCCTCCTGTTCCGGCTTATTGTAGAATGGCACGACCACGAGGTAGGCATCCGCCCCGAAAGGGTCGAGCAGCCTCATGTTGCGGATCGTGGCAGCCGTGGAATTGGAGCCGACTCCGGCGACTATCGGAAGTCCATTGCTCTCTTCCTTTGTGATTTTCAATATATTGACCTTCTCCTCATCTTCGAGGCAAGGGGTTTCCGCAGTGGATCCGAGCGGGACCAGGAAATCTACCCCGGCCTCGACCTGTCTCCTGACAAGTGCCCTGAAGGCATCATAATCCACCTTACCGTCCCTGAACGGGGTTACGAGTGCCGTTCCGAGACCTCTGTACTCTCTTCTCATAATCCTAAAAACAAATCCTTGAAATCATTGACCAGTTCAACATTCTCCCCGGCTGCGGCTTTCTCCGCGATCTCGTCAGCCATTCCGGCAGCGACTACCGCACCTTCAGCGAAGCCCTGTCTCGAGAATGCCTCGTGCTCGAAAGTGAGCCTGTCGCAGCTTCCCTCGAAGCCTACGGTATGGATGCCGGCAAGCTCTCCCACGCGGACCGAGGCCACATCTGTGTGCAGGCCCATATTGGCATCCACGCAGGCTGCCAATGTCTTGGCTGTGCCGCTTGGGGCGTCCAGTTTATGACAATGATGCTTTTCCACTATGTAAGGGGCGTATCCGCCTGCCTTCGCAAGAAGCCTCGAAGCGATGTCAACTGCGGCGGAGAGCACATTGACCCCTACGGAATAGTTGGAGGTCCATATCATCGGAGTCCCGCATTTGCGGAAATAATCGGAGACCTCCTCCCTGATATCATACCAGCCTGTCGTCCCGATGACGGCAGCCTTGAAATTTTCCGCGATGAACTTGTAGTTGGCCCTGAAGGCCTCCGGAACCGTGAAGTCCACGCATACGCATTCGCGTGCGGTTTCCCTGTCCACCGAGGCGATGTCCTCGCTCCAGCCTGCACAATCAATCCCTCTCTCCCTGAGAACTCCCTCGACCATTTTTCCCATGCGGCCGTAGCCGCTGATCATTACTTTCATACCGGTTTTTTCTCTCTGTTAAGTTGCAAATTTTTACGTGTCAACTTGCAAATATAGTAAATTTCCTCCAAGGTTCAGCCGAAATACTCCCTGTGAAGGGCAGCGACGATGCTCTTTGCGCCGGCCTTGTCCACTACCACGCTGACGCTCAGCATTGAAGGACTTGCGGACAGCATATAGACAGGGGCGGATTTCCGCAGCAGTGCAGACAGCACCTCGTGCGACGAGGCGACATCCCTGCCGACCACAGAAACAAGGGCCCTGTCGGTCGATACCTGCACTTCATATTTTTCCCTGAGACGCCTTACAGCATTGTCAGAAGCGGTTTTTCCTACCTCCAGGACAATGTTGAGCGATGATTCGGAGACGGTTTCCGGTCCGCTCTTCAGGCCTTCGGAAGCGAGAACCTGATAAACGTCGGCAAGCATCGCGGCGGCCCCGCCGGTTTTCGGGGAAGTGATTCTGAGAAATTCCACTTCCTCATTGAGGGCAATGCTTTTCGGCCCTGCGCCTTCCCCGCTGAAAGACACCTCGGAGCCCTGGCCCTCAGGGTTTGAGGAATTCAGGACGACAACGGGAATGCCCCTCTTCCTGGCAGGCCCGATGGTCAGCGGATGGAGCACCCTGGCGCCAAGAGAAGCCATCTCCGCAGCCTCGTCATAGGACAGCCTGGCTATCCTCCCGGTATCGGAAACGATTCTCGGGTCTGCGGTGCGGATACCATCCACATCGGTCCAGATTTCCACTCTGGATGCATTCAGGGCCATTCCGAATATGGCGGCCGAATAGTCCGAGCCCTCGAAGCCGAGCACTGAAGGGAAGCCTTCCACAGATGAGGCAATGAAACCCTGGGTCAGGACCACGGACGCTCCTTTGGACAATGCGGGATATTCCCTCCTGACATTGGCCTCGGTAGCCTCCAGATCAGGTGCGGCAGACATGTAGTTGCAGTCGGTCACCATCATTCTCCGGGCATCGGCCCAATGGCAGGACAGGCCTGCGGCATTCATTGCTGCAGAGACGATTACGGAGGAGAGAAGTTCTCCCGTGGAAACGATGCGGGCATAGCTCCTCGGAGAGAGTTCGGCAATGCGGAATACGCCGTAAACGAAGTCCTCGAGCTCGTCGCAGAGCTGTCCAATGCGCCCAAGGCAGTCCTGGAGCAATGCAGACCCTTCCGGAAGCAGTTCGGCGGCAAGGTCGCAATGCCTTTTCCGCAATGCTGAAAGAAGTTCCCTGAATTCGTCCTCCCGCCTTCCCTGGGCCGCCTCGGCAATGCTGCACAGCTGCCTGGTGACTTTTGACAATGCTGAAACCACTACAAGCGGCTTCTCAGCCATTCTCCCGCGGACAATGCCTATGACTCTGCGGATGGCCTCGGCATTCTGGACAGAGGTCCCGCCAAACTTCATTATTATCATAATGCTGTAATGCTTGAAATCATTCTCTTATACTGTTCGACAGCCTTTCTGAGCTCACTCATAAGGACATATTCCCGGTCGGTATGCGCTACAAAAATAGAGCCCGGCCCGCACATCGCCCTGTGTCTGAAGCCGGTCAGCCTCGGGGTGTCGCTTCCGAATGAGACCGGCGTGGTCTCATAGCCAGGAAGCACGTCATATTTCATAGGGGTGTCACCGCCGAATGCCTCAACTTCGATGCCGGGTAATGTTTCTGCCCACTCCTGAGGAAGGGCTGAGACAATGTCGTCCGATGCTGCCGTGGTCCTGAAATACAGCCTGAACGAGAGTTCCGGACAGAGTATGTTCTGCGGATTGTCAGCGGAAAGGCAGCCTATGTTCCAGGTGGTTTCCCCCAGCACAGGGTCAATAGGCAATTCCCTGTCTTTCAAGGCATTGACAAAATCATTGAAATCCAATACGGCACTGTGGCCGAGATGCGGATAGCCCGAATGGCAGGCCTTGCCGCGCATTGTGATGCGGAAGGACTTGGTTCCCTTGGACGCGGATACCATCCTGTTGTCAGTCGGCTCTCCCACTATGATCCAGTCCCCTCCCGGGCAGTCCCTTGTCCAGGCCTTTGCACCGTATGAACCGGTCTCCTCCCCGGCCAGGAGCAGGAGGCCGAAACTGCCTTCGAATCCTGATTCCGCCAGTTCCAGACAGGCTGTCATCATTGAAACAATCTGGCCCTTGGCATCGCAGGAGCCCCTTCCCGTTATGAGAATGTCGTCAGTCTCAGCGGTTTTTCCGTCAGGCAGCACGGCTCCGGCACTGATTTCCCTGAAAGTCGGCGGTATGTATGGCGGGACAGTGTCCAGATGGGTGCAGAGGCATACCTTCGGCATTTCATTCTCCCTGCAGCCCCAGGTGCAGAGGAGGTTCTGTGTCCCGTTGCCCACTTCATGCCTGCGGATCAGAGGCATCCTGCCTGATGCTCCTCCGAGGCCTGACTCCCGGCGCAATACCGACTCCATCAATTCCGCGAATCCCCTCTCCATCCCGCTGGTGGAATCCACGGATAGAATTTCCTTGAATAAATCTGTCATTTCCATTTGACAAAAATACGAATTGTTGGTCAAAAAATGCACTATTTGAGTTCTGCAAGTTTGTTTTTTCGGAAAGTAATGATATATTTGGCTGCGTATAACTTGAAACTTGCTTAAGGGAACTGTTGCTGCCACACCTGCGGGTCAATGCCCGCCATCGGGATGTGACGGCATTTTTAAGGTTCTGCAGCAGGCTTGTTTTTGGATTTTGGAGAAATGAGTAAGGATAACGAATCAGTAAAAAGAGTAAAATTCGGCAATTTCCGGCTTTCAGAGAATGCCATCACTGTAGGCGACATTGTCGTGCTGGATGACAATCTGGACAGCGAATGGGCGGAAATGAAGCCGGACAATCCGCGCAAGAAAGATGTTCCTGCCAAGCTGATGGCTGCTTTCTGCATAATCTGTCTGGAAGGAAAGATGAGTTTCACCATCAATCAGAAGGATTATGAGCTCGTCAGGAATTGCGGACTGATATGCATGCCCGGAGCCATTGTGGAGCACATCGTGTTCACTCCTGACTGCAAGCTTATAATCGGCGCCATTTCCGAGAGGAATTTCGGAAAGGCGATAATGCAGAGTGCCGGCATAGTCCGCAAATGGCTCATTAAGAACAACGGAATCGGCATAGTGAATTATCCGGAGAGCGTGAGGGAGGCTTTCGTCCAGAGTTATTCCCTGTTCAAGAGGCTTTGGCTTTTCTCCGGCATCAAGGAAAAGTATGCGCAGGATGCGGCCATTGGATTCTTCTATTTCGCCAGTGCGATTTTCGCCTCGATAATGTCGGACCAGGTGGACATAAACATAGAGGAAACCAATATTTCGAGGAAGAAGGAGCTTGCAGTCAGATTTCTCAATGATGTGCACGAGTACTGCAGCACCGAGAGGTCTGTGGCCTTTTATGCCGGAAGATGCTGTCTTTCTCCTAAATATTTCGCCAGGATCATTACCGAGAGTCTCGGGAAGAAGCCGGGAGACATCATCAAGGCGAGTGTGATTCTGGAGGCGAAGGTTCTGCTGGTTTCCAATGACTATTCAGTCCAGCAGGTCAGCGACAAGATGAATTTCCCTAATTCGTCGTTTTTCTGCAAGTATTTCAAGTCGGCTACGGGGTGCTCGCCGCGGCAGTATCAGCTTTATGGCGAAAAGGCGATAGAGAAGGGCCAATAGCCCTTCTCTATCGCCTTCGGTTTTCGTATCCCCAGTCACTTCGTGACAGCCCCGAGGCACGGGGAATGGTTTCCCCAAACCCCTTCGGTCGCGAAGCTCCGAGTGAAGGGCCAATAGCCCTTCTCTATCGCCTTCGGTCTCGTATCCCCAGTCACTTCGTGACGGCCCCAAGGCGGCTTATAGGTCGGAGCTCCTATCGCCAGTTGCTACTCCATTAATTTGCAGATTCTCAGAAAGCGGTTACAGAAAACAGAGACTTACATCAGCCAATTCTCCCCTATAAGAGTATTGTAGGGGGCCGATATCGTGGATTGTTCGGTGTCAAAGGCGGGACCTTCCACGATAACGCCTCAAATCACGGACAGTCCGATATCCAGATCTGAACCTTCCATGTTAGAGACCGGAATCACGGATGGTACCATCCCTCAAGACCGAACCTTCCACGATAATGCCTCAAATCACGGACGGTCCGATATCCAGACCTGAACCTTCCACGTTAGAGGCCGGAATCACGGATGGTCCCATCCCTCAAGACCGAACCTTCCACGCTGGAGACCAATATCGTGGATGGTTCAATGCCAAACACCGGAACCCTCCACGATAATGCCTCAAATCACGGACGGTCCGTATCCAGACCGGAACCTTCCACGTAAGAGGCCGGAATCACGGACGGTCCGATATCCAGACCTGAACCTGCCACGTTAGAGGCCGGAATCACGGATGGTACCATCCCTCAAGACCGAACCTTCCACGCTTGTAAGCAGTAATTTTGTTTCCGCAGATTTCAGAAAAATGAGAACCGACAGTTTTCAGAAAAGTAGAACCACCCGATTTCGGAAAATAAGAGTCGTCAGGTGATTCTAAAAGAAAGAGTTCTGCAGTGAGATTTTGAAA
>JALFFZ010000021.1 GCA_022777585.1 Bacteroidales bacterium | reverse complement strand
CCGTTTAAGGATAGCCCTTTTTGGCCCTATTGCACCGCGAGTTTATCATCATTATGATGATTATAAAGCAATGATTGCCTTGTATTTTAAATTTGGCTATTGCGATGACAATCAGAAGATCATATTCTCCGGTTCATATGCTTCTGATGACAAGAACATTACATTGTACACAGGGGCATAAGTAACATTGTTGACTACTCTTATCTCCCTATCGTCATTAAGAACCAATGCAGATGATATATGATAGTCCGGTACCTTCATAAAATTATCCAAGGCACTATGTTTCGTATAATCCTTTCCCGACTTCACTTCTACAGGAAGAACACTTATGGTATTGTGGTCATCAATCAGGAAATCAACCTCTCCCTTTGACCTGTTGTCATAGTAGAACAACTTGTATCCATGAGAGGCAAGTTCTTGAGCAACTGCATTCTCATATACAGATCCAAGATTGATACTTCTCATATCATTCAAGACGGGTCTGACATTATTGCCATAGAGGATCCCTGTCAGCAAGCCCACATCATTCAGGTATAGTTTGAGCAGATTCTTGGTGACCGACTCTGACAGAGGATACTTCGGATTTGATATGGCGTGTGTCGCATGTGTTATACCTGATGTTATCAGATACTCGAACTCCTCCTCATAGCTGCTATACCTATCTCCCTTCTTACCTTGTATTTCCTTTGCAATGATTCTCTTCTTCTGCTTCTCCATCTGCGAAGGAATCATTTCATATATTCTCCTGATGTAGAGTTTCTTCTGACTGTTTTTCTCATACTTAGATGCATCCGCAGCATACATGGCACGTATAGAGTCCTGAACTTCGCGTACTTTCACAATATTGTGCGTCTCCAGATAGATATTGACCGCATCAGGTAAGCCACCCACAAGTAAATATCTTCGGAAAAGGTCAATCATCTTATTGTGTTGCTCTGGAGATAGGCTTTCACGCTTCTCAAACTTATCTCTCAATGATGCTATTGCATCTGAACCAAATCCGTTCGCAATAAGGAACTCCTCAAAATCCAGCTGGAACATCTGCTTCACAATAACGCTACCGACAGGAATAGATGTCGTAATATTCAGAGTTACCCCCAGCAGACTGCCAGATGCGATGAAATGATATCTTCTATCTTCGCGAAGGAACTTAAGCATAGTCAGATATTGAGGGTACTCCTGAATCTCATC
This sequence comes from Bacteroidales bacterium, assembly GCA_022777585.1. GTDB lineage: Bacteria > Bacteroidota > Bacteroidia > Bacteroidales > UBA932 > Cryptobacteroides. The sequence goes on along the minus strand of JALFFZ010000021.1, from coordinate 4,587 downwards.
AAGAAAAACAAGAGTATCTTCATAGGTGTTCAGCTGCTGGCCAGCCACCATTCCGAGAGTCAGATAGAAGTCCTCTTTCTTGTGGATATTCTCAAATATCTTATCACCCTCCTTGTCTTCGGCACAATTGATTTCCACATAATTTTTGTAAACCCTTTTTCCGACAGTGCGAATGATATATGACTTACCAATTTGACGAGCTCCATCAAGGAGTAAAATCTTGTCAGAATCCGATCTCAGATGATCCTCAATATAACTGTCAATCTTCCTATACAACATATCGCGACACTTTTCAATACATTTTACGTGCACAAATATACACTTTTCAAATAAAATCAGCACATAAAATATACACTTTTCAAACTTACCGTAAAAATGATGTTTGACACTTGCGTTATGGAGTGATGCCGAGTTCGAATTCCCGCCTGAGGAACTCCGTTGTCATCGCATCCTTATGGCCCGCAGATTTCAGAATTATGTGTTTCGTACCCATACGGTCCTTGAGCACACGGAAAAACCGTCCTTCGCTTATGGTGCCAAGGACGGTGATTCCATCATACATATTTTCCTGCAGCGCGCCGGAGAGTCCTGAACTGATTCTCATAATGGCCGCAAGTTAGTAAATTTAGACTAATATACCCTCGTATTGCCATACCAATTTATATGTGTAACCTTCTTACCTGACAGTGTGACATAAGCTATCGTACCATCCTTGAAGCTTGCTTTGCTACCATAATCGTGGTAAGTCACTCCATGCACCCTGCAAACCGTATAATCTTTACCTGCTCTATCAAGTTCAAACTTCCATCCTCGAGCCTTCACGGCAATGGCAAACAGGTCCTCGTGCATTCCCACCTTAATTTCCCCTCTCAATGCCGATTCCAGATTTTTTTCACCGTGTATTTTAACCAACTCCTTATACAATTTTTCCGCAGCAATCTTCTCTTCTTTTTCCTTTTTGATCCTCTCCAATTCACGATCCCTCTCTGCCTGGAGTTGTATACGCTCACGCTCGAAATCAAATTCATCAAGTTTGCTCCCGTTACGGTATATTTCAATTATTTTTCCTTTAGGGTCACACACTACTCCTTCTCTAAACTTCACCCCAACAATATTATCAAAGGTTGTAAGAGTGTCCAATTGCAGAGCGGCAAGCCTCCTGTCATTTATGAGAGGGCTGTTTCCCTCTGCGATGCAGTCGAAGTACCCGCTATATAGATTGCCGTTTTTGTATTCCACACGACTATGGTGATAATCTTCCATGATAACCGTATAATCCGGAAAGGTCTTTTGGATGGCTTTGATTTTCATATTGTAGTTACGGACTTTGTTATTGTTCTTATTAAGAAGACTACCGTTATAGTCGTTTTCCAACTCTATGTAATCACCATTAGTTTTTTCTTCGCGTATTCCCAGAAATCCCCTATAGAACGTCTGGTTATTCTCTTTGTTTTTCGTTAGCCACAAATCAATCGTCAATCCATCCTTATAGGTGCGTGTGCCTCTAAGATCAAGACTAAGGTAATGAGGAGCAGAGGACAGTGCCTTATACTTAAGGTAATGAGGAGCGGACATTGCCTTATACTCCTTGTATTCATCGCTGGTTATCTTTTTCTTCTCTAAACTTACTATCGTTCCATCCGGGTATGTAATCATATTTCTTATCACCTTCCCATTCTCAGTCATATATTCATGTACGGCAAGATCCAGGTAGGTCATGCGAAATGCTGCAAGTTCCCCCTTCGCGTCAAACTTATAGTGGTCCAAGGACTTTGACTGATTGTATTTTTCTGTGTACTCTTGCTGTTTTTTTGTATACTCTTGCTCAAGCATTCCGAAACGAATGGTCTCCTTGTTACCGTCTGCACCAGTGTGGATTCCTTCAACAGTATATACTTTGAACTGATTCCAGTCTCTTTTCGAAGTTTTGAAGTCGATCAGTTCACTGATTTCATCACATGCTACCGAACCCTCATAAATCTCGCCTTCTGATGAGGTCAAGCGCAACTCCTGAACATGTCCCGTGTTGTCAAACTTGACATAATCGCCATTAGGGCATGTCCAATCTGCACCCCTATAGGTCAGAGGGGTCTTCGCTCCATTTGCAAACAACAATACCGGTGGATTTGAGGATTCTTGCAACTTTCCAAGAGAGAACTTGCTTTCCTGAATCCTAAACTTTACGACCGCAGGGTTTTCAATTTCGTATTCGGAGCAGCCTGCAAAATCCTTGGAGACTGCTACAATGCGATCATATTTTTTATCCAGAAGATATAACTGTCCATCTGCCATGAAAACCCCTTCTCCTGCAAGATTTTCCATCTTTATAGCAAACGGTTCTTTCAGTGCGCCGACACACTTTTCGTTTAAATAGAACGCACCATCGGACAATTCGAAATTCATAACAGATATTGGCACTAGAAGAGCCATGTCGACTGTCTTTTTAAAAGACACTTTGCCCTTGAATGTCAATCCTTCAACTGCAAATGTAAACACAGCGTCAGGAACATAGTTCCCGTCAAATGTTCCCTCAAGAGTCATCTTGTTGCTTCCGTCTTCATTGATGACGAGTCGACCCTGACCCTTCGGGGATTTCTTTTCTGCCGGTCCCTGATAATATGCAAACTTTGTATAGGAAATTTTCTTCTCCTTAACCTGCGCATAAAGAGTCGATCCTGCAAACATTGACCCAAGCAACATAAATGCCGCTACTCTAAAAAAATTCTTCATTGGATAGATTTTTTTGGTTATAAACTACATGCCTGAAAACATCGTCTTCAGGATTCGTTCACAAAGGAAAATATAATATTTCATTTGGGGATAGCCCTTTTTGGCCCTACTAGGGACCATGACGAGCAGATACACACCGTGTCGTCGCCACAGTCTGTAGCAACGGCCTTGATAACGACATCTGTCAGAAGGATTTACTGCAGCGCCACCAGAATAGAATCCAGCACAGCAGACTGCTCGGCGAAGATTTCTTCGCAGGCAAGGCGCTGGTCCGCAGGGAGGGAATCACGGAAATGGACAAAGCTAAGGAGATATTCGCCCTTGAAGACTGAGGCGGCGGCAAAGGTCTGCTGGCAGAACATGGAGTCGCGGGCTGGGATGTAGAAAACCGACATTTCGGTCCTCAGGCGGTCTTTGAGGGCATTGTGGGATGACTCGGTAACGGCAGTTTCCACTTTTGAGGGAAGAATCATAGTCAGCACAAACACTGCGAATATGACTGCAGCAACTGCCACAGGAAGGTACCTTCTGAGCGCGATGGCCCGCTTGAGCGCTCGAATGCTCTGATACCTCTCTGTAGGGTTCTGACGGCAGCAGCGATCTATGATTCTGCGATATTTTCTGCCGGACATCTGCCTGATGAGCAGGCCTATGGAGTATATGTCAGACGCTGCTCCTGCCGGACCCTTGCCGGCCATAATCTCAGGGGCGGAATACCCCGGGGAGCCTCCCATGCAGCCTTTATAGACGGAATCGTCGCTGATGGAAAGGCCGAAGTCTATGATATGGGCCGCACCATGAGGATTTATCACAATGTTTGACGGCTTGATGTCGTTATGAAGCACGCCGCGATGGTGAAGATAGTCCACGCCGTCCAGGATGTCATCTATGATGCAGTTTTTTGCAGAGTCTGACGGGCCGGCCGAAAGGAATTCATCCAAAGACTGACCTTCTACATATTCAAGAATGAGTGCCGGACCTGCAGGCGTATCCTCCTCAAAGCCAAGGGTCGTCACTATGGATGAATGGGACAATGTGTTGCCCAGTTCATATTCCCTCCTCAGGAATTCCGTTGTCATCGCATCCTTATGGACCGCAGATTTCAGGATTATGTATTTGGTACCTCTACGGGCCTTATGAATACGGAACATCCGACCTTCGCTGATGATGCCAAGGAGTTCAATATGTTCTTGTGAAAATGTGCAGTCCGGTGCCATAACAGGCTTCAATATAGGCATTTTTTACGGATTAGATTTTTTCCAAGGTAGTCAGGCCATTGTTCAGACCTATGGAATAGCGCTGACAATGTACGCCACCGTGAACAAGATTATCTACAAAAAGAGGATAATTCTTGAGCATGACGCTGCACTCAAAGGTGTCACCGATCTGAAGAGTGGAGTTTCTTGTATCTATTGCTTTGAAGGTCCGGCCTCCCACATATTCGACAATGCACACGCGGTCCGGTAGCCAGCCTATCCTTATACGGTCGCCTGGAACAAGGTCTTCCACCTTTATAGATGCGCCGTCGGAAATGATGTCCGACTCTCTGAACGACTGTTTATGAAGGGAAATGCAGAAGGCATTCCAATGCTCACAACCCACATAGCGGCACAAAACATCCAATGTGCGGGTAAAGACGGTGTCATAGCCGGAAATCTTACCCCAGAGACGGCGCAAGGTGTTTTCTGCTATATGCTCGTGGGTGACTCTTTCGATTTCAATCGCCAACAAGTCAAAATCCGATCTGCTCTCGATCGGATGTCCGAAGCGCTTTTCCACGGACTGCCTGAGCGATAATAATTCCGGTAAATCTGTCTTTACTGCCATAACGTGACTATATCACATTTAATGTAACTC
>JALFFZ010000016.1 GCA_022777585.1 Bacteroidales bacterium | reverse complement strand
ATATTTTTTGTCTAATTTTGCGTTTCGGAACACAGTTCCGGGTATAGTAGTCTGCAAAGATAGTGAAATATTGGATTTTTAGCAAAACGTGAGCATTCTGGATATCATATTGGCCCTCATGCTGGCCGCCTCCCTGCTGCAGGGCCTTTTCAAGGGATTTACCGAGCAGGTCATTGCAATAATTGCGATTATAGCCGGGACCTGGGCGGCACTGAAGTTCACGGACCTGGTCTGCACCTTCCTCCAGCCATATCTCGGAGCCCCTGCCGGCTTCCTCAAGGTATTGGTATTCATAATGATGCTTGTGCTGGTGATACTGCTCTTCAAGCTCCTCGGCAAACTCGTCAAGGCCAGCATAAACTTTGTCACACTCGGCTGGCTGGACAGGTTGCTCGGGGCCGTTTTCGGACTGCTCAAGGCTGCCATTGTCCTCGGCATTCTGACAGTGCTTTTTACCAGCCTCAACAATACATTCCACCTCGTAGGCGAGGAGACTCTGTCCCGTTCGCCCATATTCATTCACCTGAGGGATGCCTCGCTCGCCGTACTCCCATATCTTAAGAATCTGATTTCGTAACATGGCTACAATCATATACATAGAGACTTCCACAGCCCTCTGCTCCACTGCTCTTTCCCGGGGCGGTGAGATTATCGCGGCCCGCTCCAATGACGAGCGCAAGCACGCATCCCTGACTGCGCCTTTCATAAAGGAAATGCTGGACGAACACGGTCTCGGCGTCAGTGACTGCGATGCCGTTTGCGTGAGTATGGGTCCCGGTTCATATACCGGTCTCAGGGTGGGAGTGTCCACTGCCAAGGGACTTTGTTTCGGGGCGGGGATTCCGATGATTGGTGTCGGCTCCCTGGATACTCTTGTCTGGCAGGCCATTGACAGAAATCTGCTTCCTGATGGCTGCCGCCACATTGTGCCGATGATAGACGCGAGGAGAATGGAGGTTTACTGCGCAGTGTTCGACGTTACGGGAAAACAGGTCCGGGAGACCGCTCCGGAAATAGTTACGGAGGAGAGTTTCGCCGACATCCTCGCCGAGGGCCCGGTGCTCTTCATAGGCGACGGAGCCCGCAAATGCTCCGAAGTCATAAAGTCCGCCGATGCGACATTCATTGACGCCTGCCCCGAGGCCGCCTCGATGCTCCGCCCTGCTGAAATGAAATATGCGGAATCCGATTTTCTGGACACCGCATATTCCGAACCTTTCTATCTCAAGCAGTTTGTCCCGACTTTGTCTAAGAAGAAACTGTTCTGAGAGGCAATCTATCCTCTTGTCTTTTGAATTTCCGCCCTGGAGGTTCCGGCCGTAGTCGTGAACAGCTCAGGGTTCCTGAAGCCTGCAAGGAAGGCCTTCACGTCCATTCTCTTCTTGCCGGAGAGCTGCATATCCGAAATTGAGAGAGCACCGTCCTCCGTCGTTATGGCGAAGAAGGTCTTGCCGTCTGAAAGAATGCTTCCAGGCCGGTCTGCCCCGCCGATGCTTCTGCTCTTCATCGATTCGAAGTTCTCCCCGGTAACAGGCTCGCCGAAGAAAATCTTCAGCTGCTGGGCCGCACCCGTCCCGTCAATTCGGACAAGTTCGGTAAATGCCGTCGGATATGGACTCAAGCCTCTGACCAGGTTGTAAACCGCCGTTGTCGTGTCGTTCCAGTCAATGTGACAGAGGGCCCTGCTCAGTTTAGGAGCCGGCTTCAGCACTTCCGAACCCTGGATGAAACTTCTCTGGACACGGGTCTCCACATTCTTCTCAATTATGCCCTCTACAGTCTCGACAACCAGCTCGGAACCTATTGACATAAGCTTGTCGTGAAGGTCGCCGGCGGTATCGGTCCTGGCAATCCGGCATTCCTGCCTGAGAATGATGCCTCCGGTGTCAATGTCATGGTCAATCATGAATGTCGTGACACCGCTCATGTTCTCCCCGTTGATTACCGCCCAGTTGATAGGGGCGGCTCCGCGGTACTGTGGCAGGAGGGCGGCGTGAAGATTGAAAGTGCCGAGCTTAGGCATTGTCCAGACCTCCTCGGGAAGCATCCTGAATGCCACGACTACGAAAAGGTCGGCCTTGAGGTCAGCGAGGGCCTTGAGGAATTCCGGATCCTTGAGTTTCACAGGCTGGAGCACGGGAATACCCTGCTCCACGGCGAATTTCTTGACAGCGCTCTCATTCATCTTCAGCCCGCGTCCGCTCGGCTTGTCCGCCACGGTGACGACGCCGACAATCTTGTGGCCTGAGTCAATGAGAGCCTTGAGAGGGGCTACCGCGAACTCCGGCGTACCCATATATACGATTCTGGTCTTTCTGAATGTTGTCATAAACTTGCTCTTGATTTTCCTCCACCATGTTCCGAAATTCTCCGTATTGATAATCGCGGAGTCGTGAACTGCCTTCCAGGTGAAATACAGTCCCATCGGGAACAGGATGATGGTCGATATGAAGACTCCTGCCGCCGCGGATATCGCTCCGTCCCTGGCCAGCTTGGTTCCGGTGATGTCAATCACCCAGTATAGCACGAAGAACAGCACGGCAATGATGGCCGATACGCCCAGCCCTCCCTTTCGGATGAAAGCCCCCAGAGGTGCACCGATGAAGAAGAGGATGAAGCAGGCCAATGCCTCGGCGAATTTTTTCAGCAGTTCGACATCAGTCCTCCGCAGCAGGTAGATATAGCTGTAAACGTCATTCTCGTAACTGCTGATCTGCATCTTGAAGTCTGCGGCTGTGTTTTTGGCATTCTGATATGCCCCGAGTTCATCGGAGGTATTCTCCCATTTGCAGAGATTATTGTCCTCGAACGGGGTCGTGCCCTGGAAATGGGTCGTGGAGTCCAGCTGGCTGGCATATCTGAGCAGCCTTTTCTGGAAGAAGGCCTCAGTGTTCACAATGCGCGCGGAGTCATTGAGATGCGTGAGGGAGTCCTTGCCGTGGTGGAGCTGGCTGAGGCTCTTGGCTTTCACCTGATCCCCGAACTTGGCCCCTTCGGATTTCTGGAACGCGTAGTTCTCCAGCGGGATAATCATCTCCTGCGTGCCGAAAGTGATCTTCTGCAGCTGAAGCGAGGTATCCCGGTAGCTCATTTGGTTTGTCTCCTGGTAGTTGATGCCGCTGAACAGCTTGAATGTCAGGTAGTCCTTGCCTGCAGACATCCGCATTACCGCCGAGTCGGCTATGGTCACGCTGGTGTTGCCCTTGTTGCCGGTATGGTCATATACCAGCACTCCGTGCATCATCTTGGTCTTGTCGTCCTTTCTGTCCACCCTGAGCACGTATCCGTCGATACCGTCATAGAATGTGCCTGTAGGAATGTTGATTTCTTCCTTGGTCCGCCCGATGTCATCCCTCAATGTGTAAATCTTGTTGAATGCCACAGGGACCAGATTGTTGGCCGTGAAGAATGCAATGACAGAGATGACTGAGGCGCAGGCGATGAGAGGAGTCAGGATTCTCGTGAGGGAGATTCCGGCCGACTTCATTGCAATGAGCTCATTGTTCTCAGCCAGCTGGCCGACAGTCATCACGGAGGCGAGCAATGTCGCCAGCGGAAGCGAGAGCGGAAGCATGGTGGCGCTTCCCCAGCCGAGGAACTCCAGTATAATCTTGATTCCCAGACCTTTGCCTACAAGCTCGTCGATGTAGAGCCAGAGAAACTGCATCATCATGATGAAGACCACAATCAGCAGGACGCCCACAAAAGGCCCTGCAAATGACTTCACTATGAATTTGTCCAGTTTCTTCATCCTGTTCCGATGCGGAATGGCTTTGCCTATGCCCGGCTGCCTAAGCGGTGCCGAGCTCAATCATCTTGGCGAGAGCGTCCTTCAGACCCTCTGTATTCTTTCCTCCTGCCGTTGCGAGACCGGGCTGTCCGCCACCGCCTCCGAGAATGGACTTGGCTGCCTCGCGGATATCCTTGCCGGCATTCTTTCCCTTCTCCACGAGGTCCGGAGAGTACATCAGGACAAGTCCCGGCTTCTTCTCGAACTCGACTGCGGCGGCGAGCATGAAGTTCTGCATCTTCTTCTGGAGGATGGCTGCGGCATTCTTCACCATCGCCGGGTCCATCGGAGCGGAGATGGCCACAACTTTGATGCCGTTGATGTCCTTGGCCTCCTTCTCGAGCTTCTCGGCGATTCTGGCTGTCTCGGCCTGTACGAAATCCTCGATTTCCTTCTTGTATCCGGCATTTTCCTCCACCATCTTCCTGATGGCCTCGGTGAGGTCAGGGGTATTGTTGAAGAATGCCCTGGCTGACTTCATTGAGTCCTGGACAGCCCTGAAATGCCTCCAGGCAGCCTCTCCGGTCAATGCCTCAATACGTCTCACGCCGGCGGCAACTGCTCCCTCGGACACGATTGAGAACATTCCGATGCGTCCGGTTGCGGAAGCGTGTGTTCCACCGCAGAGCTCCACTGAGTCACCGAACTTGACCACCCTTACCTTGTCTCCGTATTTTTCTCCGAACAATGCGATTGCGCCCATTGCATTGGCCTCCTCCATCGTGGCCTCCCTGTTCTCCTCAAGAGGGGAGTCGAGACGGATGAGGCGGTTGACCAGCTGCTCGGTCTTCTCGAGTTCCTCGTCTGTCATCTTGGAGAAATGTGAGAAGTCGAAGCGGAAATAATCCGGGCCTACGAATGAGCCCTTCTGCTCAACGTGCTTGCCGAGAACCTCCCTCAATGCATGATCGAGAAGGTGGGTCGCCGTATGGTTGGCTGCGATTTTCAGCCTCCTTTCGCTGTCCACGTGAAGGGAGAATGACTCAGTGCAGTCTGAAGGAATCCTCTCCGCAATGTGGATGGTGAGGTTGTTCTCCTTCACCGTGTTGAGGATATTGATTCTCTCGCCGCTCTCTGATTCGATGTAGCCGGTGTCGCCTACCTGTCCTCCCATCTCCGCATAGAACGGAGTGCGGTCGAAGACGAGCTGGTACATCACCTTGTTCTTCTGCTTTACGGTACGCTGCTTTATGAGGCTGGCTCCTTCGAGCTCCAGATAGTCGTAGCCGATGAACTCGCCGCCCTCGGCGTCGTGATACTGAACCCAGTCCCCGAACTCATTGGAAGTGGCCTGGCGGGCCCTTTCCTTCTGCTTGGCGAGCTCGGCATTGAAGCCGTCGAGATCCACCTTGCAGCCGTTCTCAGATGCGATGAGCTCGGTGAGGTCAATCGGGAATCCGTATGTGTCATAGAGCACGAACGCGTCCTTTCCTTCGATTACTCTGGTATCTGCAGCCTTGGCGAGATAGTCGTCCATCATCCTGATGCCCCTGTCGAGAGTGCGGAGGAATGCGAACTCCTCCTCGCGGATTACGGTCTCGATGAGGGTCTGCTGGCTGCGGAGCTCCGGATAGGCGCCGCCCATGTCATCGGCGAGCTGGGAAACGAGCCTGCAGAGGAACGGCTCATTGAATCCGAGGAAGGTGTAACCGTATCTCACAGCCCTTCTGAGGATTCGCCTGATGACGTAGCCCGCCTTCACATTGGAAGGAAGCTGTCCGTCCGCAATGGAGAAACTGATGGCGCGGATGTGGTCAGCGATGACCCTCATTGCCACCTCTGTCTTCTCCGACTCGTGGTATGAATGGCCGGATAGAGCCTCGATCCTGGCAATCATTCCGGTGAATACGTCGGTGTCGTAGTTGCTCTTCTTGCCCTGGAGCACCATGCAGAGACGCTCAAAGCCCATTCCGGTGTCAATGTTGTGCGCAGGAAGGGCTTCAAGCTCACCGTTGGCCTTCCTGTTGTACTGCATGAACACGAGATTCCATATTTCTATCACGAGAGGGTTGCTCTTGTTCACGAGCTCGCGTCCCGGAATCTTTGCGATTTCCTCCTCGTCCCTCAGGTCGATGTGGATCTCGCTGCAAGGCCCGCAAGGACCGGTGTCGCCCATCTCCCAGAAATTGTCGTGCTTGTTTCCGAGAAGCACGTGATCCTCAGGGAGATACTTGAGCCAGGTCTGTCTTGCCTCCTCGTCCAGTGTGGTGCCGTCCTCGGCGCAGCCCTCGAATACCGTGGCGTAGAGCTTGGTCTTGTCAATGCCGTAAACCTCGGTTAGAAGCTCCCAGGCCCAGCTGATGGCCTCGGTCTTGAAATAGTCCCCGAAGCTCCAGTTTCCGAGCATCTCGAACATTGTGTGGTGATATGAATCGTGGCCGACCTCCTCGAGGTCATTGTGCTTTCCGCTCACCCTGAGGCATTTCTGCGAGTCGGTCGCCCTGCGGGACTTCGGTGCTGCATTGCCGAGGAATATATCCTTGAACTGGTTCATTCCAGCATTGGTAAACATCAGCGTAGGGTCATTCTTGACCACCATAGGTGCGGAAGGGACAATCTGATGTCCCTTTGAAGCAAAGAAATCCAGAAATTTCTGTCTTATTTCGTTAGATGTCATCATAGTAATTATTTCAAACGGCAAAATTATAACTTTTTTCTCAAAAAAGACTATATTTGCGAAATATGTCAGAGTTCAAAAGATATAAACTCAACCCGGAGACCCTTCTTTACGAGCTTGAGAAAGTATCTCCGAAGTCGAGAGCATTGAAGTTGGCGTTGCTGGTTCTTTCCAGCATTGCCCTTTCCTTCGTGTACTTCTGGCTGGCGACTGCAGTGTTCGGCTTCGAACTCCCGAAGACAGTGTGGCTCAAGATGTCCAATGCCAGATGGACCTCCAGGATTGAGCTTATGAACAGGCAGCTGGACGTTTACGATGCCACCCTGGACGGGCTCGGAGTAAGGGACGACGAGATTTACAGGAACATATTCGGTATGAATCCGATTCCATCGGAGGTGAGGAATGCCGGATTCGGAGGAGTGAACAGATATGACTACCTGGATATTCTCCCGGAGAATTCCATATTGAAGAAGACTGCGGTGAGGCTGGACATCCTGACCAAGAAGACATACGTGCAGAGCAAGTCTCTCGACGAGGTCGAGGCAATGTCCAGGAAGGCCGGGGATATGGCTTCCTGCATCCCTGCCGTGCCGCCTATTGCCCCCGAGGAGGGTACCTACAGGCTTTCCAGTTCATTCGGATACAGGTCTGACCCGATTACTAGGGTATCCAAGATGCACACCGGATTCGATTTCGCCTGCAAGCCGGGAAATCCGGTATATGCCACAGGCGACGGTGTTGTGGAATCGGTCTCATTCGAGCTTTTCGGATACGGCAATTCCGTCATCATTGACCACGGTTTCGGATACAAGACCAGGTACGCGCATCTGAAGACTGTCCTCGTGGGCGAGGGAATGAAGGTCAGGAGGGGAGAGCGTATAGCCGAGTCCGGCAATTCCGGACGCTCCACCGGCCCTCATCTCCACTATGAGGTGATGTACCGTGGGAAGTATGTCAATCCGTACAATTACTTCGATATGGATATGCCGCTCGACGAGTACAGGTCGATGGTGGCCAAGTCCTCCGCCGAGTCCGAGAACATCACGGAGGAGAATTTCAGGGCGACTCTCAAACGGGGGGCTTCACGATGAGCAGATATGAGGTTGACAAGGATTTCAATCTGAAGAAGGTGACGCATTCAGTCGGGGGCATGCTGGTGACGTCGCTCAAATGGCTCATTGCCACAGTATCCCTTGCCGCATTCTATTATGTGTTTTTTTCCTTCCTGATCTCGACCGACGAGGAGAAGAAGCTCAAGCGCGAGAACCGGATGTACGAGAAGCTCTATCCGGAGATGGCTGAGAAGGAAAAACTGATTTCCGATGTGGTCAGGGGGCTTGAGGCCAAGGACAATGCGATTTACGAGAAACTTTTCAATGCCGAGGCTCCCGAAATGGACCCGCTCGGCAGGATGTCGTTCATATTCGATGAGGACTCCATTCCGGACAGCGACATTGTCAGATACTCGGAGGGACGCATAGCCGCTCTTTCCAATGCCGCGGCGGGGATTGAGTCCGTATTCCGGGACCTTTTCCCGGAAATGGCTGAAAAACATTCAGCAATGCCGCCGATGATGGTGCCGGTCGAAGGTCTGAAACCTGCTCAGGTCGGGGCCTCGCTCGGTCAGAAAATCAATCCTTTCTACAAGGTGATGTCCCAGCACAACGGCATTGACCTCATTGTAGGCCAGGGAACTCCGGTGCTTGCCGCAGGCGACGGCATTGTCACTGATGTGAGACGTTCCGGCAAGGGCCTCGGCAATGTAGTGGAAATCACCCACGATGGCGGATATGTGACGGTCTATGCACATCTCGAGGACATTGTGGTAAGGAAAGGCGAGAGGGTCAAGGCTGGGAAGAAGCTGGCAGGGGTCGGAATTTCCGGCAATTCCTTCGCCCCTCATCTCCATTACGAGGTGAGACGGGACGGGGAAGTGTTGGATCCGGTGAACTTCTTCTTCGCCACATTCACTCCGGAAGAATATACCAGGGCAGCATATCTGGCCGCCACCACAGGCCAGTCTATGGACTAGCCCGGCTTAACCATATAATTATTATGTCAAAGCTCTACTACTCAATAGGTGAGGTCGCGGACCTTCTCGGTGAGAATGTCTCGCTGATCAGATTCTGGTCGGACTATTTTTCCAAATTCATCAAGCCGGAGAGGAATGCCAAGGGCAACCGCCTCTACAAGGCCGAGGACGTGGAAACCCTCAGGCAGGTGCATCTTCTGGTCAAGTCAAACGGTATGACGCTTGCCGGAGCCGCCGCCAGGATGGCCTCTGACCGCAAGAGTGTGGAGGCGAGGGTGAAGGCCATCAACTATCTGAAGGACATTCGCCAGCAACTTGTTGAAATCCGGGAATCATTATGAAAGTCAAGGATATAGCAGCCTGCATAGAGGAGTTTGCACCCCTTTCCCTCCAGGAAGAATGGGACAACAGCGGTCTTTCCATAGGTTCGCCCGAGGACGAGGTCCACGGCGTGCTGGTGGGCTTTGACTGTACGCCTGAGCTCATTGATGAGGCAGTGGAGAAGGGGGCTGACATGGTCATTACCCATCATCCGCTGATTTTCAGGGGATTGAAGAAGATTGACGGGAATGACCCGGTCACGAGAGCGGTGATGAAGGCCATAAAGTCAGGGGTGGCTGTATATGCCGCCCATACCAATGCGGACAAGGTCCCGGACGGGGTCAGCGGTGCGATGGCAGCCAGGCTCGGTCTTACCGGCACCAGCATTCTCGACGAGGATGGAGAGGGAACCGGTCTGGGCATCGTGGGCGATCTCCCGGAGGCTCTGCCTGCAGAAGAAGCTGTGGAAATGGTGAAGGAGAGGTTCGGCCTGGAATACGCAAGATGCTCATTGCCATGTTCTTCGCCAGTGAGCCGTGTCGCAGTCTGCGGAGGAAGCGGCTCATCCCTCATCGGGGCGGCGGTAAGGTCCGGAGCCCAGCTCTATGTGACCGGGGATGTCTCCTACCACAACTATTTCATTGACGGGGATTTCATGATAATGGACATCGGGCATTTCGAGAGTGAGATTGATGTAGTGGATATTTTATTTTCTTTGATACGGAAAAAATTTCCTAACTTTGCAATCTTTAGGAGCAGCCGCCTGCGGGAAAATTGTCCCGTCAGGTGTATCTGATTGATAATAAACGAATTATATAATTATATCAAATATGGCCAAGAAACTCAAGAAAGTCGAGACTCCGATTGATCAGAGGGAGACTTTCGTATCAATCCAGAAAAATTTCGCGGATTCCGAGCTTTCCGTGGAGGAAAAGCTCCGCACTTTGTACGCGCTTCAGAAGGCGGACTCCGCAATTGACAAGATTCTCCAGCTCCGCGGCGAACTCCCTGTAGAGGTAGCCAATCTCGAGAGCGAGGTATCGGAGATGAAGGCGAAGGCTGCGCAGATTACAGCCGAGATTGAGGCTTTCAATACCTCCATTTCGAATTTCAAGAACCAGATTGTGGAATATGACGCAGCCATCGGGAAGTACAAGTCCCAGATGGAGAGCATCGCCAACAGCCGTGAGTATGACTCCCTCTCCAAGGAGGTTGAGAACCACGAGCTTCTCAAGAAGATTGCCCAGAAGAATGTGACTGACACCAAGGAGGCCATTCTCGTCAAGAAAGAGGAACTCCAGGCTATCAAGGAGGAACTTTCCATAAGGAACGAGGACCTCAAGGCCAAGAAGGAGGAACTTTCCACAATCGTTGATTCCACATCCAGGGAGGAGAAGGAACTTCTCGCCGCCCGTGAGGTTTGCGCATCCAAGATTGACGCCCGTACAATGAGCGCATACGAGAGGATTCGCAACAGCGAGCGCAATCACCTCGCTGTGGTAAGCGTATTCAACAATGACTCCTGCGGCGGCTGCTTCAACACAATTATCCCTCAGAGACTCATTGAAATCGCTTCCAACAAGAAGCTCGTCATCTGCGAGCATTGCGGAAGAATCATCGTAAGCAATACAATAGAGGCTGAGGAGGCCTGACAGCAGCATGGCGGAAGCTAAAAAGTCCAGGAAGAAGACGGACGAAAAGGCCACCATTGACAATCTTGGGGCAGGTTTGGGAAACAAGCCGCCTCAGGCCGTCGATTTCGAGGAAGCCGTGCTCGGCGCCCTGCTGATTGACCCCCGCTGCGTCGATGACGTGATGGAGGAATTGAAGCCCAACTGCTTCTACGAACCCAAGAACCGGACAATATTCGAGGCGATGGCAAAGCTCGTCAATGAGCACATCGCCCTGGATCTCTTGTCTGTGGGCGAGAAGCTCAAGGCGATGGGAAAACTTGACGAGGTCGGAGGCACCCTTGCTCTTGTCTCGCTGACGGAGAAGATTGCCGCTGCCGCCCATGTGGAATATTATGTCAAGGTTCTCAAGCAGAAATGTATCCAGAGGGAGCTGATTTCCGCCGCATACGATATTCTCAAGGGCTCGTTCGATGACGGGGCTGATGTCGATGAGCTCATCGACATGTCCCAGAGCAAGATTGACGATGCCATCAGGAGCAATGTAAAAAGGGATTTCCAGGACATCGGGTCTGTGATTAAGGCTGCTACCGACGAGTTGGAGGAACTCCAGACCAGATCCGGTATCAGCGGAGTGCCTTCGGGCTTCGCCTCTTTGGACAAATACACTCTCGGATGGCAGAATTCCAACCTGATAATCCTCGGTGCCCGTCCTTCAGTCGGAAAGACAGCTTTTGCCCTCAATGTTCTCAGGAATGCCGCCGTGGACAGCAATATGCCGGTGGCGATCTTCTCCCTGGAGATGTCGGCTATTGAACTGGTCAAACGTCTGATTACTACGGAGTCCGGCCTTCCGGCAGACAAGATCAAGGGAGGTATCAAGATGGACCCTCAGGACTGGGAGCAATTGAATTACAGCCTGAAGGCCATCTCCAAGGCACCTATTTACATTGACGATACACCTGGTATTTCCATTACGGAGTTCAGGGGCAAGGCCAAGCGTCTTGTCCGCTCCAAGGGCGTCAGGTTCATTGTCGTGGACTATCTCCAGCTTATGCAGGGACCTGCCGAGCTCAGGGGTATGCGTGAGCAGGAGGTCGCCGCCATATCCAGGATGCTGAAGGGAACGGCGAAGGAACTGAACATACCGATTATGGCATTGTCGCAGCTCTCCCGAAATTCCGTCCAGAGGACAAACAGCAACAACAGGCCTATGCTCAGCGACTTGCGCGAGTCCGGCTCTATCGAGCAGGATGCGGATATCGTACTCTTCGTGCACAGGCCGGATGCCATCGGTCTGGGAGACACGGTGGAGGACAAGGAATACACGGAAATCATCATTGCCAAGAACAGGAACGGTCAGATTGATACCATTCCGATGAGGTTCAAGGGTGAGCAGCTCCGTTTCGTGGACCAGGTTCCGAGCACATTCGAGTCAGCGATGAACAGTGATGCTCCGTCACAGTCCGATTACTCACCTTTTCCTTCCGGGGATGATTTCTCAAACAGCAGTTTCCAATGATGTCGGGAAAGGTTCTCATAGCGGTCTCAATGCTTATGCTTCTCTGCACGGGATTTCAGGTCTCAGGGCAGTCCAGAGACACTTTCTGTATCCCTGTCAAGTCACTTGACGAGGACAGGCTGGCATTCGGACCCGGAGAGTCTCTCGATTATGAGATACATTACAGGTGGAAGTCCATCAATGCGGACGTGGCCAAGGCCAATGTCACCCTGGACACGCTGACCCTGAACGGGGTTCCCGTTTTCCATTCGAAGGTCTACGGGCGCACCGCCAGGTTCTATGACATCTTCTTCAAGGTCAGGGAGCATTTCGAGACCTGGTTCTCACGCGACGGCATTGTCCCGCAGCGCTTCTACAGGGATTCCCGCGAGGGCGGTTATTATTCAATAAATGATTATGAATATCGCCGTGACGGGGATGAGCCGCGAATCATTGCCTCATTGGAGACATCGAGGAAGGGCGCCTGGACGGAGACATTGCCTTTGACTGACTGCACATTCGATCTTCCAGCCCTTTTCTATATGGCGAGGAATATGAATTTCAGCAAGGTCAGGCCGAATATGAAGTACCCTATGACATTTGTCATTGACGATGATGTCACCAATGTGTATTTCATCTGGCTCGGCCGTGAGAAGAAATATATCAAGGGCATAGGAACGGTCAAGACAATGAAGTTCGCCGCCAAGCTGGTGGCGGGGGAGGTATTCTCCGGAGATACGGACATGTCCTTGTGGGTGTCCGATGACGAGAACAGAATCCCCGTATGTTTCGAAGCTCCGTTGAAGGTGGGAGTGGCGAGCGGAAGGCTGACGGGATGGAAGAATCTGAAACATCCTTTCGACTCGTTGATTGAACAGAATAGATAATTATGGCTGAAGGGACTGAGATAGCTCACAAGGGCAGGGTGGTGTCAGTGTCGCAGGACAGTCTGACGGTGGAGATTGTGTCCCGGTCAGCCTGCTCTTCCTGCAAGGCCGCCTCAATGTGCAGTATGTCGGAATCGACCACAAAGACTGTGGACGTGAGACCTGCACCCGGAGAGAAATATGTTGCAGGTGAGGAAGTTGAGGTGCTGCTTTCCCCTTCCATGGGGCTGAAGGCCGCACTTCTTGCTTATTTTCTGCCTGTAGTCCTCCTTATGGCTGTATGTGTCCCGATGTCCTTCGCAGGATGCGGGGCATTGCTTTCAGGAGGTGTGGGGCTCGGCGCGATGGCAATCTACTACGTGGTCCTGTATTTTTTCCGGGACCGCATTGAGAAGGAATATGAATTCAGAGTTACCAAGGAAAACAAACATAACTTATAAGAAATGACTTCAACAATTATTTGGACAGTAGTGATAATCGCCGTTCTGGGACTTGTCCTGGCGGTTGTCCTGTACCTTGTCGCCGAAAGGTTCAAGGTAGAAGAAGATCCACGGATTGACGAGGTGGAGAAGGTGATGCCGGGCGCCAATTGCGGCGGTTGCGGATTCGCGGGCTGCCGCGCTTTCGCCGAGGCCGCAGTCAAGGCATCTGACCTCAGTGCCAATTTCTGCCCTGTAGGCGGAAACGACGTCATGAAGAAGGTAGCCTCCATTCTCGGTTATGAAGTGGCGGAGAAGGCTCCTATGGTGGCTGTTGTCCGTTGCAACGGAAGCTGCGCCAACAGGCCTAAAACCAATGACTACGACGGATACAAGTCCTGCAAGGTCAAGGCTTCGCTTTATGCCGGAGACACCGGATGCGCATTCGGCTGCCTCGGCTGCGGAGACTGCGTGGAGGCCTGTCAGTTCGGCGCGATTTCAATGAATGAGGAGACCGGACTGCCAGTCGTGGATGAGAGCAAGTGCGTTGCCTGCGGGGCCTGTGCAAAGGCTTGTCCTAAGGGCGTTATCGAGCTCAGGGGCAAGGGAATCCGTGGCCTCAGGGTTTATGTATCCTGCATTAACAGGGACAAGGGAGCAGTGGCCCGCAAGGCCTGCAAGGCAGCCTGCATCGGTTGCGGTCTTTGTGCGAAGAACTGCCCTCACGATGCCATTGTGGTGGAGAACAATGTGGCCTACATTGACTACACGAAGTGCAAGCTTTGCCGCAAGTGCGTGGCTGTATGTCCTACAGGGGCAATTCACGATGTGAACTTCCCTAAGCCGGTGGAAAAGGCCAAGCCGGCCCCTAAGCCTGCAGCCCCGGCCGCTGCTCCGAAGCCTGCACCTGCCGATCCTGCAGCCGCTCCGGTCGCAAAACCTGTGGAGACTGCAGCTAAGCCTGTTGAGGCAGAGGCCAAACCAACCGTAAAAGAATAAGGAGGAAAACAATATGAGAAGAACTTTTTCAATAGGCGGTGTGCATCCTGCTGACAGCAAGATTTCACGCGACTGCGCCATTGAGGCGCTTCCTATACCTCCGACAGTGTATATCTCCGTATCCCAGCATATCGGAGCTCCGGCCAAGCCTATTGTGGCTCCCGGGGACAAGGTCAAGGTCGGACAGCCGGTAGCCGAACCGGGCGGATTCGTTTCCGCATACATACATTCTTCCGTTTCCGGAACCGTGAAATCCATCGGCCCGAGGAAGGATCTCGCCGGCAATATGCAGACCTGCATCGAGATTCAGGTCGAAGGCGACGAGTGGGCAGAGGGAATCGACACTACAGATACCCTCATCACCGATTTTACAGATGACAACAAGGTGATAATGGACAAGATCAAGCTCGGCGGCATCGTCGGACTTGGCGGAGCCACATTCCCTACCCACGTGAAACTTTCCCCTCCTCCGGGCAAGAAATGCGAGATGTTGATTATCAATGGCTGCGAGTGTGAGCCTTATCTCACATCCGACTTCCGCACCCTTCTTGAGAAAGGGGAGCAGGTGGTCATCGGAACAGCTATCATCAAGCAGGTTCTCGGAGTGGACAAGGCTACCATTGCCATCGAGGACAACAAGCCTGAGGCTATCGCCCATATCAGCGAGGTGCTGGCCGCTCTCAAGGCCAAGTCTCCGAAGTTCAATGGAATCGAGGTCCTCAGTCTCCTTAAGAAATATCCGGAAGGTGGTGAGAAACAGCTCATTGACGCAGTCATGCACCGCCAGGTTCCTTCAGGAGCCCTTCCGATTGATGTGGGTGCTGTGGTTCAGAACGTTGCCACCGCACTGGCAGTTTATGACGCAGTCCAGAAGAACAGGCCGATTGTGGACAACTCGGTGACCGTCACCGGAGACTGCCTCCCTATGGACAGGCAGCACAATTATCTCGTCCGTGTAGGAACACCGATTTCCTTCATTATCGAGCAGGCAGGCGGAATGCCGGAGGATGCCGTGAAGGTAATCAGCGGCGGTCCTATGATGGGTAAGGCAATCGCCAATCTTGATGCCGCAACCCTCAAGGGAACATCAGCCCTTCTGTTCCTGACAGCGGCCCAGACCGGGCGTCAGCCTCAGACGAACTGTATCCGTTGCGGAAGATGCTCTCAGGCCTGCCCTATGGGTCTCGAGCCGTTCCTCCTCAGGAAACTCACCCTTGTGGACAATACGGAGGCTCTCGAGCAGAATGCCGTCCAGGACTGCATTGAATGCGGCTGCTGCCTCTACAGCTGCCCTGCATACATTCCTCTTCTCGACATCATACGCCAGGGAAAAGTCAAGGTGATGGGCATTATCAGGGCCCGCGCCGCAGCCGCCAGGGCAGCCGCTGAAGCCGCCAAGGCCGCACCGGCAGAGAAGAAATAAGTTGAACAATAAACCATTGAAATACAATGAACAGACTTTTGGTATCCCCGAACCCGCATCTGCATGCGCCGGTTTCCACCAAGTCGCTTATGCGTGACGTGGTGATCGCATTGATGCCTGCGGTTATTGTCTCGGTCATCTTCTATGGCCTCGGCGAAATCGCTGTTCTTGCGACATCCGTCATCTCCTGCGTGCTCCTGGAATATCTCATTACCAGGTTCCTGCTCAAGAAACCATCCACCATCTGCGACTGGTCAGCCGCAGTGACAGGACTTCTGCTTGCACTCAACCTCCCTTCCACCACTCCCTGGTGGGTTGTGTTCATCGGCTCCCTTTTCGCTATCGGAGTGGCCAAGATGACATTCGGAGGCATCGGGCAGAATCTTTTCAATCCTGCGATTGCCGGCCGCGTGTTCCTTCTCATCTCATTCCCGGCCTATATGACGAACTGGGAGATTCCGGGTGGCCTCTTCGGAGTTGATGCAGTTTCAGGAGCAACGCCCCTCGGACTTATCAATGAGGGCATCATGTCCGGTCAGAGCATCCAGAGCATCATGGCCGAGAACGGTATCAGCTACAGTCAGATGCTGTTCGCCAATATCGGAGGTTCCGTGGGTGAGATTTCTGCCCTGGCCCTCCTTGCCGGATTTGTCTATCTCCTTGTCCGCAAGGTCATCAGACCTCACATCACCCTTTCAATCTGGGCTACTGTCGCCCTGGTTTCACTGATTTTCTGGCTGGCTGACCCGTCACGTTTCACCGATCCGGTATTCAACCTTCTTTCCGGAGGTATGATTCTCGGTTCCTGCTTCATGGCCACGGACTATGTGACATCTCCTATGACCGACAAGGGCGGCATTATCTTCGGAA